>PLUH01000318.1 GCA_003164825.1 Hyphomicrobiales bacterium
TTGACAAGTGCATTTGCGGTTTCGGCCCACGCCGAAACCCGTTCCGTTTCCTGGCAGGGCCAGGCCATCGAGGCCAGCATCGCCGAGCCAACCCGCGACCTCGGCCCGTCGCGAGAGGAACTGATGAAGATGGCGCATGACGCCAAGCCCGCGCTGCCCACCCGCGCCTTCCCCGGTCCAAGTCAGACCCCCAAGTAGTAATCAGGACCCCCAAGCAATCCGGAAGCTTGGAACGGCGAGGGGGTCCGGCGACACATCCCTATCGCGTCTTAGCGAGCGGGTGATTCGCCCGCCGGCTTTTGCGCCGCCCGGAACGCTTCGGCGAACGNNGTGACGGCGATCAGATGTTCCCGCTTGCGATAGACAAGCGTCGGCGCCGGCACGCGGTCGACGACGGCGATGCGCCCGCCCTCGAGCGCGAAGCCCTCTTGCGCGAGGTCGGCGATTTCGGCGCTGATCGTCGCGTGGGCGGCGAGCCATGGCTTGACCGTGTGCCGGTCCGAGGAGGCGACGTCGAACGGCTGGCCGGCAATCTCGGCGCGGGCGAAATCGGCGACCAGGCGCTGGGCCACGGCGTCGGCGGCCGAAGGCGAGCGCAGCGACGTAAGCCCCGCGCCGACCGCAAAGCCGAGGATCGCGAAGGAGGCGGCCACCGCCAGCGCCCGCCTGTCAAGCCACGCCCGCCGCCGGAATGGAACGACAGTCTCGGGCGCAGCGGCCGTCTGAGACGCCGGAACTGGCGGAGTCGGCGCAGCCAGCGCCGCAATGCGGTCGGCGAGCGCTGGCGGCGCCGCTTCGCGCGGCGCATGACGACGAACCGCGTCGCGCAGCGCTGCGAGGCGCCGGTATTCGGCGGCGAACGCCGGATCGTCGCGCATCTCGCGCTCGAACCCGAGCGAGGCCATGGCGTCGAGCTCGCCGTCGAGGGCAGCGTTGAGTCTCAGAAGCCGCTCGTTCATGTCCCGGTCGGTCATGCCTTGGCCCTCAAAGTCTTGGCGAGCATGGCTCGGGCGCGCGCCAGCCGCGACATCACCGTGCCGACCGGCGTGTCGGTCGCTTCCGCGATATCGCGATAAGAGAGGCCATTGATGTCGCGCATCACCAGCGTTTCCAGAAAGGGCGGGGGAAGGCCGGCGATTGCCTGACGCAGGCGCTCGCCGTCCTCATAGGCGATGAGCTCCTGCTCGGGATTGGGCGCTGCGTCGTCGCCCTGACGCAAATCGAGCGCGTCGAGGTCGGAGAGGTCGCCGGCGTAAGCCACGGTCTTGCGCCGATTGCGAGCCATGAAGGTCATGGCGGCGTTGCGGACGATGGCGAGAAACCACGGCTTCGGTCGATCGACCGAGACGGTGGAGAGAGCCTGAAGCGCCCGCAGCGCAGCGTCTTGCACAATGTCCTCGGCGTCGGTTGGGCTTTGCGACAGCCATTTGGCGAGTGAGTACGCATCATCGAGCAGCGGCGGCACGATTTCGCGAAAGCGCTGCTCGGCGATTGGACTGCTCAACCGGCGCGCTCCGCCGCCGCGCGGCTTACTTGGCGCGCTCCTTGAGGTAAGCGATCACATCGGCCCTGTCCTGCGGACTGTCCAGGTGAAAGAACATCTTGGCGCCGGGCGCGACAGCCTGAGGGTCGGTCAGCCACTTGTCGAGCGTCTCCTCGTTCCAGATGATATTGGCCGATTTGAGCGCGTCCGAATAGTCGTAGTCGGGCAGCGAGGCGGCCTTGCGCCCGAACACTCCGCGGTGACGCGGCCCGACGTCGTTCTTGTCGAGCGAATGGCAGTCCTGGCAGGCTTCGTAGAGCGTCTCGCCGCGAGCCGCGTCGCCGGCAGGGCCGGCCCACGAGGTCTTGGCGAGCGCCGCGGAGATCGCGCAGGCGAGCACCACGGCGGCGGCGTATTTCTCCTGTCTGCGCAGGAACGCCTCGTATGGCCCTTCACCAGCCGCTTCGCCAGGCTTCTTCGCGGAAAGACGGGACGACTCTTCCCTCTCCCGCGAAAGGCGCGGGGGAAGGCCGGCCTCTCGGCCGGCTTCGCGAGAGAGGGGTTGAAGCAGCCGTAGCAGTCCCATTGGAATCGCCTCACGTCAGATCGGTGTCGGTGACCGCAAGCGTCGCGGGCGAGGGCGAATAGACGACCTCCCGGACGCCGAGCCATTTGCGCAACTCGCCCGCCGGCACGAGCTTGGGGCCCGGCGCGGGAGCGGTCCCCGGCGCAGGCTGGGGAAACGCCGTCGAGCGCGCGGTGTGGAAGGTCACATTCCCTTCCACCTTCTGCATGAGCTGGTGGATGTGGCCGTTAAGGACGGTCACCGAGCCGAAGCGCGAGAGGTAGCCGAGCGCCTGCGCCGAGTCCTCTGTGCCCCAGCCCCATTCGGGCGCGATCATCCACAGCGGGATGTGGGAGAAGATGACGATCGGCGTCGAATCCGTCCTCCCCTTGAGATCGCCCTCGAGCCACTCGAGCTGCTCGGGGCCCAGCGAGCCGAGACCGTTCTTCTTGAGGTCGACGACATTGTTGAGCGACACAAAATGCACGCCGCCCTGGTCGAAAGCGTACCAACCGCCGCCGGTCGCGCCCTTGCCGAAGCGCGCGAGATAGGCGTCTCGCGTCTTCGGGTCGAGGATGTCGTGTTCGCCCGGCGCATAGTGGACGTCGAGCTTGGCCCGGCCGATCAGTTGCAGCGCGTCGTCGAATTCGCCCGGCTTGGCTGTGTGGCTGATGTCCCCGGTGTGGATGAGGAAGGCGGGTTTGTCCGGCGTCGCGAGAACCTTGTCGACCGCAGCGCTCAATGTGGCGCGGGCGTCCGGATTGGCAGGCTTCTCAAAGCCGATGTGGCTGTCGGAAATCTGGACGAAGGAGAAGCTTCCCTCCGCCGCTTTGGCCGAGCCGATGAGGCGCGAGGATGGCACGCCGCCGGCAACCGTCCAGACGACGCCGGTCCCGGCCCACAGCATGCATTTCAGGGTTTGCCGGCGGTCGAGGCCGCCGTCGCGTTCGTCAATCATCGGTCTCTCCTTGTTCGGCAAAGGGCGCCGTTCAGGAAGGAGACTCGGGCGACGCGCGGTTTATTCCCGCCACGGGGGAAAATTCTCTTCGGTCAAGCGGCGCTTGACGTCGTCATTTGAACCTAGCAATTGGCGCAAGCGTTCGGAGCTTCAGCAATTGCTCGCCAATGGTCTACTCGACGGAGCCGCGGTCGGGTTCGTCGGCGGGTTGACCTCGGGGCTGCTCGGGGTCAGTCCGGGAGGCGGCCTCGTCGTGTTTTCTGGTCTCTTGCTCGGCGCCGAGCAGCATGCGGCGCAGGGCATATCGCTTGTCGCCCAGGTGTTCCCGACGAGCCTCTCCGGCATTCGCCGCTATTGGCAGAAGGGCCACCGCAGTCCGTTGACATGGCTCGTCCTGCTTGGCGTTGGCTTCCTCATCGGCGGAGCGGCAGGCGCGAAAGCCGCTGCAGCGGCGTCGAGGGCCTTCCTGCAATGGACCTTCGTCCTCTATCTCGTCGCCCTTGGCGTGCTCGTGGTCGTGCGGCCGCCTCGTCGCGAAAGCGAAGAAGAAGGTCCCGAGGCTCCCCCCGTCCCGCGTTGGGCCCTGGCCACGGTTGGCGCATTCGCGGGCTTCTCGTCCGGCTTTCTCGGCATCGGCGGGGGGCTCGCGATCACCGCGGGTTTGAGCGCGTGGCTCAAGGTCCCGCAGCGCTCGGCGCAGATGGTCAGCCTCGTGCTATTGACCGTCCCGCTCACCATCCCGGCTGCATGGGTCTATTGGCGCGAAGGCCGGATCCCCTCATGGCCGGTTCTCCTCGGCGTCGTGCTTGGGCTTGTCCTCGGCACGGACATCGGCGCGCGCCTCGCGAACAGATTCGATGACAGACTTCTCCGCGGTCTGTTGATCGCCTTCATCGTGCTGATGGCCGCCTATATGGCGCAGGAAGCGCTGCGATGAGCGCCCCTATTGCGCCGCGACGCCGACCTTGAGCAGGCGGTAGGTGATCGCGTCGACCAGGGCCTGGAACGAGGCGTCGATGATGTTGCCTGATACGCCGACCGTCGACCAGGTTTCGCCGCTCTTATCGCCGAATTCGATCAGGACGCGGGTCACTGCGTCGGTGCCGCCCTGGAACACCCGCACGCGGTAGTCGCGCAGTTCGAGGTCCTCGATATGCTTCTGGTAGACGCCGAGGTCCTTGCGCAGCGCNNCGCTCGACGCTGACATGGAAGCTCTCGACGGCGAAGAATTCCGGCACGCCGCCCAGCACCCCGCGCGCCAAGAGCTCGAACGACGCGTCGGCCGCCTCATAGGCGAAGCCCTGCGCCTCGCGCGCCTTGACCTCGTCGAGCAGGCGGCCCAGGCGTGGATCGCCCGGGTCCGCTTCGACTCCCAGCCGATTGAGCTCGGATATCAGGTTAGAGCGTCCCGCCTGATCGGAAACCAGCACGGCGCGCTTGTTGCCGACGCTTTCGGGCGGCACATGCTCGTAGGTGCGCGGGTCCTTGGCGAGGGCGGAGGCGTGAATGCCGGCCTTGGTGGCGAAGGCCGAGGCGCCGACATAGGGCGCGTACCGGTTCGGCGCGCGGTTGAGCATTTCGTCGAATGCGCGCGAGACGTGGGTGATCTGACGTAGCGCCTCCGGCGTGACGCCGGTCTCGAACCGCTCGGCCAATTCGGGCTTTAAAGTCAGCGTCGGGATGAGGGTCACGAGATTGGCGTTGCCGCACCGCTCGCCGAGGCCGTTCAAAGTGCCCTGCACCTGCCGCGCGCCGGCGCGGACGGCGGCGAGCGAGTTGGCGATCGCGTTGCCGGTGTCATTGTGGGCATGGATGCCGAGACGTTCGCCGGGAATGACGCGCGCGACCTCGCCGACGATGCGCTCGACCTCATGCGGAAGCGTTCCGCCGTTGGTGTCGCATAACACCACCCAGCGCGCGCCGGCTTCGATCGCGGTCTTGGCGCAGAGAAGCGCGTATTTCGGATTGGCCTTGTAGCCGTCAAAGAAATGCTCGCAATCGACCATTGCTTCGCGGCCCGCGGCGACCGCCGCCTTGACGCTGTCGGTTATGCTGTCGAGGTTCTCCTCGAGCGTCGAGCCGAGCGCGACATGGACGTGATAGTCCCAAGCCTTGGCGACGTAGACGATCGCGTCGGCGTCGGCGGCGAGCAGCCCCATGAGGCCGGGATCGTTGGCGGCCGAGCGGCCGGGTCGCTTGGTCATGCCGAAGGCGCAGAAGCGCGCGCGCGTTGTGGGCTTCTTTCTGAAAAACTCGGTGTCGAGCGGGTTTGCGCCCGGATAGCCGCCCTCGACATAGTCGACGCCGAGCCGGTCGAGCATCGCGGCGATGTGGCGCTTGTCGTCGAGCGAGAAGTCGACGCCCGTGGTCAGCGCGCCGTCGCGCATCGTNNTCTGCGCGATCTGGAGCGTCCTTCGAGACGCGCCGCCTACGGCGCCGCTCCTCAGGACGAGGTGGTGATCTTTGGCCATGGGCTCGCTCGTCAATGTCGGGTCGGGGGCGCGGGATCGGCGCCGAAGGTCTTGGTCATGGTGGTGTTGGCGAGCCATTGGTCGCCCTTGCGCACAAGATTGCGCCTTTGGGCGGTGAAGCCTTCGCGCTCGAACAATGGCTTGGCGACGTCGCTCGCCTCCGTGGCTAGGCGCTTCGCGCCGCGCGCTTGGGCGAGCCTCGTCAGCGCGTCGAGCAGCGTCCGGCCGACACCCTGGCGAGCGAATTCGGGATCGACAAAGAGCATGTCGATCTCCTCAGCCCCCTTGAGACTGGCGAAACCGGCGATCTCGCCGTCGATCACCGCGAGGAGGGTGAGCGCGCCCGCCAGCCGGGCGCCGAACGCCTCTTCGTCGTCGGCCCGCGACGCCCACGCCTCGCGCTGGTCGGCGTCGTAATCCTCGGCCGCCAACTCCTCGATGCTGGCGCGGAATATCTCGGCGCATCGCTTCGCGTCGGCGGGAACGAAGGGACGCAGCGCGACGGCGCTCATCGCTTCGGCTCCCACGTCGTCGTCCCGTCCTTGTTGTCCCTGATCGCGACGCCGAGGGCGGCGAGCTCATCGCGCAGCCGGTCGGATTCCGCCCAGTTTCGCGCCGTGCGCGCCGCGGCGCGTTCGGCGACGATCGCCTCGATTTTCGCAGCGTCGATCCGCGCGCCGCGCAGCACAGACGCCAGCCGTTCGGATCTCGTTTGCCCCAGAAAGCCCAAGAGATTGGCGCTGCGCTTGAAGAGCCCAGGCGCGAGCGTTCGGCGCGATTCCAGAACGTCGGTAATCTCCGCCTCGGCGACGGCGGGATGCGCCAGGCGATGAAGTCTCGCGATGGCCTCCGGCGTATTGAGGTCGTCGGCCAACGCATTCAACACATCCTGGTCCGGGTCGCCTCTCGCCTCGACTTCGCCGACCGCGTCGTACCAGCGGTCGAGAGTCGCCTCCGCTTCCTCCAGCGCTTTCGCCGTCCAGTCGAGCGGCTGCCGGTAATGCCCACGCAGCATCGCGAGACGCAACGCTTCGCCGGACCATTTGCGGCCGCCGAACGTCGGAGTCTCGAGCAACTCATGGATGGTGACGAAGTTGCCGAGGCTCTTCGCCATCTTCTCGCCTTCGACTTGCAGGAAGCCGTTATGGAGCCAGACATTGGCCATCCGCCGCGAGCCGAAGGCGCAGCAGGACTGCGCGATCTCGTTCTCGTGGTGGGGAAAGACGAGGTCGATCCCGCCGCCGTGAATGTCGAACACATTGCGGTTCGGGTCGTCGCATTCGAGCCCGCCGCCGAACGGCTCGAGCAGCGTCGCCATCGACATCGCCGAGCACTCGATATGCCAGCCCGGACGGCCGTCGCCCCAGGGTGAGGGCCAACTCGGCTCGCCCGGCTTGGCGAATTTCCACAGTGCGAAGTCGAGTGGATCGCGCTTCTCCTCGTCGACCGCGATGCGCGCACCCGAGCGCAATTCGTCGATGTTGCGCCCCGACAGCTCGCCGTAGCGGGGGAAAGACCGCACGGCGTAGTACACGCCGTCACCCACGACGTACGCGTGCTCGCGCTCGATGAGACGCTCGATCATCTCGATGATCTCGGGAATGTATTGGGTCGCGCGCGGTTCGCGGTCGGGCTCGAGGACGTGCAACCGGTTCATCGAGCGTTTGAACGAGGCATAGAACGTCTCGACGACTTCGTTCCAAGGGATGCCGAGGCGGCGCGCGGCCTCGATGCTGCGATCGTCGATGTCGGTCACGTTTTGAACGTAGGTGACGCGGTACCCCAGATGCGTCAGGTACCGGCGCAAGACGTCGAAGAACACGAACGAACGGGCGTGCCCGAGGTGAGCCTCGGCTGAGGGCGTGAGCCCGCAGACGTAGATGCGGACGTCGTTTCCGTGCAACGGAGCAAATGGCTCGACCGAACGGGACTGTGTGTTATACAGCCGGAGGGGCATTCGTCAGTCCGGGCGAGCGCTGCAGATCGGCGATGCGACGTTCGAGTGCTACGATGCGCTCCTCGAGCTGCTCGATCTCGGCAGCACTGGGGTCTGGCATAAAGACCCTCGAGGGCGGCGGCACGTTGCGCACCGGTTTTCCATCTTGCAGCACGATCAGCCCCGGAATACCGACGACGGTCGAATTGGGCGGCACGTCTCGAACGACCACCGATCCGGCGCCGATCTTCGCATCGTCGCCCACCACGATCGCTCCGAGAACCGCCGCTCCGACGCCGACCGCAACGCGGTTTCCGAGGGTCGGATGGCGCTTGCCGCCGGCTAAACTGGTCCCGCCGAGCGTGACGCCCTGATAGATGGTGACGTCGTCGCCGGTCTCAACCGTTTCGCCGATGACGACGCCGGAGCCGTGGTCGATAAAAAAGCCTTTGCCGAGCCGGGCCGCCGGGTGAATTTCGACTCCCGTTACAAAGCGCACGAGGTTCGACAAAAACCGCGGGAGCAGCGGCACGTTCGCACCATACAATAAATGGATGAAGCGATGCGCCGTGATCGCGTGAAAACCGGGATACGAGAGCAGCACGTCGGCGTACCCGCGCGCCGCCGGATCGCGCTTCACCGGCGCGCGTAAGTCGGCGGCGATCGTTTGCAGCAGGCTCACGTGACCGGCTTCGC
>PLUH01000178.1 GCA_003164825.1 Hyphomicrobiales bacterium
GGCAAGCTCGCCGAGGCCGAGCCGGACAAGTTCGCCAAGGTGTGGGAGCATTTCGGCCCGGTCATCAAGGAGGGTCTGTACGAGGACCCCGAGCGCCGCGACGGCCTGTTCAAGATCGCCCGCTTCATATCCACCACCCATCCGGCGGGCGACCGGACGCTGGCGCAATATGTCGCCTCGCTGCGCGAGAACCAGACGGCGATCTTTTATCTGACCGGCGACGACGCCAAGCGCCTCGCCGCGAGCCCGCAGCTCGAAGGGTTCAAGGCGCGCGGCGTCGAAGTGCTGCTGCTGGCGGACCCGGTCGACGCCTTCTGGGTGTCGACGGCGGCGGGATTCGACGGCAAGCCGTTCAAGTCGGTGAGCCAGGGCGCCGCCGACATCAAGTCGATCGCGCTGGTCGAGGGGGCGGACGCGCCGGCCGAGGCGACCGGCGAGGTCGCGACACTGTTTGCGTTCTTCAAGCAGACGCTGGGGGACGAGGTCGCCGAGGTGCGCGCCTCGGACCGGCTGACCGACAGCGTCGCCTGCCTGATCGCGCCCGAATTCGGCCCCGACCGCCAGCTCGAAAAGATGCTCGCCGCGCATGGACGGATCGCCGAGCGGATGAAGCCGATCCTCGAGGTCAACCCCACGCACGCGCTGACCAAGGCGCTCGCCGGGCGCTTCAAGGAGGGCAAGGACAAGCCGCTGATCGAGGACGCGGCCTGGCTCGTGCTCGACGAGGCCCGGCTCATGGAAGGCGCGAGCGTCGAGGACCCTCCGGCCTTCGCCGCGCGGCTGCGCCGGGTGATGGAGAAGGCGCTTGGAGCATTGTAGTGCGGGGTTGCTGACCCCCCGCCAGTCGCCGTCCGGAAGGACGCCCTCTCTCGACGGGCTATCAGCGCGGCGCCGCTGCGCAATTGCCCTTCTTGTGCTATTGATGCGCCTTGAGAGGCGCGACAATAGCATATGCCCATAACCTACAGTTTTTCGGTCATCCTGGAGCCGCAGCCTGACGGCGGCTACACCGTTCTGGTTCCGGCTCTGCCGGAAGTGGTGACGGAGGGCGACACAGAGCGGCAAGCGCTCCTCAATGCCGAGGAAGCGATCCGCGCCGTTGTGGACTATCGGCGCGCTCATGGCCTGACAATTCCCCCCGACGCGATTCCTGAAATCCGCAGCGTGACCGTCGCGGCCTGAACGTGGCCGACGGAAAGCTGCCCGCGCTGGATGGTCGTCGGGTCATACGAGCGTTGACGCGCGCGGGGTTCAGGACGGATCGGATCGTCGGCAGTCATCATGTTATGGTCCTTCCCGGCCACCCGGCGCGAACCCTTACCGTGCCAGTCCATTCGAGCCGCGACCTGAAGCCCGGCACGCTCCGCTCGATCATCAAACAGGCGGGATTGAGCTTGGAAGAATTCAAGGCGCTGCTTTAGCCTCGCTGAGACCCTTGCCCCCGCCGCGCGGCTTTGCCAAAAGGGGCAGCCTTACCGGAGCCAGCAGCCTTGATCGCAATCAATCCCGCCTTCGGGCGGATGGGGGAGGAGAACGCTTTCGCCGTGCTGGCGAAGGCGGCCGAATTGCAGCGCCAGGGGCGCGACATCATCAATCTCGGCATCGGCCAGCCCGACTTCAAAACCCCAGCCCATATCGTCGAGGCCGCCGTCAAGGCGCTGCGCGACGGCGAGCACGGCTATACCGACGCGACCGGGATTCAGCCCTTGCGCGAGGCGGTGGCGGCCGACCTTCACCGCCGCCTCAAGGTCGAAGCATCGCCGGATGATGTCCTCATCGTCCCGGGCGGCAAGGTGACGATGTTCATGGCGATCCTGATGTTCGGCGAAAAGGGCGCCGACATCGTCTATCCCGACCCCGGTTTCCCGATCTACCGCTCGATGATCGAATTCACCGGCGCGCGGCCGGTCCCTCTGCAGGTGCGGGAAGAAAACGGCTTCGCCTTCTCGGCCGAGGAGGCGCTGAAGCTGATGACGCCTGAAACGCGCCTCGTCATCCTCAATTCGCCGGCAAACCCGACCGGCGGGGTGACCCCGGGCGAGGAGATCGACAAACTGGTCGCAGGCCTCGCGCGCTGGCCGAACGCGGCGATCCTGTCGGACGAAATCTACGGCCAATTGACCTACGACGGCCTCGCCCACCGCTCGCTCCTCGCCTATCCGGAGATCCGCGACCGGCTGATCCTGCTTGACGGGTGGTCGAAGACCTACGCCATGACCGGCTGGCGGCTCGGCTATTCGCTATGGCCAAAACCCTGGCGCGAGATTGCGCGGAAGCTCGCGGTCAATTCCTATTCCTGCGTCAACGCGGCGACGCAATTCGCCGGCATCGCGGCGCTGAACGGTCCGCAGGACTCGGTCGAAACCATGCGGGCTGAGTTCGACCGGCGGCGCATAGCGGTGACCGCCGGCCTCAACCGGCTGCCCGGCGTCCGTGCGGTAACACCCAAGGGGGCCTTCTATGCGTTTCCCAATATCGCCGCCACCGGCTGGAAGGCGAAGCCCCTCGCCTCGGCCCTGCTGCAGGACGCGGGCGTGGCGGTGATCGGCGGCCCGGATTTCGGCGTCCACGGCGAAGGTTACTTGCGGCTGTCCTACGCAAACTCGCTGGAAAATATCAAACGCGCCCTCGAGCGGATGCAGGACTTTCTCAGCCGTCCGGCGCGCGCGGCGGCGAGCTTGTGACGCGCTCTTTCCTACTCCTTTTCGGGTGACGAACTTGATCGTGCGACCCCTCGTGCTTGCCGCCGCCATGATCGCCTTGTGCCCGTTGGCGCGCGCCGAAGACGAGCGCCCGTCGCAAACCGTATGCGACGCCACCAAGATCGGGGCTCGCGAGCTTGCCGAGTGCCTGAGGACCAACGCCGACAAGTCCGACAGGCAGCTGGCGGCGGCCGTCGAGGCGGCGATCAAATCGATCGACGCGCGTCAGGGCTTGCTGTCGTCGCAAAAAGCCCGTTGGCGTCGTTCGCTCATTGACGCCCAGTCGCAATGGGTCGCCTGGCGCGATTCGGAATGCCAGGATGTCGCGCCGTTCGAGTCGGGCATGGACGCCAAGAGCGGCGATCCGCGCTTGCGCTGCATCATCGACTACGACGCGGAGCGCGTCTCCAGCCTCAAGGCGCGCTATCCTTGAGCCGCGGCCTCGCCGCGTTCCGCTTGGGATTGCCTCGCCGTCCACGCCGCTCCGCCGGCAAGAAGCACGGCTGAAGGAGGTCAAGCATTGGCTGCTCTCGAAGGCCTCGGCTTTGCCGTCGATTGGTTCGACCGCGGATCCTATCGGCGCGAGGATCCGGTCGAAGTCGCGCGCCTGCGCGCCCGCGAGGATGCGCGCACGCTCCTCATCGCGCGCGACATGCCGGTGTTGCGCAACAGCGAGAGCGGACTCGATTCGCTGTTTCCGATCAGCGAAATCGAAGCGCTCGGAGGCGCCGAGGTCGAGGCGCTGCTGGGCCTCGCGCCCGGCGGCGCGCCGATTTTCGCCGTCCTGTTGGCGGACAAGACGGTCGAACAGCGCTCGGACGCCAGCGACGGCTTTCTCGACCGGCGGATTCTGGTCGTCCCGGCCCGCGAGGATCTGAAGCTCATCGACCTGCGCTCGATCGCGGTCGGCGGCCTCGTGGCGCACGATCAGGCGGCGATGCTGGCCGCCGCCAAGGCGCTCATGCATTGGCACGCGCATCACCGTTTCTGCGCCAACTGCGGCGCGCTCACCGACGTCGCGGTGGCGGGCTGGCGACGGGACTGCAAGGTCTGCAAGGCCACACATTTCCCGCGCACCGATCCGGTCGTCATCATGCTCGCGGTCGACGGGGACGCCTGCGTGCTCGGCCGCCAGCCCCGGTTCCCGAAGGGCATGTATTCGGCGCTGGCCGGATTCGTCGAGCCGGGAGAGACGATCGAAGCTGCGGTCAGGCGCGAGATCTGGGAAGAGTCCGGCGTCGCCTGCGGCGCGGTCCAGTATTTTGCTTCTCAGCCATGGCCTTTCCCAGCCTCGCTGATGATCGGCTGCTTCGCCGAGGCCCGCGACCGTAGCATCAAGGTCGATCAGGTCGAGTTGGAGGACGCCCGCTGGTTCACTCGCGAGGAGGCAGTCGCGCTCCTCGAAAAACGCCACCCCGACCGCCTCGCCGCCCCAACGCCGGTGGCGATCGCCCATCACCTCTTGAAGCAGTGGGCTTACGAAGGGGTCAGATTTCGCTGATCAGGCCAGCGCTGGGTCCATTCAGACAAAAAAAGAGCGGATCGGCTAGGAGGGGGCCCGCCGATCCGCTAGCCTTCGTGGAATGTCTTCGGCCCGTCTTGGCGCTCGGGGGCTGGGGGGCAAGAAAACCGAGCTAACCGCGAACCGATCCCACGCGGCACGCTTTTGAATATGACCCGGCGTTGCGGCGCGCGCTTGACGACAAACTGGCCAAACTAAGGCACGATGTAAAAAAACTCTTCTACTTCCGCCCGCCCAGGATTCGACAGNNTTTCGCCGCCATGACTTTCTGGCCCTTGGTCTCCAAGGCGGCGTGGCGGATGAGCTTCCGCCCGGACTTCTGCCTCGCGCCATGGGGCGACGTTGGCGGGGGGTTGGCGTCAACGCCTTGAGTGTTATCGGACGCTGTCGCCGTTCCGGTCGGGCGGGCGCCCAGCGCCGGCCCCTTCCAGCCCGGGGCGGGACCAAGAAAGACGGGAACCGGATCAAATCGGATCCTCTCGTCCGAGAGCACGGTGCGCGCCACTACCGGCGTGAGCAGCGCCGAGAACGGGTTGGGGAACGGGGCCACGCGGCCCGCTGACGCGGCTGCCTGGGTCGGCTCGGCGAAATCCCCATCCTCAGCGGCGGCGATCGCCGCCGCGTTCCGGCGCAGGCAGACGTCGGCGCGCATGTTGGGCGCGCCTGAGCTCGACGGTGGCAGCGATTCCAGCGAGCCGTTCCCCCCGCCCATGGCGAAGCCGCGATCGAAAAGGTCCGCCGCTTCCTGATTCCGCGATCTCGCCGTCGGCGCGCCGAGGACGACGACGATCAGACGCCGCCCGGAGTGGTTGGCGCTCGCCACCACGTTGAAACCCGCCGGACAGGTGAAGCCGGTCTTCATCCCGTCGGCGCCGGGATAGCGGCCGAGCAGGCCGTTATGGTTGGCGATGTACTGATTGCCGAGTTGAAGCGCGCCGATGCTGAAGAGGTCGGCATGGTCGGGAAACTCGCGCAATAGCGCGCGCGCGATCATCGCCATGTCGCGGGCGGACGACACGTGGGCGGGATCGTGCAAGCCGTTGGGATTGACGAAATGCGATTCTTGCAGCCCCAGGCGCTGCCCCGCCGCATTCATGTCGCCGGCGAAGGCTTCGACCGAGCCCGAAACGCCCTCGGCGACCATCACCGCGACGTCGTTGGGCGACTTGACCATCAGCATCTTGAGCGCATTGTCGAGCGTCACCTCCGTGCCGGGCCGGAATCCCATTTTTGACGGCGGCATCCGTGCGGCGCGCACCGACATCACGAGCGGCGTGTCGAGGGTGAGCTTGCCGCTGCGCACCGCGTCGAGCGCGACATAGACCGTCATCAGCTTGGTCAGCGACGCCGGATACCACTGGGCGGTCGCCTCGTTTTCCATCAGCACTTGGCCGCTGTCGGCGTCGGCGACCAAGTAAGGCGTCGCCTGGGCCGAAACGGCGCCGATCGCGAGCATGGCGGCGAGGCCGATCATCGCCCGCCATCCAATTCCGCCCACGCCAAGTGCCCTCATTGCGTTCCCCGCGAGCTTCCGAAGCAAGCCTGTTCCTAGAGGAGAATGTCCGCGATCTCAAGCCGCAGGCCTGGATTACGCCCGTCTCGACGCCGTCCGGAATCGGTCCCCGCGCTCATCAGTCTTGACGCTCAGACGATGTGGAATCGTTGTCGCTTCATGTCTGCGGGCTCGCCCGGCGGGAATGGCCCGGCGAGAAGATCGCCGCAGCGCCGGGCGAGCCCGGTCAGCGCGGCTTCCGTAGCCCCGGCGGCGAGCGGTCCAAGCGCTTCGTCGACGGCGGCCTGCCATCGGTCATGGGCGATGAGTCGCGCCGCGTCCTCGGCCGGAACGATGCGGATGTAGTGCTCGGCGAGCGAGACATAGACGAGCGCGCCGCACTGCGAGCGGTCGATGCCGCGCAGGACAAATTGCGCCAGCGCCGCCTGGTGGCTGGCCGAGCGCGCCCAGCGTTTCGGAACGAGCCAGCGCCGGACCGGGGGCAGCGACCCCAAGACCGCGGCCAGAATGGCGACCAGCAGCTGAGCGACGTAGATGCGGTGGGCGGAAAGCTCGGTGAACAGCAAGAGCGGCAGCGGCGTCGCCAGCGCGAGGATGCAGGCGCCGAGCAGAAACTCGGCGTCACGGGCGGCGGAAGCGCCGGCGAGCACGCAGACAAGGGGCGCGCGGGTCTTGAGCTGCGCCGCGTCGAACGCCGCCTCGACGCGCGCCGCCTCGGCCGGGTCGAGAATCATCACCAGCCTCCCGAGGCGCCGCCGCCGCCCGATGAGCCGCCGCCGCCGGAAAAGCCGCCGCCGAACCCNNCCGCCGCCGCCGCCAAAACCGCCGCGGCCGAAGCCGCCCCCCATCGGAATGAACACGACATTTCCGCCGCCGCCGCGCCGGGAGATGCGCGAAATCACGAACATGATGAACAGGAAAATGAGGAACGGCGCGATGGCGTCGAACAGCGTCGACTCGCGCTCGGGGCGCATGTCGGTCGGCTTGGGCTTCCATTCGGCCGAGTCGGTGGTGAGGGCGGTGATGATGTCGTCGACGCCGCGGGTAACGCCGCCGTTGAAATCGCCAGCCTTGAATCTGGGCGCGATCGCGTTGGAAATGATGATGCTGGAGACGGCGTCGGTCAGCGTGCCCTCGAGGCCATAGCCGACCTCGATGCGCACCCTTCGCTCGTTTGGCGCGATCAGGAGGAGGACGCCGTTGTTCTTCTTAGTCTCGCCCAGTTTCCAGGCGCGGAAGAGCTCATTGGCGTAGGGCTCGATCTCCTCGCCGCCAAGCGAGGGCACGGTCGCCACCACGAGCTGAATCCCGGACTTCTGCTCAAGATCGGCGAGCTTGCCCTCGAGGTCGGCGGCGGTGACGGGCGAAAGGATCTTCGCCTGGTCGACCACCCGTCCGGTGAGCGGGGGGAAGCTTGCCGCCGCAAGCGCCGCGCCGACCCATAGCGCCGCGATGAGGGCGCCGATCAGGGCCCGCGGCCAGAGGCGAGGCATCCGGACGCTCCCGGTTCGAGGACTAGAACTTCACCTTCGGCGCGGCTTGGGCTCCGGAGTCGGCGGTGAACGGAGCCAGCGGCTTGATCGAGCGGAACACCGTCTGCGCCCAGAGCACGCTCGGGAAGGTCCTGAGCGTGGTGTTGAAGTCCTGCACCGCGGCGATGTAGTCGCGGCGGGCGACGGCGATCCGGTTCTCGGTCCCCTCGAGCTGGGATTGCAGCGCCAGGAAGTTCTGGTTCGACTTGAGGTCTGGATAGTTTTCGCTGACCGCGAGCAGCCGGCCGAGGGCGCCCGAAAGCGCGCTTTGCGCATCCTGCAGTTCCTTGACCTTCGCCGGGTCGGTCAGGTCGTTGGCGTCGAGGTGGATCGACGTCGCCTTGGCGCGCGCCTCGGTCACCTGGACAAAGACGTCCTTCTCCTGCTTGGCGTAGCCCTGGACCGTGGCGACCAGGTTGGGGACGAGATCGGCCCGGCGCTGATACTGGTTCTGGACCTCCGCCCAGGCCGCGTTGGCGGCCTCCTGCTTGCTCGGGATGACATTGTAGCCGCAGGCCGAAACCGAAACGGCGATCAGCGCCAGAACAGCGAGCGATCGCAACCGTTGAAGCAGGCGCATGGAAAATCCCCTCCGGCCAAGACCCGGACCCTTCACGGGCCGGAGCCAATAATAAGGCGCCCGTCGCCATAAGGCTAACCGTCAACCCGGGGCGCCGGCGCTTGATCGCATCGCCCCCATTCACTAGAACCCCCGACCACTGGCGTGGGCGACCCCGACGCCCGGCCCTCTACTCATGAGCGCGAAGCCGCTTTCGGCGCGCGAGACCGCAGGATAAGACATGCGCGTTTATTACGACCGGGATTCCGACCTCAATCTGATCAAGGGCAAGAAGGTCGCGGTCATCGGCTACGGCAGCCAGGGCCACGCGCATCTCCTCAACATGCGCGACAGCGGCGTCAAGGACATTGCAGTGGCGCTGAGGCCCGATTCGGCCTCGGCCAAGAAGGCGGAAGCCGAGGGCATCAAGGTGATGAAGGTCGCCGAGGCGGCCAAGTGGGCCGACATCGTGATGATGCTGACGCCCGACGAGCTGCAGGCCGAGATCTACCGCAACGAGCTGGCGCCCAACATGAAGAAGGGCGCGGCGCTGATGTTCGCCCATGGGCTCAACGTCCACTTCAACCTGATCGAGCCGCGCGCCGATCTCGACGTGCTGATGGTCGCGCCCAAGGGCCCCGGCCACACGGTGCGCTCCGAGTACAAGCGCGGCGGCGGCGTGCCCTGTCTCATTGCGATTCATCAGAACGCGAGCGGCAACGCCCACGATCTCGGCCTTTCCTACGCCTCCGCGATCGGCGGCGGGCGCGCCGGCGTGATCGAGACGTCATTTCGCGAGGAATGCGAGACCGATCTCTTCGGCGAGCAGGTGGTGCTGTGCGGCGGCCTGGTCGAACTCATCCGCGGCGGCTACGAGACCCTGGTCGAGGCCGGCTATGCGCCGGAAATGGCCTATTTCGAGTGCCTGCACGAGGTGAAGCTGATCGTCGACCTCATTTATGAGGGCGGCATCGCCAACATGAACTATTCGATCTCCAACACCGCCGAATATGGCGAATACGTCTCCGGGCCGCGCATCATCACCGGGGCGACCAAGGCCGAGATGAAGCGCGTCCTCGACGACATCCAGTCGGGCAAGTTCACCCGTGACTGGATGCTCGAGAACCGGGTCAACCAGACCTCGTTCAAGGCGATGCGCGCCCGCGCCAACGCCCATCCGATCGAAGACGTCGGGGCGAAACTGCGCGCCATGATGCCCTGGATCGGCAAGAACAAGCTCGTCGACAAGGCCAAGAACTGACTCGTCGCCGCCGGCGGCGCCCGGACTGCAGCCGTTTTCGACCGCGCAGATTCGTCATTGCGGGGAGCGGAGCGACCAAGCAATCCTATACGGCGTCATGACCGCCTGACCGCCCGTGCTCGCCAACCACTTCTTCAAAGGACCAGCCCCATGATCGACCACATCGGCCTCCGCACCGCCCAGTTCGACGTCATGACCGCCTTTTATGAGCAGGCCCTCGCCCCGCTCGGAATCAAGAAGCTCCTGACCTACGAAGGCGGCGCGGGCTTCGGNNTGTCGAGCTCGGACAAGTCCGCCGTCCGGGCGTTTCATGCCGCGGCGCTCAAGGCCGGGGCGAAGGACAACGGCGCGCCAGGCCCGCGCGACTATGCGCCGAACTATTACGCCGCCTTCGTTATCGACCCCGACGGCAACAACATCGAGGCCGTCTGCCACAGCGCCTGAGCTGGCCGTCCCGGAAGGCCGAAACCCTTTTTGCGGGAATCGACAATTTCTTGCCAAATAGCCGAGCCCATGCTCTACTTTTCAGAAATGCTGCGGGCGGCAGGCGCCAGCTCGGCTCTGGGTCGCCGGNNTCCGGAGGGCTGCGCGGGCTCGGCGCGCGCTGGAGCGTCCTTCGAGGCCCCTCCGGGGCGCCTCCGAGGGGCCGGGAGTTACGAAGCCCGCGGAATAGGCGATAACCTATTGATTAATCTTGATTCGAGGAGGGAAAACGGATTTGGATTTTGTTGCGCTGGATTTGGATTTCGTTGCGTCCGGCTTTGATTTTGCTGCGCCCGGCTTGGAATTCGTTGCATCCGGCTTGGAAATCGGTCCTTGCGGCCTTGGGCGCGCCGCTCAGGGACAGGCTTCGGCAATGAGCGCCTTCGCCCCGGCCATTGCGGCAAGGGTGAACTCGGCCGCGGCGTCCTGCGCTCCCCCGCCCGGCGAGTCGTCGCGGGCCGGCGCCACGACGAGCCTTCCGCCTTTGGCGAGGGCGCAGAAGCGCTCGCGCGGAACGATCGCGCGCCCCGGCGGCGCCCCGGCGGTGCTCAATCGCAGCGATTCGGCGCCGGGCGCCGTCAGCGTCAGGCTCCAGTTCGGCGAGAGCGGGGCGGATGCCGGTCGCGTCTCGACATCGCTCACCGTCATCTCCGCTTCGACCGCGCCGCCGCCGCGCCGATAGCGCAACGCGATGTCGAGCGCCACGCCGCGTCCAGCGAATGGCATGGCCGCGCTCGCCTGTACGAGATCGGCCGGCGGCGGGTCGCCGTCGAACGCCCGGCCGTTGAGGCCATTGGCGCCGCTGGTCGCGATCGGCTCGGCGGCGTCGAGCGCCAATGTCGCGAGACGCGAGACCTTGAGATCGGCGAGGCTCAGCCAGCGAACGCTGGCCGCCGGCGTCTTGCGCATGAGCGCCATCACCGGATCGCCCACGCCCATCGCGGCGAGATAAGCGCTGACCGCGGCGTCGGCGTCCAATTGCTCGTAGACCTTCCGCGTCGAGGTGAGATGCGCCAGGCCCTCGGTCTCTCTCACCACCGTGGTGATCTGATGCACGCCGACCAGCGCCGCGGGGCCGACGAGCCGCTCGACGCCGCCGGCGAGCACGAGCACGCAGGCCGAGGCGCACATTGCGCCGCCGGTGATCGCCCTGCCCGGGCCGCTCGGGCATTTCGGCGCCCGCTCGGGACAATTCGTGATCAGCGTCCTGGCGACGGCGACCGCGAGGCCCTTGGCTCGAATGAGCTCGCCCATCGCCACTGCGTCGGCGACCGAGCCGCCGGGAGAATGGATGAGAATCGGCAATCGGCGGCCGTTGAGCCTCTCGAGCGCTTCGGCGAGGTCGGTCGCCGCGCCGGGCCCGATCCGGCCCTCGGCCGAAAGCCATTCCGGGCAATTGGGCGCGCATCCGGGCTCGGCGCTCACCACGCGTACAAAGCGCATCGGCGGCTCGCCGCGCATCCGGGCGGGCGGCCTCAGGTCGGCTGGCGCCGGGCCGCCCGCCGCCAGCAAACCGAGAAGCGCCAGTGCGAACGTTCGGCCGGCCGGCCCGGGACGTCGCTTCGGATGAGGCGGCCGGCGATCGCCCATCGGCGCAATCCGTTCCTCTCGGCTAGGACGCGGCTCTTCGGCTTTCCTGGCGCGCGCCGCGCAAGCGCTGATATTCGAAGGCGACGAGACTCGCGCCGCGCTTGCGCTCCAGGCGCCGGACGATGAAATGGCCGCGGGCCAGCGTCTGGAAATGATCGGCGAAGGCGGCGTTGACAGTCGCGCCGCCGATCGCGCCGATAATCGGCGCCGCCTGCGCGGCGACCTTCTCGCTCACCACGACCCCGAAGCGGGCCGCGATTTGCGAAATCACCCGCACGATGACCGGTGCGGACTGGGCGCCGACGCCTTCGTTGGCGAGGAAGCGGGCGCTGTCGCTCACCGACTTGGCCAGCGCGGCGCGGACCGCGAAATAACCGCTCTCGAACGCCGCCTCCTCGTCCGCGCGGCCGCCGAGCGCGAACACTTCGACGCAGGCGAACGCGGCGTCGGGCGCGCTCAGATCCTCCCCCTCTTCGCGCGCGATCTCGGCGATCGAGCGCAAGAGGATGGTCGTCGAGATCGGCAGCTCGACCGGCAGCGCGGCCAATCCGAGCGCGCCGCCAACCGCGCCGGACGCGGCGGCGGCGAGCTTATGGGCGCGGTTGGCCGGCTTGGCCGCCGCTTTGAGATCGAGGGTCCGCAACGCCAGCTTGAGCGCGCCGCGGAGGGCGGCCTCGGTCGCGTGCCCAACCGCCCGCCGCGCTGATTGCGGCATGGCGCGGCTCAAAAGCTCGACCGGGCGTCCGATGACGTCGGTCAGCCGCTGCGCGAAGCTCGCGCCTTCCAGGCAAGCGACCGCTCGCCTCAGATCGTCGGTCTCCTCGCGCGTCAATCGCGCCGGCATGACCTCGATGGTCACCATCGCCGCCTCTCGAGACCCGAGGACACTCCAGGGCCGCGGCAAATATAGGGCGCGAAGGCTCTGCGCCAAGCTCGGACGAAGCCAGAAAAGTCAAACGAAAGCGATAATCGCCAGGCTGATGGCGCCGGCCGCCCAGCAATAATAGGCGAACGGGCTCAGCGCCTCGAACTCGTGCTTTCGGAAATAGCGCATGAGGAAAGTAAGGCTCAGATAGGCGACGATGCCGGCGACCACCGCTGAAAGAAGCGCCATCGAACCAAGGGTCGCCCCTTCCTTCATGAGCTTCGGCGCCTCGTAGACGTTGGCGGCGAGAATGATCGGCGCGCCCATCAGGAACGAAAAGCGCGCGGCCTCTTCGTGCTTGAGCCCCGCCACGACGCCGGCGACGATCGTCGAGCCGGAGCGTGAGATCCCCGGGATCAAGGCCAGGATCTGGGCGCAGCCCACCGCCAGCGCGCCCTTCCAGTTGAGTTGATCGAGCGTTCCGACCGACTCTTCGCCGATCCGGTCGCCGAGATAGAGGATGAATCCGTTGACGATCAGGAAGACCGCCGCGATTGCCGGTGCGGCGAATGCGTCGCCGAGCAGCTTGCGGAACAAAGCGCCGGCCACAACCGCCGGGATGGTCGCCAGGACGACGTGGAAGAAGGTTATCCTGTCCTTCGCCGCGCGGCTCCCCGAGGCTCCAACGAGAGAGAGCCCGAAATTGAGCCAGTCGCGCCAGAAGAAGGCGAACAGCGCAATCGACGTGCCCAAATGCATGACCGCCAGATAGGCGAGCCAGTCCGGGGCCTTCTCGTCAACTCCCCAATTCAATAGTCGCGGCAGGATCACCGCGTGGCCGAGGCTGCTGACGGGGAAAAGCTCCGTCACGCCTTGCAGCACGGCCATCACAATCGCTTGCAGTGCGGTCAAGGAAGGGCCTCGCCTGTCAGTAAGAATGACGCCGGACAGGCGCGTTCAAGGTGGTCCCTCGGCCGAATGCCTTGGTCGTCTTCAGCAGGTTGCGTGCCCGCACTTGTGCACGGAATCGACCTTGTCTTTGAGCTGGTCGTAGCCGACTGCGCCGACCACGACGTCCTGTCCGACGACGAAAGTCGGCGTGCCGTTGATTTGCAGCGCGTCGGCAAGCTGCATGACTTCGTCGAGGCCCGTCTTGACGTCGGGGCTCTGCATGTCCTTGGCGAGCTTGTCCATGTCGAGGCCGAGATCGCGGGCGACCGCGAGCGCCTCGGTCTTGCCGACCGGTCCGTGGGTCGCGAGCAGCTTGGTATGGAACGCCCAGAATTTATCCCCCGGCAGTTGATTGCGCACGGCGCTGGCGACCTTCGCCGCCTCGACCGAGCCGGGTCCCAGCACCGGATAATCCTTGAGAACCAGCTTGAGATTGGGGTCGTCCTTCATCAGCTTGGTGACGTCCGGCAGCGCGCCCTTGCAGAAGTGGCAATTGTAATCGAAGAACTCGACCAGGGTTGCGGTCCCGTTCGGATTGCCGATCGTCGCCTGATATTTCGAGCTGAACAAGGCCCCGGCGTCGCTGGTCACCGTCTTCTGGCGCTCCTCGTCGGCCTGTTGCTTGTCGTGCTTGTCGAGGGCTTCGATCGCCGCGCGCAGCACGTCCGGGTTGTTGACGAGGTAGTCCTTGATGAAAGCGCCCAATTCCTGCTTCTGCGCCGGCGTGAACTCGTCCGCGCCCGCAGGAGCGGCGAAAATGGCGGTCCCGGCGAACGCGACGGCGAGGCCAAAGGCGGTGATCAGCTTCATACGACTCTCCAGACTGCGGCATCCGGCCCATGGCCGGCGGCGCGATTCGTGATCGGCAACCTACACGGCTGACGATTGCAACATTGTTGTGTCCTCTGGAAGCCGTTCTTAGCGGATTTCTGCGATCGTGTCTTCCCGTGCGATGGCGCTGAACCGGGTGACCTCGGCGTCGAACTGCAGCTCGACCGTGCCGGTCGGCCCATGGCGCTGCTTGGCGATGATCACCTCCGCCCGGCCGTGGGCGTTTTCCATCTGCGCCATCCAGTTGATATGCTCTTCCGTGCCCGGACGGGGCTCCTTGTTCTTGAGGTAATATTCCTCGCGATAGATGAACAGGACGACGTCGGCGTCCTGTTCGATCGATCCCGATTCGCGCAAGTCCGAGAGCAGGGGCCGCTTGTCGTCGCGCTGCTCGACCTGTCGCGAGAGCTGGGAGCAGGCGAGGATCGGAACGTTCAGTTCCTTAGCGAGCGCCTTGAGGCCGGTCGTGACCTCGGTCAGTTCCTGCACGCGGTTCTCGGTCCGCGACTTCGATCCTGACAGCAGCTGGATATAGTCGACCACGAGCAGGTCGAGCCCCCGCTGGCGCTTGAGCCGCCGGGCGCGGGCCGTCAGTTGGGCGATCGCGACGCCGCCGGTCTGGTCGATGTAGAAAGGAATCTGCTGCATGTCGCGCACGGCGTCGGCGACGCGATGGAAATCGCCCTCGGTGATGTCGCCGCGGCGGATCTTGTAGGAGGCAACGCCGGACTGCTCGGCGATGATGCGGGTCGCCAGCTGTTCCGCCGACATTTCGAGGGTGAAGAAGCCGACAACGCCGCCATTGGCGGCCTCAATCGCGCCGTCGGCGCGCGTTCGCCCCTGATAGGCCTTGGCGACGTTGAAGGCGATATTGGTGGCGAGCGCTGACTTGCCCATGCCCGGACGGCCGGCGAGGATGACGAGATCGGACGCTTGCAGGCCGCCCATATAGCGGTCGAGGTCGGTCAGCCCGGTGGCGATGCCGCTCAGCGACCCTTCGCGCTCGTAAGCGCGGGCGGCCATGTCGACAGCGACCTTCAACGCTTCGGAGAAGCGCTGGAAGCCGCCGTCGTACCGCCCGGCCTCGGCGATCTGGTACAGGCGCCGCTCGGCCTCCTCGATCTGGTCGCGCGGGCTCGAATCGACCGGCGCGTCAAAGGCGACATTGACGACATCCTCGCCGATCGAAATGAGTTCGCGCCGCATGGCGAGGTCATAGACGCTGCGGCCATAGTCGTAGGCGTTGATGATGGTCGTCGCCTCGCTNNAGCTTGCCGGCGCGGATCAGCGATCCCGCGACCTCGAAGATGCGGCGATGAATTTCCTCGACGAAATGCTCGCTTCTGAGGAAATCCGAGACGCGGTCGAATGCGTCATTGTTGATCAGGATCGCGCCGAGCAGCGCCTGTTCGGCCTCGAGGTTGTGCGGCGGCGTGCGATAGGAGCGCTCTTGCGGCTGCGTCTGGCGCTGCGCGAATTGTTCGATCGTCGCCATGGGTGCGGGGCGTCTCTCTAGTGAGGGGCGGACGCTAAGACACGCTGAACGACTCACACACGATAAGACATATCCGCGGACTGCGGCGACAACGAGTCACCCTTGCTCCCAAACGAGACCGGCCGCTAGAGCGAAGGCGGCGACGAGCGATGAAAAAAAAGAAGAGCGGGGAGAATCGCGATGCTATCTTGACGCGCGCCTCGCGCCGGTCCGCACACGCGTTTCAAGCGCAGACGCGCTTTTTCGCCTCGGCGTATTCGCGCGCGAGCCGCGCGACGAGTTCGGCGACCGGTTGCACGGATTTGACGGCGCCGATGCCTTGGCCGCTTCCCCAGATGTCGCGCCACGCCTTGGCTTCCTTGACTTCTGACGAGCCTCGGGACGTGAAATTCATCGCCTTGGTGTCCCCCTGCGGGAGAGCGTCCGGGTCGAGCCCGGACTTGACGATCGAGGGCCTCAGATAGTTGCCGAATATGCCGGTGAAGTAGGTCGACCCGATGATGTCGGAGGCGTCGCCGCTGACGATCGCCTGCTTATACTCGTCGATCGCGCGCGCTTCGGGCGTGGCGACAAAAGCCGTGCCGATATAGGCGAGATCGGCGCCCATCACCTGGGCTGCGAGAACAGCCCGCCCGGTGGCGATCGCGCCGGAGAGCAGCAGGGGTCCCTCGAACCAGGCGCGGATGTCCTGGACGAGCGCGAACGGCGAGGTCGAGCCGGCATGGCCGCCGGCGCCTGCGGCGACCGCGATCAACCCGTCGGCGCCCTTTTCGATCGCCTTGTGGGCGAAGCGGTTGTTGATGATGTCGTGCAGCGTCAGCCCGCCATAGCCGTGCACGGCCGCATTGACGTCCTCGCGGGCGCCGAGCGACGTGATGACGATCGGCGCCTTCCACTTGACCGTCAGCGCCATATCCTCTTCGAGCCGCGCGTTGGACTTGTGGACGATCTGGTTGACCGCGAATGGGGCGGAGGGACGTTCCGGATGGGCGCGATCATGCGCGGCCAGCGCCTCGGTGATTTCGTGCAGCCATTCGTCGAGCTGGGAAATGGGGCGGGCGTTGAGGGCGGGAAAAGCGCCGATGATTCCGGCCTTGCATTGGGCGATCACCAGCGCCGGATGCGAGATGATGAACAACGGCGCGCCGACGACGGGCAATCGCAGGTTGTCTTTAAGAACGTTCGGCAACGCCATCGATGTCCCCGGGATCAGCCGGTCCTTCGCGACCATGGGCGCTTCCGATCCGCGTCCACTCACGATCCATGCAATCGTTCGCACATAAACCGAATGAGGCGGCGCGGGCAAGGCCGTGGACGCAGCGCATTCACTTCGGCTCCGTCACCCAATCGCAAAGTTGCTTTCCGCCTTCGCCGCGACCGAGCGTGTGCGCCAGCCACGGCAGCAGCGTCCGCGCTTCGCCGACGAGCGGGTGCGGCGGATTGACAACGAGAAGCCCTGCGCGCGTGAGCGGCTCTTGGCCATGGGCGCCGATCGGCCCAGGGCCAATGTCAAGTTCGAGTCGCAAGACATTTGGCGCGCCGAGCGCGGCGACCGCATTGAGAAAACGGGCGTCGTCTCGAGCGTCGCGGATCGGACGCCAGGCGACGTAAGCCCCGGTCGGCCATTTGCGCAGCGCCCGCTCGAGAGCGTGCACGATGCCGCCGGCTTCGCCGGGCGCCTCGAACGGGGGGTCGATCAGGATGACGCCGCGCCGCTCCTTGGGCGGCAGGTAGGCGTTGAGCGCGACATAGCCGTCCGTACTGACGATGCTGAGCCGCCTGTCGCGCCCCAGCGCGGCGATCAACGCCTCGCGTTCGTCCGGGCTCGCTTCGCAGAGCGCGATACGATCCTGCGCCCGCATGAGGGTCTGGGCGATCGCCGGCGACCCCGGATAGGCGACCGGCCGGCCTTCGGCGTCGTGCGGACCGACGGCTTGAAGATAGGGGCGCAAGAGCTCCCCGACGGGCGCCGGCGGGCGCGCCATCAGGACACGCGCGATCCCCTCGCGCCATTCCGGCGAGCGCCGCGCCTGGTCGCCCGATAGATCATATCGGCCCGCCCCGGCGTGGGTGTCGATGAAGCGGAACGGCGCCTCCTTGTGCATGAGGTGAACAAGGATGCGCGCGAGGACCGCGTGTTTGAGGACGTCGGAGAAACTGCCGGCATGAAAGGCGTGGCGGTAGTTCACGATCGAGAAACCCGGTCCAATCCCGGCCCGAAACGGCGCCGCGCCCGTCAGCGCACCGGCGCGACCGCGATCGAGCCGCGCTGGCAGCTGTGGCGGGCGACCTTGCGGCAGATTGCGTAGGACGAGAGATCCTTCGCGATGCAGAAGCGGACGTCGATCAGTTCGCCGTTGCTGCAGGTCACCGCCATGTTGTCGGGATGCAAATTGGCGTTCGCCGCCATGAAGGCCTGCTCGATGTCGCCGGGGGAAAGATGCAATGGCTGGTGCGGGGCTTGCAGAATTGCGGGGATGGCCAGCCGTTGGCGCACGTTGCGCACGGTGGCGAAATAGTCATGCGCGCTCAAGCCCGTGCAGGTTCCGTGCTTGCGGTATTCGTAGGCCGCGAGGTTATCATTTGGGTAGAGGCCATGTTCGTCGGCCAGATCGGCGGGCGAGGCGTCCTGGCCCTGGCAGGCCTCGGGGTTCGGGCGGTAATCGTTGTCTGGCCATAAGCCGTGGACGACGAAGCCGTCACCCGACCCGACCGCGCACTCCGGCGACGACGTGTCCTGACCGCCGAGGTCGCAGAAGCCCGGGGCCCAGGACAGGGTCATCACGTAATAGTCGAACGGCGTGCTCGCGACCGGGGGAGCGGCGGCCTGGGCGATGGCCGCCATCGGCGCGCCGATCAGGGCAAGCACGAAACTGATGACTTTGACCGCTCGCCGCGACATCGCGCACCCCGCTGCCGGCTCGCGTCAGCCTAGTTCGGCGCTTTCAGGCCATATTGGCTGAGCCATTTGTACTCGCCGATCTCGCGCTCGATGATCGGGCGAAGGGTGCTGCAGGCGGGCGCGTAGGCGAAGTTCGGGTCGAGGCCGACCACGCACCATTCGACGCCCCAGGTCGCTCCGAGGATGCCGAAAGCTGACACGACATTATAGATAACCGTTCGCTCCTTCGAGTCGCTCATCGCGGCGCGTGCAATGCAAAAGCGACGCGGGATATAGGCAAGGCCGTTCGACCGGAAACCGATTTCGCGCACGCGGTCGAAGCCGGAGATTGCGAGCTGCGAGTTCCAGAACTCCTGCTGCGTCTGACCAAACCGGCCGCTGATCGTCGACAGCACGCCGCCGTCGTCGCAAGTCGGCATGTTGGCGAAAAACGGCGCCCAGCGCGCCTCGGCCGGGACGTCGTATTGATTGAGCTCGGCCGGGCCGCCCCCGGCGCGGGCAACGCCGTTGAGAAGGAGAAAGGCCAAAAGACCGAAGATCGCTCTGTTCAACGCGGTTGCTCCCCTCCGGCGGACCTAGCCCCTGCCGGCGCACGAATCTTGGCGGGCCGCCACAATGAGGCCCGGCGACCGGCAAATCAAGCGTCGGCGCTGAAACCTCGCCTTGCGGCTTCACACGCCCGGGGCTCCGACCCGCGCGTCAAGAGAGGCGGTTCTTGAGGTCGCCAATTTCGCGTCCCACGAGATCGGCGCCGGCGGGGCCGTGCATCTGGTCGGTGAGAACGATTTCCGCCGCCTTGGCCGCATGATCCGCCGCGGCGGCGCGGACCTCCGCGGTCGCCTGGGCTTCGGCGAGAGCGATCTTATCCTCGGCCTGCTTGGTGCGCCGGGCAATGAATTCCTTCAAGCGCTCGGCGGCCTCAATGGCCAACTGCTCGGCCTGGGCGCGCGCCTCGGCGACGATTGCTGCGGCGTTGGCTTCCGCTTCGGCGGTCTTCTTCTCGAAGCTCGCCAGCAGCGCGGTCGCCTCGTCGCGCAACTTCGCCGCCTGGGCAAGTTCGGCCGCGATCGCTTCGCCGCGCGCATCGAGCGCCTTAAGAACAATGCGATGGGCGCCGAAATAGACGAGGACGCCAACGAAGACGAGGAACCCGAGAAGGACGAAAAATTCCGCGTCGAATTCCATCACGCGGCTCCGCTGAGCGACTTGACCGAATTGACTGCGGCGGTGACCGCCGCCGGATCAGCCGGGCGTCCCGCCAGACGCTCGACGATCGCCGCGGCAGCCTCGCGCGCGACCTCGACGACATTGGACATCGCCTCGGAACGCGTCGCCGCGATCTCGCGCTCGGCGGCGGCCAGTTTGGCCGCGAGCTCGTCCTCGAGCACCTTACGCTTGGCCTGGGCGTCGGCCGCAGCGGCGTCGCGCGCCGCCTGGGCCACGGTCTGCGCCTTCGCGCGCGCCTCGGCCAATGTCTTTTCATGCGCCGCCGCGGCGGCGTCGGCCCGCTGCTGCATCGCCGTCGCCTCGTCGAGGTCGCGCGCGATTTGGGCCTTGCGGCCGTCGATCACCGCCCCGAGCTGCGGCAAGCCGCGCTTGGACATGTACCAATAGAGGAACCCGAAGGCGATCGCGAGCCAGACGAGCTGCGAGGGAAACGTGCTCGGGTCGAACGGCGGGAAGTTCGAATGCGCGCCGCCTTCCTGGCCGACCTGCGTCTGAGTCGTGTCGGTGGGCGTTGATTGCGCGGGCTGTGCCATCACGGACCCTTACGAACCGGGTAGGCGCCGCATGCGCCTTCCCTTCGGGCATCAGAACGAAGTCTCAAGCCTCAGACCGCGAACAGCAACAGGAACGCGATCAGAAGGGCGAAAATGCCCAAGGCCTCGGTCACCGCGAAGCCAAAGATCAGACGGCCGAACTGACCTTCGACCGCCGACGGATTGCGCAGCGCGCCGTTCAGGAACTGGCCGAACAGCGTGCCGACGCCAATGCCGGCGGCCCCCGTTCCGATGGCGGCGAGGCCCGCGCCGACGTACTTTGCGGCGATGGCAAGCTCATGCGGTTCCATTTGTGACTCCTTGGTACGCCTCTAGAGGCTTTAGAAGCTTTGCGATTGATCGGAAGGTTAGTGGCCGCCGGGGTGGAGTGCGTCGTTGAGATACATGCAAGTCAACATCGCGAACACGTACGCTTGCAGGAAGGCGACGAGCAGCTCGAGGGCGAAGAGCCCGATCGTCATTAAGAAGGGCAGCACCGCGAACGCCTTGAACAGAGCGCCGGCTCCGAGCAGCATCACGACGAAGCTGCCGAACACGTTGAGAGTGATATGGCCGGCGAGCATGTTGGCGAACAAGCGCACCGAATGGCTGACCGGGCGCACGAAGAAGGAAAAAATCTCGATCGCCACCACCAGCGGCAGGATGTAGATCGGCACGTCGGGCGGCACGAACACTTTGAAGAAATGCAGTCCGTGATCCTTGATCCCAACGATCACCACGGTGAAGAACACAAGAAGCGCAAACGCGGCCGTGACGATGATCTGGCTTGTCACCGTGAACGAGTAGGGGATGATGCCAATCAGATTGCAGATCACAATGAAGAAAAAGATGCAGAAGACCAGCGGGAAGAACCGCATCCCGGCCTCGCCCGCGGCCGAGCGGACCATGCCGGCGATGAACTCGTAAGCCATTTCGGCCATGGCCTGCATCCGGCCGGGCACGCCTGAGCCGCCGCGCGCGCCGAGCGCGACCAGAAGGCAGGCAAGCGCGACCGCCAGCAGCATATAGAGGCCAGAATTGGTCAGTGAGACGTCGTGGCCCGCGACTTGAATCGAGACGACCGGATGCAGGGCAAATTGGTGGATCGGATCAATCGCCGGTCCAGACTCTGTCGCCACGTCCTCTAGTCCTCGTCGTCGTCCGCCCCGTCGGCGGCTCCGCGCCCCCCCAACGAGGCGTCCCGTCCGGCTCCGGAAGCCGAACGCCGCACGTCTTTATCCGGCGAGTCCGTGCGAGACAAGGGCGAATTGCGGGTCAATGACGCCCGTTTGGGCGAAGTCAGCCGAATCACGTTCCAGACCGCCGCCGCGACGCCAAGCATGAAAAACACAATCAGAAACGCAGGATTGGTGCCGAGCGCGCGATCGAGAGCCCAGCCGATGCCCAGGCCGACGATGACCGCCGAGACGAACTCGCTGCCGGCGCGCAGGCCAAGCGACATCGCCGACCCCGCGCCGTCGGGCTTGGCCTCCCGCTTTGGGCCGGGCGCGGGAGGCGGCGCGGCCCGACCTTTCAGTTCGCTCGACAGCCGATCCAGGCGCGCGCGCAGCGCGGCCGGGTCGTCGCGATCTCCGGGGTCCGAACCCATGGCCTCAAGCCCTCCCTCTGAAGCGAAGAGGTCGAAGAAATCGCGCGCGGAGTCAAATGGGGGCCCTCCGACACCCGCCGCATTGCGTCGCTCGGGCCGTTCGATCGTTACGATCGTCACGCGCTCGTCGGTTCGGGTGGAAACAGCGCCGTGGCTCGCCTCTCGGATGGCGCGGTTTAGCATCGAAGGGATCGCGCGATAAGACACTAAGCGCCGCGAAGGCTGCTCCGCTTGACCCCCCGGGCCGGCTCGGGCAAGGCAGGGCCGCACCGGAACCCGAACGGCCTTAGCATGCCCAAAACGTCGGCCTCGCAACCGCCGCTCCTGCCGAAAGCCGGCAAGGCCTCCGGCGGTTTTTGGTCGACTTTCGCCCATCGACCGCGTCTGTTGGTCGGAGCGATCCTGATGGTCGCGGCCTATCTCGCTTTGCGCCTCGAAATCCGCGAGGCGACACGGCTTCTGATCGCGTGGAATGTCGGCGCCTGGGCGTTCCTGGTTCTGATCCTACTCATGGTCCGCGACCCAAAGCGTGACGCACGCGTCCAGTCGCGGCCAGAGGACGAGAACCAATGGGTGCTCGTGGTTCTAGGAATCGTCGCGGCGCTTGCCGCCATTGCGGCGATTGTCTGGGAGCTTGGGCCCGTGAAGGACATGACGGGCTGGCTCAAGGCAGGGCATCTCCTGCTGGTCGCGGCCACGGTGCTGAGCGCGTGGACCTTCTTGCAGGTGATGTTTGCCCTCCACTACGCTGGCGTCTATTTCACGCCGCGGAAGGGCGGGGTTGCGGGCGGCCTCGAGTTTCCAGGAACACCTCAGCCCGGCTGGATGGAATTCTTCTATCAGGCGTTCGTCATCGGCTGCACCTTCGCCTCGTCCGACGTCAA
>PLUH01000237.1 GCA_003164825.1 Hyphomicrobiales bacterium
GCCCCTCGGCGAGGCTGCGCACCCTCGAGTTGGACGGCGGCGCCGGTTCACCGACTTATTACTTGGTGTTCTCAGGAACGAGTAAGGGGACCTTGTCGGTGGGCGGAACCGTATCGACGTCGCCTGCTGTCCCCGAACCTGCGACTTGGTCGATGATGTTGCTCGGGTTTGCCGGTCTTGGCTACGCGGCGTTCCGCCGCAACGCGAAGGGGCGCGCCCCCATGGCCGCGATCTGATCGCCGGGCGATCGAGAAATGTTAAAGGGGTCGCTGTAAGGCGGCCCTTTTGCTTGGCCGGCCTTTCAGCCGCGGATCGCCGCTGACTCTGCCCGTGGAGCGCTTTAGAGCACGCTGCGCTCGGGTGAAGTCGTCTTTAGAAGCCCGCCTCTCCCATGCGCGGGGGGAATAATGCTAACGCCAAATGTGCGATTTTCGCCACCCGCCGGCGCTCCTGTTATGGCCCCTGTTACCCGCCATTAACAGGCCCGTTAGGCCCCTGGATCAGGGCCTGTTATTCTCGTGTTATTTTGCAGTGGCGGACATGGGTGATATTCGGGAACGGTTGACAACAAAGGTCTTTTTGCGGCCCGCTTCGGCCGAGACCGGACGCGCTTGAATTTTTCTCCCTGTTATTGGGATGAAAGCCGCCCTCGAACCTATGCTAAGAACGCATAGTGCTGGCCCCTCATCGGCGATTTACGCTGCTGGGACTTTGGCTCTCGCCGGCCGGCCGACCTCATCCAATTGCAACGCGCCCTAAAATTCCGGCGTCGCGCCAGGATCGGCCAGACGATGCAGGCGGTCGGCGGCGGCCTGGGCGAAGCGCAGCAAGAGCGCCCTGCGGCTCGCCGACGCCATGCGCTGGAGCTCGGCTTCGCGCACGATTTCGGCGCCGTACGGATCGGCGACAATGAGGCCCGCCTCGAGCGGCATCAAGCCGGCCGGGGTGCGCTCCGAAATGGCGAAATAGAGCCGGTCGCAGCAAGCGGCATAGTCGCGCCACTTGCGGTCGGCGCGAAAGTCCGCCGGCGACGACTTGACCTCGACGATCAGCACTTCGCCGTCGCGATTGACCGCCGCGATGTCGGCGCGGCGCCCGTCGGTCAGCGGCAATTCCGTCAGGCTCGAGAACCCGCGCGCCCGCAAGAGCCGCCGCACGCCGCGCGCGATCATGAGCGCCGTCTCCGATTGGCGCCCGTCGGCCGGCAGGCCCTGCCAGTCTTCCCGCATCAGGCGGCCCTGGCGTCGGCGAGGATCATCTCGGCCGCCTTCTCGGCGATCATCATGGTCGGTGAACCGGTGTTGCCCGAGGTGATGCGCGGCATGACGGAAGCGTCAGCGACGCGTATGCCCCCGAGGCCAAAAACCCTCAGCCGCTCGTCGACCACCGCCGTCGGGTCCTGCGCCGATCCCATCTTGGCGGTTCCCACGGGATGGAAGATCGTCGTGCCGATCTCGCTTGCCGCCCGCGCCAGCTCTTCGTCGTCTTTGAGCTGCGCGCCTGGCAAAAGCTCGCGCGGCGCGTAGCGGGCGAGCGCCCGCGCCGCGGCGAGGCGGCGCGCGAGGCGGATCGAGTCAACGGCGACCCGTCGATCGGCCAGCGTCGACAGATAATTGGGCTGGATCACGGGCGCGGCGCGCGGATCGGCGCTGGCGGCGTGGGTCGAGCCGCGGCTCTCCGGCCGCAGGTTGCAGACGCTGATCGTTATCGCCGGATAGGCGTGCAAAGGCTCGCCGAATCGATCGAGCGACAGCGGCTGGACATGGAATTCGATATTCGCGGTGGCGTAGTCGGGCGACGAGGTCGTGAACAGGCCGAGCTGCGAGGGCGCCATGGTCATCGGCCCGCGCCGGCGCAACGCATAGTCGAGCCCCATCATCGCCCGCTTGAATGGGGATTGATAATCGACATTGAGCGTGCGCGCGCCTTCGACGGCGAAAATGGCCCTGAGCTGCAGGTGGTCCTGCAGGTTTTCGCCGACCCCCGGCAGCGCATGAAAGACAGGCGCGCCGATCGACTGGATGAGCTCCGGCCTGCCGACGCCGGAGAGTTCGAGGAGCTGCGGCGAACCGATCGCGCCGGCCGCCAGAATCACCTCGACGCTCGCGCGCGCCTCGTGATTCCGGCCGTCCTGGCTGTATCGCAGGCCTATGGCGCGGCGCCCGTCGAAAAGGATCCGCTCGACATGCGCGCCGGTCGCCAGACGCAGGTTTGGCCGCTTGAGGATCGGCTTCAGAAACCCTGTCGCCGCGCTCCAGCGCCGCCCGCGGCGCTGGTTGACTTCGAAATAGGCCGAGCCTTCATTATCGCCGCGATTGAAGTCGTCGATTTTCGGGATGCCGATCTCAACCCCGGCCTCGCGCACCGCGTCGAGGATCGGCCACGACACCCGCGGGCGCTCGACCCGCCATTCGCCGCCCGCTCCGTGCAGCACGCTCGTTCCACCGTGATGGTCCTCCTGGCGCATGAAGTAAGGCAGCACGTCGTCCCAGCCCCAGCCCGTAAGGCCGAGCTGGCGCCAGCCGTCATAGTCGGCCGCCTGGCCGCGCATATAGATCATGGCGTTGATCGCNNTAGCCGACGGGAATATGGAACCAGATCCAGTTGTCGGTCCCGCCGGCCTCGACGATGAGCACCCGATGGCTCGGATCGCGGCTCAGCCGATTGGCGAGCACGCAGCCGGCCGAGCCGGCGCCGACGACGATGAAATCGTAGGTTTCCGTGCTCATGGACCTACCGCCCAGCAGGCGACGTCCCGTCCTTGTTTACGCTCCATTGGCGGCATCTCTGCACGGCAACGGTCGAAGGCCTGCGGGCACCGCGGATTGAACGGGCATCCCGGCGGCGGCGCGAATGGCGACGGCGGCTCGCCGGAAAGCACGATCCGCTCACGCCTGGCGGCCGGATCGGCGACCGGAGTCGCCGACAGCAGCGCCCGGGTATAGGGGTGTTGCGGGCTCATGAAGATCGCGTCGCGCTGGCCGAGCTCCACCGCATGGCCGAGATAGATTACCATGACCTCGTCGGCGATGTGGCGCACGACCGAGAGATCGTGCGAGACGAACACATAGGCGAGCGCGAATTCCTCCTGGAGGCTCGCGAGCAGGTTGAGCGCCTGGGCGCGGATCGATACGTCGAGCGCCGACACCGGTTCGTCCAGCACCAGGATCTTCGGCTTGAGCATCAGCGCCCGGGCGATGGCGANNATTCGGGCCTTAAGCCCACCTTGGCCATGATCGACAGGGCCTCCGCCTTGCGCTCGGCGGCGCTGAGGCGCGTGTTGACGAGGAGCGGCTCCTCGAGCGCCTTCCCGATCGTCTGGCGCGGATTGAGCGAACCATACGGGTTCTGGAACACGATCTGGATTTCCCGCCTGAGGCGCTTCCTTTTCGCCGCGCTCGCGTGCGCGACGTCTTCGCCGTCGATCAGCAGCGCGCCGGCGGTCGGATTTTCGATCAGGGTCAGGAGCCGCGCCAGCGTCGATTTGCCGGACCCGGATTCGCCCACGACCGCCAGCGTTCGGCCCGCATGAAGCGAGAACGACACGCCCGACAGAGCCTTGATCGTCGCGCGGGAGCGGAACGCGCCGCGCGAGACGGAATAGTCGCGCGTCAGGTCCCTGGCCTCGAGGATGGCGGTCACGAGGCGGCTCCGTGCAGCGCGACCGCCGTTGGCAGCCCGGAGACGAGGGGTGTCAGGCACCGCGCGCGGCCGAGCACAGCCTTCGCCCGCGGCGGCGCGACGTGACGACAGGCGTCAAAGACAAAGGCGCACCGCGGCGAAAACGCGCAGCCGCGCGGCCGATCGAACTGTCCGGGCACGACGCCGGGAATCGCCGGCAGACGCCGCTCGGTCGCCCGCTCCGGCAACGCCGCCAAAAGCGCGGCGGTATAGGGATGATGCGGATCGGCGAACAGGGCGCGCGTCCCATTCATCTCCATCTCATGTCCGGCGTACATGACAATGACGCGGTCGGCGGTTTCGGCGACGACCCCCATGTCATGGGTGATGAGCACGAGCCCCATGCCGTTGTCGCGCTTGAGCCGCATCAGAAGATCGAGGATTTGCGCCTGGATGGTCACGTCGAGCGCAGTCGTCGGCTCGTCGGCGATCAAGAGCTTGGGCCGGCAAGCGAGCGCCATCGCGATCATGACCCGTTGGCTCATGCCGCCCGAAAGCTGGTGGGGATAGGCGCGCGCGCGGCGGGCGGGGTCGGGAATGCCGACTTCGGCCAAAAGCTCGACGATGCGCCTGCCGCGCTCGGCGCGATTCAGGCTAAGGTGGGTCTTCAGCGTTTCGCCGATCTGAAAGCCGACGGTGAAGCACGGATTGAGCGACGACATCGGCTCCTGGAAGATCATCGCCATGTCCTTGCCGGCGATGCGCCGCCGCTCGCTCGCGCTCATCGACAGAAGATCGGCGCCGTCGAAGGCCATGCGATCCGCCGTCACGGTCGCGGTCGGAGGCAAGAGGCCCATCGCCGCCAGCATCGCCACCGACTTGCCGGAGCCGGATTCGCCGACGATCGCCAGCACTTCGTTGCGCTCGAGCGTCAGGTCGAACCCGTCCACCGCCTTGAACGCTCCGTGCCGGGTGGGGAAGGAGACAGAAAGATTACGGATGTCGAGCAGATGCGCCGCCATCAGCCTCGCCGCATCTTGGGATCGAGCGCGTCCCGCAGCCCGTCTCCGGTCAGATTGATCGCGAGGACGGTGACGAGAATGGCCAGGCCGGGAAGAGTGACGATCCAGGGATCCGAGCGGATGAATTCGCGCGAGTCGGCCAGCATTGTGCCCCATTCCGGGGTCGGCGGCTGGGCGCCGAGACCCAGGAAGCCGAGCCCCGCCGCCTCGAGAATGGCGCTCGACACGCCAAGCGCGGCCTGCACGATGAGGGGGGCGAGGCAATTGGGCAACACCGTCGAATAGGCAAGCCTGAACGGCCCGACGCCGGCCACGCGCGCCGCGGTCACGTAGTCCTTGCTGAGTTCGCCGAGCGCCGAAGCGCGCGTCAGCCGCACGTATTGTGGCAGGTAGACGATTGTCACCGCTATGATGGTGTTGGCGAGGCTCGGCCCGAGAACCGCGACGACGAGAACGGCAAGCACCAGGCTCGGCACCGCCAGAATCAAATCCATCAGCCGCGTTATGGCGACGTCGAGGATCGTCCCGGTCATGGCGGCGGCGAGGCCGAGCGTGACGCCGATGACGAACGACACGCACATCACCGAGAGACCGATGAACAGCGACACCCGCGCCCCAAAGATGAGACGCGACAGCATATCATGACCGTCGCCATCGGTTCCGAGCACAAATCGCCACGAGCCGCCCGCCTCCCAAACCGGCGGCGCCCGCACCGCATCGCGAAACTGCTCGATCGGCGAGTGGGGCGCGACGACATTCGCCGCCAGGGCGAGCATGACGACGAGACCGAAAACGGCGAGGCCGAAAACGGCGCCTCGGTTCTCGCGGAACGCCGCCCAGAACGACGCCAGCGGCGAGGGCTGGGCGAGGACGGCCGTCGCGTCTTCTCCAATCGGGGTGGTGAGCGCGGCGGCGTCAGCGGCCATGGCGAATCCGCGGATCGATGACTCCGTAGACGAGATCGACGATCAGGTTGACGCCGATGACGACGGTCGAGATCAGCAAGACGCCCCCTTGCAGTGCTGGATAATCGCGCCGACCGATCGAATCGATGAGCCAATAGCCGACGCCCGGCCAGGAGAAGATGGTCTCCGTCAGCACCGCGCCGGCCATCAGGCCGGAAACCGAGAGGCCGATCACCGTCACCACCGGCAACAGGGCGTTGCGCAACGCGTGCACCCCGATGACCCGGCGAGGCGCAAGCCCCTTGGCGCGCGCGGTGCGCACGTAATCCTCGTTCAAGACCTCGAGCATCGAGGAGCGGGTCATGCGGGCGATGACGGCGAGCGGCACGGTGCCGAGCACGATCGCCGGCAGGACGAGATGGCGCAGGGCGTCGAAGAAAGCGCCCTGCTGATCGGACATGAGCGCGTCGATGGTCATGAACCCGGTCGGCTGGTCGAACGAGTAGTTGATGAGGTCGATGCGGCCCGAGACCGGCAGAAGCCCAAGCCTGACCGAAACGAACATGATCAGGAGCAGGCCCCACCAGAAGATCGGCATCGAGTAACCGAACAGCGAGATCGTCATGAGCGCCTGGTCATAGACGCCGCCGCGCTTGACCGCCGCGAACGCCCCGGCCGGCACGCCGACCGCAATGGCGAGCAGCATGGCGAAGAAAGTGAGTTCGAGCGTCGCGGGGAACAGAGTCAGAAACTCGGTCAGGACCTTCTGCTGCGACGACAGCGAGACGCCGAAATCGCCATGCGCGAGGCGCCAGACATAGTCGAGAAACTGCTTCCAGACCGGCTGGTCGAGGCCGAGCTCATGGCGGAAGTAGGCCAGCCGCTCCGGCGACATGCTGCGCTCGCCGACCCTGACCTCGACCGGATCGCCCGGCACCAGCCGGATCGCGACGAAAGTCAGGAACATCAACGCCAGGAAGGTCGGGATGGTCAGCGCGACGCGGCGAAGGAAATAGGCGAGCATGGCCGATCCGAAAACGACGGGCTCCGCCCCTCGTGGGACATAGGCGGAGCCCGGACCGGCCTTACTGGAGGTCGACGCCTTCGAACGCGTGCGTTCCGAGCGGGCTCTGCTTGTAGCCGGTCACATTGGAGCGCATGGCTTCGAACACGATCGAATGGGCGACCAAGAGCGATGGCGCCTCGTCGTGCTCGATCTCCTGCATGCGCTGATAGAGTTTGGCGCGCTCGGCCTGATCCGCAATCACCCGCGCCTTTTCGAGCAGGTCGTTGAACTCCGCGTTGCACCACTTGGGATGATTTTGGCCGGCCGGTTTGCCGCCTGGGCAGCCGAGAAGGAAGAAGAAGTTGTCGGGGTCGCCGTTGTCGCCGGTCCAGCCCATCTGTCCGGTGATGTCGTCGCCGGCGTTCATGCGCTTTCGATATTCGCCCCACTCGAAGGTGACGAGCTTGGCGTTGACGCCGATCTTGGCGAGATCGGCCTGCATCATTTCGCCTATGCGCTTGCCGTTCGGGTTGTAAGGGCGCTGGACCGGCTGGTACCAGAGATCGATGTCGAGCGGCGTGGTGACCCCGGCCGCGGCCAGCATCGCCTTCGCCTTTTCAGGGTCGTAAGGCGTGTCGGGGATCTTGTCGTCGTAGGACCACATGGTCGGCGGGATCAGCGTTGACGCCTTCGAGCCCGCCCCGAGATAAACGTCCTTGACGATGGCGTCTCGGTCGATCGCCATCGACAACGCCTGGCGCACTTCCTTCTTGTCGAGCGGCGGCTTGGTGTTGTTGAACGCCCAGTAGGCGACGTTGAGGCCGGGCGCGTTGATCACCTTCAGCGAAGAATCCTTCTCCATCTCCTCGAGGTCGGCAGGCCTTGGGTAAGCGTTGATGTGGCATTCGCCGGCCTTCAGCTTGGCGTAGCGGGCGGTGGCGTCCGGGGTGATGGCGAAGACGAGGTCGTCGACCAGCGGCTTCTCGCCGTAATAGTCCTTATTGGCCTTGTAGCGGATGACGGAATCTTTCTGATAGGCGACGAACGAGAACGGGCCGGTGCCGACCGGCGCCTGGTCGAACTGCTCGGGCGCTCCCTTCTTGAGCAGGAAGTCGGCGTATTCGGCCGACCCGATCGCCATGAAGTCCATCGCCAGATTGGCGAGGATGGCGACGTTCGGCGTCTTGAGCCTCATCACGACGGTGTAATCGTCCGTCTTCTCGACCGAATCGAGCAGCTTCGCCATGTCCATGTCGTCGAAATAGTCGTACTTGCCGCCGGAGACCTTGTAATAGGGGTTGTCGGGTTTCCACTGCCGGTTGATCGAGAACAAGACGTCGTCGGCGTTGAAGTCGCGCGTCGGCTTGAAGTCCTTCATCGAATGGAACTTGACGCCCTTGCGCAGATGGAAGGTGATCGTCTTGCCGCCGTCAGCGACTTCCCAGCTCTCGGCGAGGCCGGGAACGACCTCGGTCGTGCCGCGCTTGAATTCGGTCAGGCGGTTATAGACCGGCCGCGCCGCGTCGAAGCTGGTGCCGGTGGTGTTGATCGCCGGGGTGAAATTCTCCGGGCTGCCTTCCGAGCAATAGACCAGGGTCTTGGCCGGGCTTAAGCCCGCGCTCGCAAGCAAGGCCGCCAGTCCGACGCCGGCAAACGTGAGGGCTTTCATGCAACTCCTCCTGAACGAGCTCGCGCAGCGAGCGTCGGCGCCATCGAAGCCCTTTTTCGCTTTAAGCGCAATGGCCGTCGCGCGGCTACGACCGTGTTATCGGCGCGGCGACAGCGCTTTGAGCCGGGCGATCAAGGGCGCCGGATCGCCTGAAACCGCGACCTGCTTGACCCGGCCCTTCAAGCCTATGACGACCCGAACCTGCGCGGCCGAGGCGCCGAGCCGATCCGCCACCAGCGCGCACAGCGCTTGATTGGCTTCGCCGCCTTGCGGCGCGCTCCGCACCCGCGCCGCGAGCACCAGGCTTCCGTCGGCAAGCTCGGCGACGCCATCGATCGCGTCTCGCCCGCCTCTCGGCGTCAGACGGCAGTCGACGACCACGCCGTCTGACGTCCGGCGCCAAGGCTCGCCCGGCGCCGTCATCCGCCCTCGTCCCCGTCGTTTAGCGGATGCAGATCGCGCACCATCGCTTTGGCGCGTTCGTCGAGCACATGGGTATAGATCTGAGTGGTCGAAATATCGGCGTGGCCGAGCAGGTCCTGCACGACCCGGAGGTCGGCGCCGTTCTGCAAGAGATGGCTGGCGAAGGCATGGCGCAGCACGTGCGGGCTCACGCGACGAGGCTCGATCCCTGCGGCGGCGGCGACGCGCTTGAGATCGCGGGCGAAGGCCTGCCGCGTCATGTGGCCGCTCGCGCTCGCGGCGGGAAAGAGCCATGGGCCTGAAGCCGCGCCGGGGGCGGCTTGATCGAGAAGGGCGCGAAACACGCTCATTGCGGCGCGAGCGGGGCCGGAGAGCGGCGCGAGGCGCTCCTTGTCGCCCTTGCCGGCGACGGCGATGAGCGGCGCCTTGGTCGTCGCCGTCGACTTCTTGAGGCTGAGCGCTTCCGACACCCTGAGGCCCGAGGCGTAGATGAGTTCGATCAGGCAAGCGATGCGCGCCGCCTCCAGCCGTTCGCGCAATGGGCGCTCCGTGACTTCGAGCCCCTCCCGCGCGGTCGCGATCAGGCGCTCGACTTCCGCCATGCTCAGGAGCTTGGGCAGCGGGCGCGACCGGCGTGGACCCTCGACGGCCAAGGTCGGATCGTCGGGGCGCCATCCTTCGGCGTAAAGAAACTTGTGAAATTGACGGATCGCCGACAGGCGGCGCGCGAGCGATGCGGCGCCCAACGACTGTGCGCCGCGCGCCGCCAGAAACCCGCGCACGCATGATGGGTCCGCCTTCAGCGCGCCCACGCCCTTGGCGGCGAGATAGGCCTCGTAGTCGGCGAGATCGCGTCGATAGGCGTCGATGGTATTCAAGCTCGCGCCGCGCTCGGAGGCGAGCGCCTCGAGAAACCCGGTGACGTAAGAGGCCGCTCGGGTCTTCATGGCGCCCGCCTAATCCTCCTCGAACAGTGTGGGCTCGGGTCCCTCGCGCCGCGGCTCGGCAAGGCCGAGATGGCGGAAAGCGTGCGACGTCAATAGCCGTCCGCGCGGCGTGCGCTGCACGAATCCGAGCTGGATGAGATAGGGTTCGATGATGTCCTCGATCGCGTCTCGAGGCTCGGAGAGCGCGGCGGCGATGGTTTCGACGCCCACCGGACCGCCGCCGAACTTGACTGCGATCGCGTCGAGATAGCGCCGATCCATCTGGTCGAGACCGATCGCGTCGACGTCGAGCAGCTTGAGCGCGCGGTCGGCGAGCGCCCGCGTGACGTTTGTCGCCCCCTCGACCACGGCGAAATCGCGCACCCGCCTGAGCAGCCGCCCGGCGATGCGCGGCGTCCCGCGCGAGCGCCTGGCGATCTCGTTCGCGCCGTCGTCGGCAAGGGCGAGGCCGATCACCCTGGCGTTGCGGGCGACGATGCCCTGCAGTTCCTCGGCGGTATAGAAATTGAGCCGGATCGGAATGCCGAACCGGTCGCGCAAGGGATTGGTGAGAAGCCCGGCGCGGGTCGTCGCGCCGATCAGGGTGAAGTGGGCGAGGTCGATCTTCACCGAGCGCGCCGCCGGCCCCGCGCCGATGATGAGGTCGAGCTGGAAATCCTCCATCGCCGGATACAGAATTTCCTCGACCGCCGGATTGAGGCGGTGGATCTCGTCGATGAACAATACGTCGCGCGGCTCGAGATTGGTGAGCTGCGCCGCCAGGTCCCCCGCCTTGACGATGACCGGACCCGAGGTCGAGCGGAAATTGACGCCAAGCTCGCGCGCCACGATTTGCGCAAGCGTCGTCTTGCCGAGTCCGGGCGGACCGACGAACAACACGTGATCGAGCGCTTCGCGGCGCGATTTGGCCGATTGGATGAAGACGGCGAGATTCTTGCGCGCCGCCTCCTGGCCGGCGAAATCGGCGAGGAATTGCGGGCGGATCGCCGCCTCGTCCTCGGGACGCTTGTCGGCCGAGACGAGACGGCGGGGGGCGTCGGTCACCTCAGGCGCCTTCGCTCGGCGGCGCGGCGGCCTCCGGGCGCGTGAATTCCGGCCGCATGGTCAGGCCTAGGAGGTTCGCGGCGAGGGCGCAGACGAGGCCCGCGATCGCGCCGCAAGCGACGAATGCATGGCCGAGCGTCACTCCGATTCGATCGGGCGAGGCCGCGTCGATCCATTCGGCGGCCGGCGAGCCGGGGTTGGCGTCGACTGCCATCTCGAGCGATGCGCCCAGGGGCGCGAGGCGCAACGCCAGCCCATAGGCTATCAGTCCGCCGATCAGGGCGGCGACGAGCGCGCGCGGCCAGCGCTCGGGCGCGGCAGCGTCCCAAAGCGCATAGAGAAAGCCGGTCGCCGCGGCCGGTCCGATCCCGACGACATAGGCCGCGATCAGTCCGACGGCATGGCCAAACAAGGCGGCGATCAAGACCAGAAGCGCGATCGTGTCGGGCGTGATCGTCGGCTTGAACACCACGGAAAGGGGAATGAACATCGCCCCGCCGACTCCCGGGCCCAGCGCCGCGAACAGCGCGACGATGCCGATCATCGGGATGAAGAAGGGGCGCGCCGGCTCGGTCATCGTGCGCCCTTGGTCGCCGCAAGAATCCATTCGATCCGGGTCGACGCGTCGACGCTTGGCATCAGAAGCGATCCTTCCGGTCGCGATATCCCTCCACATTGGGGCTGCGCCTCGCGTGCCGGTATCCGGACCATGCCGGAATTTCGGGTCACTGCGCCAGCTCCTTCAAGCCCGCGCGAACCAACGCCGCGGTCTGAGCGTCCTGCCCAAGCTCAGCCGAAATCCTTGCGACCGCTGCGGCGGCTCGCGGGTGGGCGTAGCCGAGGCCGACGAGGGCGAGAATCGCGTCCTCGGCCGCCCCTGTGAGCTTCGGCGCGCGCTCGAGGCCGGACTCCGCGCCGGAGAAATCGGCGGCGGCGAAAGCCGGCGCCTTGTCCTTGAGTTCGAGCACCAGCCGGGCGGCGAGCTTCGGGCCGACACCCGGGGCGCGGGCCATCATCGCCTTGTCCTGCCGGGTTATGGCGGCGGTCAGCACTTCCGCCGACAGGGCGCCGAGAATGCCGAGCGCCACCTTGGCGCCGACCCCCTGCACGCTTTGCAACAGGCGAAACCAGTCGCGCTCGGTGGCGGTTAGGAAGCCGTAAAGCCTGATCGCGTCTTCGCGCACGTGGGTCTCGACCAGGAGCTCCGCCGCCTCCCCCACCGCGGGCAGCGCCCGCAACGTGCGGGCAGAAGCGGAAACGAGATAGCCGACGCCGTTGACGTCGAGGATCAGAGCCTCGTCGTCCGCGCTGTCGACGACGCCCTTAAGCTTGCCGATCATGCCGCGCCTCGCGCGCGCGCCGCCCGATGCTGGGCGTGGCAGATGGCGACTGCGAGCGCGTCGGCCGCATCCGGGGTCCTCGCGGTCGAGGCGGGCAGCAGCATCCTCACCATCATCGCAACCTGCCGCTTCTCCGCGTGTCCGACCCCGACCACGGTTTTCTTGATCAGGTTGGCGGCGTATTCCGCCACCGGCAGCCCGGTCAGAGCCAGCGAGGCGAGGGCGGCGCCGCGCGCCTGGCCGAGTTTCAGCGCCGACTGAGGATCGCGATTGACGAACGTCTCCTCGATCGCCGCCTCGTCCGGCCCCTCACGCTCGACAAGCCCGGTCAGCAGACGATGGATCGCCGCCAGCCGTTCGGCGAGCGAGGCTGCCGCGTCGGTCTCTATCGAGCCGCAGCCGATGAAGCTCAGCCGCGACCCAGCGGCCTCGATCACGCCCCATCCGGTCGTGCGCAGGCCGGGATCGACGCCGAGAATGCGAATCGCGCCGATGGTCATGGGATGTGTGATATACGAATTCCGGCGCCGACGCATTTTGCCGCTTTTGCGCCTATCGCGTCGCTTCGGTCAGGCGCGCGAGGTCGTGCTCGATTGATCTGAGCTCAACGAGCGCGGCGTCGAACGCGCGAAGTCCGATAGCTCGCCAGACGCTGCTTGCCCGCTCGGCTAAATTGTCGACGATCAGCGGCAGCTGCGCCGCCGCGGCGACAGCGCCCTTCTCATTGATGAGATAGCGCCGGTTGAGGGCGAAGAGGACTTGGGCCGCGCAGGCAAGCGAGCGGAACGCGCATCCAGCAATGTAAGTCTGATCGCCGCCCGGGACAGCCGTCTGTGCGTTTTCGATGCTGAACAGAATCTCCCCCTGGAATCGGCGAATCAGCGCCTCGCGCAGTTTTTCCGGGTAGGGAACGGTCATCGCCTTCAAAGCAGCTATAGCGCCCTGGGGATCGCTGAGTGGCCGGCAAAGCGCGATTTCGCCCATCCAGATCGCCGAGCAGAAGCCATGCGGATGTCCCGGCTGATACTCCATGGCGATGTGGCCGTTGCGGCAGTCCCGAATGACCCTTTCGACCGACTCGATCGGCCGATAGAGGAGGTCCACCTTCTGGCCGGCGATCCTCAACCAGCCGCCGCCGACGATCCACGGGCCCCACCCGCCGACCTCGGTCAACGCCGCGTCGCTCGGATCATCGACCAGACCCTTCACCGCCGCGAGCAGGCAGCCAACATCGAGTCCGGCGCTCTCGCTAAAGTAGAGGCCAAGATCGTAATCGGAGGCCGAACGAGCGGCGCCCCGCGCGCGCGACCCGCCGAGCACAATCGCGACCGCATCGGGGACGGCGGCGAGAACGGGTGCGACGCGTTCCAGAAGCGGGTCGGGCGTTTCCATCTTTTCACTAACGCCAAACTGGGCTCATTCGGATACGAGCGCTTGGCCAATCCCGTGATTGTTTCCACCAGCATTTCCAATTCTCCATCTTGGCTCGCCGGCCGGCCCTGCGATAGCCTCAAGGTCGACGAGCCGGCGTGATTCGTGAGGAGCAGCGTTGAGATCGATGAAGAAGGAGTTCGCCGCGCCGCCGCTCCCGGCGGCGGCCACGCCGCACTTCGATTTCGAGCGCGAGGCTTTCGCCTGCGGCCATCGATGGGTCGCCGGCGTCGATGAGGTCGGGCGCGGCCCGCTCGCCGGGCCGGTCGGGGTAGCCGCGGTCATTCTCGATCCCGACGATCTGCCATTCGGGGTCGACGATTCCAAGGCGCTCCCCGAAGCCAAGCGGGAACACTTGTGCGAAATCATCTTCGCCAAGGCGCTGAGCGTCGCGATCGTGTTCGCAAGCGTCGATGAGATCGACGCGATGAACATCCGCGGCGCCGCGCTGAGGGCGATGGCGCGGGCGGTCGCGGGCTTGAGCCTGCGTCCCCACCTTGCGCTGATCGATGGGCGGGACACGCCCGACGGGCTCATCTGCCCGGCGCGTCCGATCGTCGGCGGCGATGGTATTTCGATGTCGATCGCCGCCGCCTCGATCGTCGCCAAGACGATGCGCGACGCGCTCATGCGCAATCTCCACCGCGACTATCCACACTACGGCTTTGCCGAACACGTCGGCTATGCGACAGCCGCCCATCGCCGGGCGCTGGCGCTTTCGGGTCCCTGTCCATATCACCGGCGTTCCTTCCGGCTCGGGCCGGAAGAAGACTGACCCCTTGTCCAAAAAGGTTTCAAAAGAGTTGAGCTTAGATATCCTTTAGAATGACTTGGGTCGTACGAAAACGACACAGCGGCATGGGCGGCCGCATAACCGGACCTTTACTTAAAATCGAACATAAACGACGCGCCGGCTCGAACGATCCGGCGATAGCGTCGAGTGGTTTGTGTTCATGCGTAGCGCGCGCGCCGGAGCGTTCCGCCTCCCCGCCCAGTTTCAGGTTTCGCGTACTGGCGGCGGCGAGGCGAAACGCCCGGCCGCAATCGTTCGGGCGCTCGGCGACGGGCGCAAGGCCGAGCGCGATTCGATCCTCATCGGCGACTGCGTGGCCGAGATGATGCGGCTCCCCGAGGCCTCAGTCGATCTCGTGTTCGCCGATCCGCCCTATAACCTACAGCTCGAAGGCGCGCTGTCCCGCCCCGACCAGAGCCTGGTCGACGCGGTCGACGACGCCTGGGACAAGTTCGCCGATTTCGGGGAATATGACGCGTTCACGCGCGCGTGGCTCACCGCCGTCCGGCGGATTATGAAGCCCGCCGCGACCCTCGTTGTCATCGGCTCCTATCACAACATCTTCCGCGTCGGCGCCATTCTGCAGGATCTCGGTTTCTGGATCCTCAACGACATCGTCTGGCGCAAGGCCAATCCGATGCCGAATTTCCGCGGCCGCCGCTTCACCAACGCCCATGAGACCATGATCTGGGCGGCGCGAAGCGCCGACGCTAAGGCTTACACGTTCAATTATGAGACGCTCAAGGCTGGCAACGAGGATTGCCAAGTCCGCTCCGACTGGTTCCTGCCGATTTGCTCCGGAGCGGAGCGGCTGAAGGATGAGACGGGGCGCAAGGCCCATCCGACGCAAAAGCCAGAAGCGCTGCTGATGCGCGTGCTGCTGGCCGCCTCCAACGCCGGCGATCTGGTGCTCGACCCATTTTTCGGCTCCGGAACGACCGGGGTCGCCGCCCGGCGCCTCAGCCGCTCGTTCATCGGCATCGAGCGCGACCCCGCCTATGCCGAAGCAGCGCGCCGGCGGATCGACGCGGTCGAGCCGTTGGCTGAGGAAGCGGTTGCGACCGCGCCGACGCGCCGCAGCGAACCCAGGGTCGCCTTCTTGAGCGTCGTCGAAGCGGGACTGGCGCGCCCGGGGGAACGGCTGCTCGACGCCGGGCGTCGCTGGAGCGCGGTGGTTCGGGCCGACGGTGCGCTCGCCGCCGGTCCAGCCGTCGGCTCGATCCACAAGATCGGCGCGCTGGCGCAGGGGTTGCCCGCCTGCAACGGCTGGACGTTCTGGCACGTCGAGCGCGGCGGCCGCCTGACCCCGATCGACGACCTGCGCACAGCTATGCGTGCGGCGATGCGCCAAGCGGCCGAATAATCTGACGGCCAAGTCGTCCAATCTCATTCCCGGCCGACCGAAGCTCGGACCGGGAATCCAGTCAGGTCAATTACGGATAGCGCTCTGGATTCCCGATCGGTCGCTGAGCGACCGTCGGGAATGACAAAGCTCGCCTGTCAGCGCCTGTGCTTCGGAACACGCTTTCGCGCGCTGAAATCGCTCGCGCGCAGGAGGAACACTTCGCCGGTCGTCTCCTCGGTGTCGAGCCAGACGAAGGGCAAAAGCGGGAAATCGCGCTCCAGCAGCCCGCGGCCACCACCGACTTCGCAGATCAGCACCCCCTTCGGACTCAAATGCGAAGGCGCCCCGGTCAGGATCCGGCACACGATATCGAGCCCATCGGCTCCGCCGGCATGGGCGATTCGCGGCTCGGCCGCGAATTCGGGCGGAAATTCCGCGATCGTCGCCGCGTCGACATAGGGTGGATTAGCCAGGATCAGGTCGTAGCGGACCCCTTTGACCGGCGTAAACAGATCGCCCTCCTTGAGGGCGACGCGGTCGACGAGCCCGTGCTCCTCGACGTTCCGCCGGGCGACGTCCAGGGCGCCGGCCGAGCAATCGACCGCGTCGATCCGCGCGTTCGGAAAGACCCGGGCGGCGAGAATGGCGAGCGAGCCGCCGCCGGTGCAGAGATCGAGCACGGAGGCGATGCGCTCAGGGTCGCCGGTCAACGCGTTGTCGTCGGCGAACGCGGTCATCAGAAGTTCGCCGACCAGGCTGCGCGGGACGATGACCCGCTCGTCGACATAGAACGGCACGCCCTTGATATAGACGCGGTTCAGCAGATAAGCGGCGGGCTTGCGGGTCGTCACCCGCGCTTCAATCAGATCGCAGAGTCGCGCCCGCTCGTGGCGCAGGAGCCTCGCGTCGAGAAACGGATCGAGCGTGTCGATCGGCAGCTTGAGTGCCTCGAGGATGAGAAACGCGGCTTCGTCGATGGCCGTGGTTGCGCCGTGGCCGAAGGCAATGCCAGCGGAGAGAAAGCGGCCAACCGCATAGCGAAGCCAGTCCCGCGGGGTGAGGAACGTCTCGATTCGCTCGTCGCGGTCTGCCTCAGACAAGGACATCCGCTGCANNGCTGCAAAGGTGGCGCCGCTCATGCGCCGCTCCTGCACTTGTGCAGGAAATGCTTGCGATTCTTGCCTTGGAGTCCCTGGGCGTCGGCCTTCTGCGCGCATTCGATCGACTTCGCCGACTGCTCGGCGGGGTCTCGCTCAGGAGTGCCCAGGGGATCCGACGGCTTCGTCTCGCCGGTCGAGGCGCCGCCGAACGGCGTGCCGCCGCTCATGCCGGTTGGCAAAATCTGCGCCGAGGCGTCAAGAGCGGGAATGGCTTCCGAGGCGGCAAGGGTGAGCGCGCAGGCGCAAACCAGGGTCATGATTCGCATCCGCTCACGTATTCCCGTATTCAGTTATGGTTCATCCCGCCCCGACGCAGGTTATAAGGGCCGCGCCCGGAATTTCAAGCCGAGCGGGTCGCGCGGCCCCAATGCACCGCTGAGATTTAGTCCCTGTCACCCGCGGTATATAACATATCTAGTCTGTAATAAATCCTCGCCGCGGATAGATACTACGGCCGCGGGATTAGCTCGCCCGCGTCGATTCCTCTTGCGCTCGGTGAGGATTAGACATAAAGATATGTTTATGTCTAACGACCGATCGACCTCGCCGATCGCGTTTCCGGCGCTGCTGGCGGGCCTCGAGGCGGCCGGCGAGGAGACGCGGCTGCGCATCCTCTGCCTTATCGAGGCGGCCGAGCTGACGGTAAGCGAACTGGTCGCCATCCTCGGCCAGTCGCAGCCGCGCGTTTCGCGTCATCTCAAGCTTTTGGTCGAGGCGGGTCTCGCCATGCGGCAGCGCGAGGGCGCGTGGGCATTCTTCCGCCTCGCCGAATCGGGCGGGGCGCTGGCGCGCGATTGGCTGCGCCGTCTCGATCCGGCTGATCCCGTCGTCAGCGCCGACCGCACCCGGCTCGAAGTCGTGCGCGAGGCCAGGCGCCGGCAGGCTGCGGCCTATTTCGCCGAGCGCGCTGTCGATTGGGATCAGATCCGCGCCCTTCACGCGCCGGAGGAACGGGTGGAGGCGGCGCTGATCGCCATGATCGGCTCGAAGCCCTATCGCAACCTGCTCGATCTCGGCACCGGCACCGGCCGCATGCTCGAGCTTCTCAGCCCCCGGGCGGCGCGCGCGGTCGGCGTCGACCAGAGCGCGGCGATGCTGGCGCTCGCGCGGGCCCGCGTCGATGAGGCCGGCCTGCGCAATGTCTCGCTGCGCCAGGGCGACATCTACGCCCCGCCGGTCGAGCGCAACGCCTACGATCTGGTCGTCATCCACCAGGTGCTGCACTTCCTGGACGATCCAGCGCGCGCGCTTGGCGAAGCGGCGCGGGCGCTGGCCCCAAGCGGGCGGCTCGCGCTGGTCGATTTCGACGCCCATGACCAGGAATTCCTGCGCGACGAGTTCGCCCATCGCCGGCTCGGCTTCGCCGAGCAGGAGGTCGAAGGCTTCCTCGCCGGGGCGGGCCTCGCCAACGTCCGCTGCGAGCGCGTGCCGCCGGCCGTGGGCGA
>PLUH01000384.1 GCA_003164825.1 Hyphomicrobiales bacterium
CGACCGGCTGGAGGACGATGCGGTTCGACCGGGCAGGCGACGTCTCCTTCCGGTCCATTCGCGCGCGTGGTTTCTGAAAAACTAAACCACGGGTGGGACGATTCGGCAAGAAAATGTCGATTCGCGGTCTTCCCAAGAAGCGACCGTTGCCGAAACAAGCCACGAACGCCTTCGACCGATCCGGCCGAGGAGCGGCGCGCCGGCCAATGCCGCCTTACGCGAAGAGCCCTTCTCGGCGGCGGCTATCTCGGATATCAGGACCAGAGCCCGGAAGCGGTTGGCCGAGAAGATGCGCATCACCGACTCGGGCGAGGCCCTGCCAGCACAGCAGCTCGGGTCACTCTTCACCGACCAAGGAATTGAGCGCATCATGAAAATTCTGATGGTTCTTACCTCCCACGACCAGCTCGGCGCCACCGGCCGCAAGACCGGCTTTTGGCTGGAGGAACTCGCGGCGCCTTACTATGTTTTCAAGGATGCCGGGGCCCAGGTCACCCTCGCGTCGCCCAAAGGCGGTCGGCCGCCGCTCGATCCCAAGAGCAACGAGCCGAACTTCCAGACCGACATCACACGGCGGTTCGAAAAGGACGCCGACGCCAACGCTCAGCTGGACAGGACGGTGCGCCTCGATAGCGTCAAGCAGGGAGATTACGATACCGTCTTCTACCCCGGCGGCCACGGGCCGATGTGGGATCTCGCCGAAGACAAGAACTCGATCAAGCTATTGGAATCGTTCCTGGCCGCCGGCAAGACGTTCGCGGTGGTCTGCCACTCAACCGGCGCGCTGCGCCACGTCAAAACCCCGGACGGTAAGGTGCTCGTAGACGGCAAGACGGTGACCGGCTTCACCAATGGCGAGGAAGAAGCGGTAGGATTGACGAAGGTGGTGCCTTTCCTGGTCGAAAACGAAATGATGAGCCTCGGCGCCACCTTTTCCAAGGTCAAGGACTGGGGCGTTCACACGGTCGCCGACGGCCAGCTGATCACCGGCCAGAATCCGGCCTCGTCGGGCCCGGCCGCCAAGCTTCTGATGGATACGCTGAACAAGAAGGCAAAATAGTCAGGNNAGGGAAGGCAGGTATTTGCCCTTCTCAGCGCTCGCCGCTACGGCTTCACCCACTTGCCGTTGGCCTTCGACGACTTGACCGCCGCCTCGATGAAGGCGAGGCCTTTGACGCCGTCGTCGATGGTCGGGAAATGGACCGCCCTCGAGGGCTTCTTGCCCACCCGCGCGGCCCTGATGGCGAGCGCGATCTCCGAATAGATGTTGGCGAAGCCCTCGAGATAGCCTTCGGGGTGGCCCGGCGGGACGCGGGTGACCCGGGCCGCCGCTTCGCCTGCGTCGGGCCCGCCGCGGGTGACGATGCGGGTCGATTTGTCGAGCGGCGACCAGAAGAGGTAGTTCGGATTGTCCTGCCGCCAATGGAAGCCACCCTTGGTCCCGTAGACGCGCAGCATGAGCCCGTTCTCGTTGCCCGGCGCGACCTGGCTCGCCCAGATCGCGCCACGCGCGCCATTGGCGTAGCGCAGCATGATCTGGGCGTTGTCGTCGAGCCGGCGCCCGGCGCCGAATGACGTAAGATCAGCGGCGAGCTCGGCGAGCTCGAGCCCGGTCACGTAGTCGGCGAGGTTATAGGCGTGGGTGCCGATGTCGCCGAGCGCGCCGCCCGCGCCCGAGCGTTTCGGGTCGACCCGCCATTCGGCCTGCTTGTTGCCGGAGGTCTCGGTCGCCGCCGTCAACCAGTCTTGCGGATATTCGGCCTGGACGAGACGGATGTCGCCGAGTTCGCCGGCGCGGACCATCTCGCGCATCCGGCGCACCAGCGGATAGCCGGTGTAATTGTGGGTCAGCGCGAACACGAGGCCCGACTTCTCGACCGCGGCGCGCATCTTCTTTGCTTCCGCCAGGCTGACCGTCAGCGGCTTGTCGCAGATGACATGGACGCCGGCCTTCAAGAAAGCGTAGGTCGGCCCGGCGTGGACGTTGTTCGGGGTGACGATGGCGACCGCTTCGATCCCGTCGGCGCGCTTGGCCTCGGCCTTGGCCATGGTCTCGTAGTCGTCGTAGATGCGGTCCGGCGCGAGGTCGAGCGCCGCGCCGGAACGGCGCGACTTCTCCGGCGTTGACGATAGGGCGCCGGCGACGAGCTCATACTGGTCGTCGATGCGGGAGGCGATGCGGTGAACCGCGCCGATGAACGCCCCTTCGCCGCCGCCGACCATCCCCAGCCTGATCCTGCCGCCCTTCCTGGCGTCGGCGCGTCCCTCGATGGCCATGCCCGCGTCTCCTCTCTCAGCCTAGTCCCAGGGCGCGCTTGATTTGCTTCTTGTCGACCGCTCCGCCGGCGTAATCGTCGAACGGCTTCTCCGTGGTGCGGATGATATGTCGCTTGATGAACTCGGCGCCCTCGCGCGCGCCGTCCTCCGGGTGCTTGAGCGCGCATTCCCACTCGAGAACGGCCCAGGACGAATAGCCATATTGCGCCATCTTGGAGAATATGCCGCCGAAGTCGACTTGCCCGTCGCCCAGCGAGCGGAACCGGCCGGCGCGCTCGATCCACGACGCGTAGCCCGAATAGACGCCCTGCCGCCCGGTCGGATTGAATTCGGCGTCCTTGACGTGAAAGGCTTTGATGCGCTCGTGGTAGATATCGATGAATTCGAGATAGTCGAGCTGCTGGAGCACGAAGTGCGACGGATCGTAGTTAATGGCGCAGCGCTTGTGCCCCTTCACCGCGTCGAGGAAACGCTCGAAGGTCGTCCCATCGAACAGGTCCTCGCCGGGATGGAGCTCGTAGCAGACGTCGGCGCCCGCGTCGTCGAACGCGTCGAGGATAGGCTTCCAGCGCTTGGCGAGCTCCTCGAAGGCCGTCTCAACAAGTCCCTGTGGACGCTGCGGATAGGGATAGACATAAGGCCATGCGAGTGCGCCGGAAAACGTCGCATGGGCCTTGAGCCCAAGGTTCTGCGACGCCTTGGCCGCCATCATCAGTTGCTCGACCGCCCATTTCTGCCGCTCGGCCGGCTTGCCGTGGACCTTTTTCGGCGCGATGGCGTCGAAGGGGTCGTCATAAGCCGGGTTTACGGCGACGAGCTGGCCGTGCAGATGGCTTGCAAGCTCGGTAATCGCTAGGCCCCGACTTGCGGCGATTCCCTTGAGCTCGTCGCAATAGCCCTTCGAGGAAGCGGCCTTGGCGAGATCGAACAGGCGGTCATCCCAGGTTGGAATCTGGACGCCCTCGTACCCGAGCGACGCCGCCCATGCGCAGATACCATCAAACGTGTTGAACGGAGGCGCGTCGCCGGCGAACTGCGCCAGGAATATCGCCGGTCCCTTGACCATGCCAGCCATGATCCCCTCCTTCATGCGCGCTCCCGCGCGTCCTTGTCACGTCAGGAAAGGGGAAGCGCGCGAACGCGCTTCCCCGTCTCCTTCCCTATCAGAACGGCGAGTCCTTGAAGTAGAAGTCCTTGGCGTTGTCCTTGGTGATCAGCGTCGCCTTCAGGATGTAGTCGCCTCGGACCGGAATTCCTTCCTCGAGGCCGAGCGCGGTCACGTCCATCGCCACCGCAACCATGCTCGGCGAATAGAGGACGTCGACCGGCATCATCGGATCGCCGTCCATCACCCGCTTCACTGCGTCCTTGGCGCCGGCGCCCGCCACGACGAACTTGATGTCGGTGCGCTTCGCCTGCGCGATCGCCTCGAACACGCCGATCGCCATGTCGTCGTCCTGACACCAGACGGCGTCGATCTTGGGGTGCTTGGTCAAGAAGTCCTGCATCACCTTGAAGGCGTCGTCGCGGCTCCAGTTGCCGAACTGGCTGTCGATCACATTGATCTTGGCGCCCTTGATCCCGTCGTTGAAAGCGTCGACGCGCATCTTGTCGATCGGGATCGGGAGGCCGCGGATCACGACGATGTCGCCGCCATTGGGCAGCGCCTTCTTGAAGAATTGGGCCGCCGACGCGCCGAGACCCGGATTGTCGCCGCCGACGTAAAGGTCGTAGATCGACCGATCGTCCGCGATACGATCGACGACCGTCACAAACGTCCCCTTGTTCTTGACCTTGCGGATCGGGTCCGTCAGCACGTTCGGGTCGTGCGGCAGCACCACCAGGGCGTCGATGCCCTGGGTCGACAGGTCCTCGAGCGCGTCCGCCTGGGCGGCCGGGTCCGGCGACGTCTTCACAATCACCTTCAGTCCGGGATATTTCTTTTCAAGGGCCTTCGCTTCCTCCATCGCGTGGAACACCACGCCGCCCGTCCAGCCGTGGTCGGCGGTCGGAACGGAGACCGCCATGGTCTTGCTCACTTGCGCCTGCGCCGCGCCGACCATCAGGCCGAAGACCGCCAGGCTCACCAGAATACGCTTCATACTTTCATCTCCCATTTTTTGAGAAGCTCCGGGCGGTCGCCCGGGCCGCTCGGTTTTTCCTCACCGACTCGCGGACATGCCGCGCTGGGCCAACATCGCGATGATGATGATCGCGCCCTGAACCGCGCCGATGAGGTATTCGCTGACCAGATTGGACAACAGCATGATGTTGCCGATGACTTCGAGGATGAGCGCGCCGGCGATCGTCCCCCAGATGTGGCCGACGCCGCCCTTGAGCCGCGTGCCGCCGACGACGACGGCGGTGATCGCCGTCAGCTCCCAGCCAAGCCCGGTCGCCGCGCTGGCCGAACTGAGACGCGGCACGTAGACGATGACCGCGAGCGCGACGCAAAGGCCCTGGAGCACGTAAGTGATGGTGCGCACGCGGGCGACGCTGATGCCCGAGTAGCGCGCGACGTCCTCGTTCGAGCCGACCGCGCGCACATGGCGCCCATAGGCGGTGGCGTAGAGAATGAAGGCGCCGGCCACCGCCACGCCCAGGATCAGGAGCACCGGATAGGGCACGCCGAACAGGTCGCCGAAATAGACCTGGCGATAGGCCGCCCGGACATCGGTGTTCCTGATGGTGATCGACCCGCCCTGCGCCAGCCAGGTGAGCAGCGAGCGGAAGATGCCCATCGTGCCTAGCGTCACGATGAACGGCTCGATCTTGCCGATCGTCGTGGTCAGTCCGTTGAACAGGCCGCACAAGGCGCCGACCGCGAGCGCGAGGACCATCGCCGAGACGATCAGCAGCGGCATGTTGTCGATGAGCCCCGAGTTGAGGAACAGGATGGTGAGGCCGGAAATAAAGGCCGCCATCGCGCCGACGGAAAGGTCCAGCCCGCCTCCAGTGATGACGAGCGTCTGTCCGACGGCGATCGTGGCGATGAAGGTGCTGCGCGCCAGCACGTTGGTGAGATTGTCGAAGCTCAGGAAACGCGGATTGGCCAGCGCCCCGAGGGCGCAGATCAGCGCCAGGGCGAGAAACGGCGCCACCGCGCTCACGCTCATGCGGCGCCGCGGCGCGGCGGCCGGAGCCTCGCCCACCGCCTGGGTCATGTCCGAACGTCCTCCCCGTTCGTGCTCACGCCGGTCGCCAGCACGACGATCGCATGCTCGTTCATCTCTTCGCCCGCCACTTCGCCGACGACGCGGCCGTTGCGCATGACGATGATGCGGTGGCAGATTCCGATCAGCTCGGCCATTTCCGACGAGATGACGATCACCGAGCGGCCTTCCGCCGCCAGCGCGGCGATGAACCGATAGATCTGCTGCTTGGCGCCGATGTCGATTCCCCGCGTCGGTTCGTCGATGACGACGACCCGCGGATCGAGCTGCATCATTTTCGCCAGAAGAAGTTTCTGCTGGTTGCCGCCTGACATCTGCCCGGCGAGGAGGGTTCTGTCCCCGACCCGGATGTCAAAGCGCTGGATCGCCTCGTCGAGCGCGCGGGCTTCCCTGGCGCGGTCGATCAGCGGGCCGCGCTGGAACTTGTCGAGCGAAGCGAGCGTCAGGTTGACGGCGATCGTCTCCTCGAGCAACAGGCCTTTGCTCTTGCGGTCCTCGGTCAGGTAGACGGCGCCGGCGCGCATCCCGGCGCGCGCGTCGCGCCACTGCTGCTCGGCGCCGTTCAGCCGGATGTCCCCGCCACCCTTGCGAAGGCCGAACAAAGCCTCGAAGAGCTCGGTCCGCCCCGCCCCGACCAGCCCGGCGAAGCCGAGGATTTCGCCCGGCCGCACGCTGAAGCTCGCGTCCTCGGCGAAGCCCGCGGCGCCGAAACGCCCGACCTCGAACGCCGGCTCCCCGGCGGGCGCGGGTGGGCGCGGAGGATAAAGCGCGAGCAGGTCGCGCCCGACCATCAGGCGCGCCATGTCGACGGGCTCGAGCTCGGCCGCCGGCTTCGTTGCAACCTGCTTGCCGTCGCGCAGCACCGTCACCACGTCGGCGACGGCTTTGACCTCCTCGAGGCGGTGGGAAATGTAGAGGACGGCGACGCCCTTCGCCTTGAGCTCGCGGATGAGGCCGAGGAGCGCGGACGTCTCGACCGGGGTCAGCGACGCGGTCGGCTCGTCGAAGATCGCGATCCGGTGCGGAACGGCGAGCGCGCGGGCGATCTGCGCCAGCTGGCGCTGCGCGATCGACAGGCGCTGCACCGGCGCGGTCACCGCCGCCTCGACCCCGAACACCCGCATCGCCTCGGTCGCGCGGCGATTCATCTCCCGGTCATCGACCGTCAGCCCGCGCCGGAGCTCGCGCCCGAGGAACATGTTTTCGGCGATCGACAGGTCCGGCGCCAGCATGATCTCCTGATGGACCAGAACGACGCCGCGCCGCTCCGCGTCGACCGGGCCTTTCAACTCGACCGGCGAGCCGTCGAGCTTGATCGCGCCGCGGGTGGGCGCGAGATGGCCCGCCAGGATCTTCATCAGCGTCGACTTGCCAGCGCCGTTTTCGCCGATGATCGCGTGGACCTCTCCGGCGCGCACGCTGACCGAGACGTCGCTCAAGACCTCGATCGGCCCGAACGAGCGCGACAAGCCGACCGCTTCGAGAACGGGTCCGTCCGGGCCGGCGCCGGCCCGCTTTTTTTCCCCGGCCTCAGACATGCGCCCCCGATGGTCTAAGCGCCCTCCCTCCAAGCCGATGTTTTTCGTCTTTTGGTAACATGTCAGCGGAACGCTAACACTCGGAGGGCGGACGCGTAAAGCGCTCGCGATTTTGGCCGACGTCGTTCAGCGTGTGCGCGGCGTCATTGAGCCTCGCAGCCCGCCCCGCGCACGAAATCGATCGGTTGTTCGATAGACCGGTGGACCGGAACGCCGCGCGCAGGACAGTGGATTCGGCCGGGCGCCGACTTGCGCTTGCTGGCTTCTGCGCGGTCAGTCGAAAAAGGCCGGCGCCAAGGCGCGAGCCGACGATCGCTTGGCGCGTGTCGAGCGCCCGAGCGGGAAACGGCGCACGATCTTGAACTCGCCGCCGGGTTCGCTTTCCCCGAACAGGGTCAGCGCGTCCACGCGCAGCGCCGGCGAAGCCACCCGAAGCCGGAACTCTTGTTGCAGCAGGCGTGCGACGCGATCCGCATCGGCGATGGCGTTCGTTAGGGTGAAGTGCGGACGAAACTCGTCGAGCACGTACGGGTAGCCCCAGGCGTCGAGATAATAGGCCTGGCGAGGGGTCAGTCGCGCCAAATTGCGCCGTTCCCGGTCGCCGGCGGAGGCCGGCTCGCGCAGGTGGTCAAGAGCGCGAACGACGCTGCCCTCGAACGACCGCAATTCATTCAAACCGCCCTCGGGCCTGAGAGCGGCAAACGCCCGCCCGTCTCCCATTACGACCGCGCCCACGCTGAGCTCGCCTGCGTCGAACGGCGCGAATTTGCGCACGAACTCGGCGAGGCTATGGGTCAAATCGGCGACGTCGAGATCCAGGCGCAGCCGAAACGGCGCCTTCAGGGTCGCGTGAAAGCCGTACCGGCGCGGGTCGCTGGTCATGTTCCGCCAGTCGGCGGGCGTGTAGCCTTCGAGCGCGAACCCATCGCGGGACGCCCCGGTCAGCGCGTCGCGGCCGATCACGTCGCAACCGAAACGCCACAGCTCGCTCTCGCGCGGAGGCGCAAGATAAAGCGCGTATCGCAATTGGTTTGCCGGAAGGGCCATCCCAAGCGGCATGCTGACATAATGTCGATGAATCGGGCAATAGCCTTTCGCCGGTCGATGCCGATCGCCTCATTCGGGGGATCGGCCGCCGGCGATGAACGCATGCCGTAGCGGAAGTCGCCACTCTTTCGGCCGGCGGCGGAATCAATCGCCGGACAGAGCCCGAAGCGCTTACACAACAGTAACCCGCGGGTCTTACACTGTGACGAGGTCCGAATGATTTGGACCGATCCCTCGCTTTATCGCCGGCCGCAGCGCGGGCCGGCGGCCGCCATGATGGCCGCCCAGGCGCATTGATCGGAGGNNTGCGCGCGAGGAGCTGCGCGCCGTTGCCGGCGAGAGCAGCCCGATCATGAACGTCCCCGGACTTCGATGGAACGCCCGGGCGATCTGCGCCCTCGGCGCGGTCGCGCTGGGAGCGGCAGCGGTGACCGCGCTGCAGTCCTTTGTCCCGGGCGAAGCGCTGACCGCGTTGCGGTCGTTCATTCCGGGCGAAACGCAGATCTTTCAGCTGCTGCTGTTCGGCTGGATCGGCGTTGCGCTTGGCCGTTTCACGGTCGGCGCCTCGCCGAGCCCGGTTCCGCCCGGCGGACAGACAGCCGCACGTCGAGAGACGGCGGTGAAGGAGGAGAAGGTCGACCGGGTCTTGCGCCACATCGCCAAGGTCCTCCAGACCCATCTGACCGATAACGAGAGCTTCTCCGAGCGGCTCGACGGCGCCAGCGAGCGGCTGTCGCATGAGCAAAGCGCGGGTCCGGTCAAGGACATCGTGCTGGCCCTGATCGACGACAATCGCGACATGCGCGACAAGCTCTTCAACGTCAAAAACCAGCTCGAACAGTCGCGCCTGCAGGTCATGCAGTTGCAAACGAACCTCGAGCGGGCCGAGGAGGCCGGCCTGCGCGACGTAGTGACCGCAATCGGCAATCGCCGCTTTTTTGACGCCTGCTTCGCGGAGGAGGTGGAGAAAGCCCGACGGCTGGGCGACGGCTTCTGCCTCGCCCTCGCCGACATCGATCGATTCAAGCATGTCAACGACCGGTTCGGCCATCTTGTCGGCGATCGCCTGTTGCGCCTGTTCGCCAATATCCTGGCGCAGAATGTGCGCGGACAGGACAAGGTGGCGCGATTTGGCGGCGAGGAGTTCGCGCTGATCTTCCCGGGCGCGCGCCTGGTCGATGCGGTCAGCGCGGTCGAGCGAATCCGGGGAATTCTGGAAACCAAGCAGTGGACGGTCGAGCCGAGCGGCGAACGAGTGGGCAAGGTGACGGCGTCGTTCGGCGTTGCGAGGCTGAGCGCGGACGAGTCGGGCGCCGACCTGCTGCGGCGGGTTGACCAACTCCTTCATGAGGCGAAGGTTCAGGGAAGAAATCGCGTCGTCGCCGACGGCGAAAACGACGGCGCGCCATCGTCGAGACGGCCTTCCCGCGACCGACGGGCCGCGGCGGGCTGAGCCGCTCGTCGGATCGCGCGACGATGTCCAACCGCCGAAACGACGAGTTTCAACGCGCCCTCGACGAAGCGCGGCGGCAAGACCGGGCGCTCGACGACGAGGGGTCGGGGCCCGTCGGGGGACCGCGCGTCCGCGCGCGCCTCGAATTTGGCCCCGCGCCGGGTTCCGGCGGAGAGGCGCGTTTCGGCCTGGCTTTGGAGTGGACGGACGAGCCGGCGGATCGGCTGGGACGGCAGGCGCCCGCTTCGACGGACGAAGCGGCGCCCAATCTCGCGGATACGCCAGCCGAAATCGCCGCCGAGCTCGGTCTTGCCGGTCCGGTGACGCCGGATCAGCTTGCGGCGCGCTGGCGCAATTTCGTCTGGCGAAATCATCCCGACCGCCAGCCGGCGCGCGAACGTGATCACGCAGGCGCCCGGGTCGCGATCGCCAACGCCCTCTATGATCGGGCGCGGCGCGAACTCGCTAAGCGACGATGACACGGCCGGATCATTCGAAGATCCTCTTGCGGGCGAAGAGCGCGGCCCCATTCGCGGCCTTTGTGACGGCAAGGAGAGCCGCGCCCTTGTCGTCGAGCAGCGCCCAGCCGCCGTCTCGCGCGACAATCGCCCCAATGCGGCCGACGCCGGGCACGCTGTCGCCGGGAACGGCCGAGCGGAGCGCGCCGTCGATCCTCAGCCAGACGCGATCGGCTCGGGCGGCGACGATCTCGATCGGCCGCGATTCGGGCGCGGCCTTGCCGGCGGAAGCGGCGAACGAACCCGTCGTCGTCATGTCGACGGCGGCGCCGCCGTTTGCCGTCGGCGGGGCGGGACCCTCGGCCGGAGACGCTGCGCCCGAACTCCCGCGCGGCTGGGCGAAGATCGCCAAGTGTTCAAGGCCGTTGATGCGCGTCTTCCCCCCGCCGTAGGCGAGCATATAGATGGCGAACGCCATTGACATGCCGGCGAGGGCCGTTCCAACCGCGCGAATCGCTATCTCCTGACCTGGGGCCATCGCCGGCGCCTCACGATTCGAGGGTCTTGGCGTCGCCGCGCAGCGCGGCGGCGAGATCGATGAATGGATCCTCGCACCGCGGCGCGTCGACCGTCTGGTTCATCGCCTCATAGATGCGCGGGACCGATTTGATCGCCTTGTCGAGGATCGAGTCGGCGCCGGCGGTGTAGCCGCCCATGAGACGCAGCTCACGCGTCTCCTCGTAGCGCGCGATCAGCGATCTGAGGTTCGCAACCACCTTGCGCTGCTCCGGCCGCCACGCGGGATGGGCCATCCTCGACACCGACGAGAGAACATTGACCGCCGGATATCGGCCTTCGTCAGCGATCGCGCGCTCCAACACGATGTGGCCGTCGAGGGCTCCACGAATCGCATCGGCGACCGGATCGTTGTGGTCGTCGCCATCGACCAGAACGGAAAAGACGCCGGTAATCGAACCCGATCCTTCCACCCCCGGTCCAGCGCGCTCGAGGAGCCGCGGCAGATCGCTGAAGACGCTCGGCGCATAGCCGCGGGCGACCGCGGGCTCTCCCGCCGCCAGCGCCACATCGCGCGCGGCATGAGCAAAACGGGTGACCGAATCGACGATCAGCAACACCGAATCGCCTTGGTCGCGGAAGTATTCGGCGATCGCCATTGCGGTTTTAGGGGCGAGGCGGCGCATCATGGGGCTCTCGTCGCCGGTCGAAACGACCGCGACCGCGGACGCGCGGTCCTCGCCGAGCGTGTCGTGAAGAAATTCGCGCACTTCGCGACCGCGTTCGCCGACGAGCGCGATGACGACGGTGTCGATCGGCGTCGCCCGAGCCAGCATCGCCAGAAGCGACGACTTGCCGATCCCGGAGCCCGCGAACACCCCAACTCTCTGCCCAAGACACAGGGGAGTGAAGAGATCGACGACTCGGACTCCCGTTCGGAGGGGCGCATGGACCCGCCCGCGGCTGAGAGGAGGAGGGGGAGCCGCGTCAAGCGGCACGGACTTGTCTCCGCCGACGAGCTCGCCCGCGCCGTCGATCGGCCGCCCGAGCGCGTCCACGACCCGACCTTTCCAGGACCGATGCGGCGACAGCGACAGATTGTCGGCGCGATAGGCGCGCGCGCCGATCGTCGCGTCGCTGCGCGCGTCGAACGGCTTGAGGGTGGCCGAGGCCTCGTCGATCCTGACCACTTCGCCGATCTGGACGCGATCGCCCACGTCGACGCCGACGCACTCGCCAAGCTTGAGGAAGCGCGAGAGGCCGGCGACGCGATAGTGCGACATCGAGACCTCGACAATGGCGCCGCTCACGCGCGCCGCCGGCAAATTCCGCACTCCCCATGCGACCCGCCGCTCAAGGCGCTCGAGCGGCGACAGCGCGGCGTCGGAGCGAGCGTCGATCACGCGGACGACGCGAGAGTCTTGATCGCCTCTTGCAGCGACGTTTCGGATTGCGACGCCTCGGCAGCGACGCCGTCGAAAGCGCGCGTCACGTCGATCAGTCTGGTCATCTCGCGCACCGGATCGACGTTGGAGCTCTCCACCGCGCCCTGAACGACTCCATCACGCGTGAACTCGAGGATCGGCGTCGGCGGCTTGTCCGGCACGACCCCGGAATTTTCGGCCCGTATCAACGAGGCGCCCGGGTCAATCGCAAACAGCCCTATCGCCCCGACCTGCCGTCCGTTCTGGGTGATCATTCCATCGGCGGAGACCGTCAATGGCCCCGCCGCCCCGTCGACGAGGATCGGAGCGCCCCCGGCATCCAGGATCGGGTCGCCGTTCAGCGTGCGCAGCGTTCCCGATTCGTCGATGCGGGCGCGGCCGTCACGGGTGTAAGCCGGTCCGCGCGGCGTCTGGATGCCGAACCAGCCGTCGCCCTGGACGGCGAAATCAAGCGGGTTGCCGGTCTTCACCAGCCCTCCGGCGCGTCGGGACAGATAGTCCGAGCCGGTCGAGACGTAATCGAGCCTCGCGTCGCCAGTCCTGGCCATTTCCGTTTCGAACGACACACCGGTCGCCCGGTAGCCGACCGTATTCATGTTGGCGACGTTGTCAGCGATGGTTTCCAGTCGTCGTTGCAGCGCTACCTGGGCCGAGACGGCGACATAAAGTCCGTTTTGCATGACGCTGTTCCGCCAGGCCCTCGCATCGGCGTGTCGTCTGAACGATGGAAGGGCCGGCTTGTCCCGGGCTGACCTCGCCCCTGACAGCTTCGCGTAAGTCTGAAGCCGCAAATCTTGCACTGTCGTTCGCACCCGGAGCGAATCTTGAATTTCGCCATTGGTCTCGTCATCACCGTCGGATGCATTCTCGGCGGCTATGCGGCGCTCGGCGGACATCTCGACGTGCTGTTTCAGCCTTACGAATTCGTCATCATCGCTGGATCGTCGCTCGGCATTTTCATCGTCGCCAACGCCACATCGACGATCAAGGACTGCGGCAAGGCGTGCCTCGAGGCGGTCCTCGACAAGGCGCCCAAGCCGCGCGACTTCCTCGACGTGCTGTCGGCCCTGCACGCCCTGATGAGGGAGCTCAGAGCCAAGTCCCGCAGCGAAGTCGAAGCGCATTTCGACAACCCGGAGGAGTCCGAGATTTTCCGGAATTTTCCCAAGCTGCTCGCCAACAAGGACCTGGTGACGTTCATCTGCGACTATGGCCGTCTCATCATCATCGGCAACGCGCGAACGCACGAGATCGAGGCGCTGATGGATGAGGAAATCGAAACCCTGGCGCACGACCGCTACAAGCCGGTGCAAGCATTCCAGGCGGTCGCCGACGGGCTGCCCGCGCTCGGCATCGTGGCCGCGGTTCTCGGCATCATCCACGCTATGGGCGCGCTCGATCAATCGCCGGAAATCTTGGGCGGACTCATCGGCGCGGCGCTGGTGGGCACCTTCGCCGGCATCTTCCTGTCCTATGCGGTGGTCGCGCCGATCGCCCAGAAAGTCAGGGCGGTCCGGCAAAAGCAGTTGCGGCTGTTTACGCTCGTCAAGCAAAGCCTGCTCGCGTTCATGAACGGGGCGATGCCGCAAGTGGCGGTGGAGTTCGGCCGCAAGACCATTCCCTCCAAGGAGCGGCCGACGATCGATGTGGTCGAGAACGAGACCACCCCCACCGGCGGCGAACCCGCGCTCAAGGAGGCGGCGTGAGCGTCGAAGGCGCAACGAACGAGGTCGACCACGGCGCCCGCAAGCTGCAAGGCGCGATGCTCGAGCATTCGAACCTCGCCATCGAGCGAATGCCCGGGCTTGGCTACGTCCTCAATCGATTCATCGCCGAGGCGCCGCTGCGCTTGTCGTCACTCATCGCGCGCCCTTCGGGCGGCTCGATCGAGGAGGTTCGGGCGACGACGCTATTTCGCGCGATCGAAGACTGTTCCGGCCTGACCGCGGCCTTGTATGCGAGCGCCGAACCGGAGTCGCGGCTGCTCATCGCGCTCGACGAGCGCATCGACCACCTGATCGTCTCCTCGATTTTCGGCGAAGTCGTTGCGGGCGAAGGTTCAAGCAAACCAGGAAGCGAGGCCGGCAAGTCGCGCACGGCGATCGAAGCGGCGCTCATCGAGGCGTTCGCGCGGGCGCTCGGCGAGGCGCTCGAGGCGGCCTTCGCGCCGCTCGCCCCGATCGCCCTGAGCCTCGAGCGGCTTCAGAGGCTCAGCGATCCGTTCGCGCTCGGCCGGCGGGACAGCGAGGCCGCGGCGGCGCGATTTTCGCTGGAGATGAATGGCGGCGCGTGCGAGTGCCTCGTCCTGCTCCCGCAAGCCTTTCTCCTGCCTTTCCGCAGCGAACTCGCTCACGATCCCGAGGCCGAGACGCCGGCCGCCGACCGGCGGTGGTCCAAGCTCATGGAGTTCGGCGTCCAGCAGACCCGGCTCCCGGTGACCGCCATCCTGGAGGAGGTCGCCATGAGTCTCGGCGACATCGCAAATTTTCGCGTCGGCGGGCTCTTGTCCCTGCAATCCAGCGACTTCACCGCCGTTCGCCTCGAATGTTCCGGCCGCGGAATGTTCACCTGCAAGCTCGGGCAGGCGGACGGCCGCTACCGGCTCGAAATCGAGAGCCCGATCGCGCAAGGATCCGATGCGGCCAAACGGCAGACCGGAGCCAATCCGATTGCCGGCAATGACCTCTGACACCAGCGAGCAAGACCTCAGTCCATGGACGAAGCCGCCAATTCTCCCGAGCCGCCGGGCGCCATCGACGCGCCGAAGGCGGAGGCTATCCCCGGCCCTCCCAATCTCGGCGCGATCCTGTCGATCCCGGTGACGGTGCAGGTCGTGCTCGGTTCGACCTCGATGCCGGTCGCCGGCCTCATGAAGCTCGCCCGCGGCGCGATCGTCTCGCTGGACCAGCGCGTCGGCGATCCCGTTGACGTCGTCGTCAACGGCGCGGTGATCGCGCGCGGTGAAATCGTCGTCGTCGACGAGGCCAGTCAGCGATTCGGAGTGTCGCTCCTGGAAGTGGTCGCCGGCGCTGGCCGTGAACGGACGGCATAGCTCTATCCGCAAAAGGAATCTCATGTCCGAGGCGGCGATCAGCGGCGAAAGGGAACTTAGCGGGCCCGAAAAAGCCGCAGCGCTGCTGCTCATGATGGGCAAGCCCCCGGCCGCCCGGCTGCTCAAGCAATTCGATCAACCTGACTTGCGCGCGGTGGCGCTGGCCGCGGCGGGCCTCGGCGCCATCCCTGCGACCATGCTGGATCGGCTGGTCGAGGAATTCGTGACTGATTTTTCGGCTGGCGCCGATCTGCTCGGCGACGCCGGTCAGGCCCAGAGCCTGCTCGCCGACGCCCTGCCGCCTGAGCAAATCGCCGACATTCTTGGCCTTGCGCCCGGAGAGACCGGACCACCCGACGTGTGGCAATCGCTGGGGCAAGCGCCGGAGAGCGCGATTGTCGCCTTGCTGATGGCGGAGCGCGCGGCGACGGCGACCTATATCCTTTCCAGGCTCGATCCGCCCGTGGCGACGAGGCTTGTCGCGGCGCTGCCGCGCGATCGGCGCAACGCCGCGCTCTGCGGACTGGTCGCGCCGCTCGATGTGACGCCGCTTGCCGCCCAGCTGATCGAAGAAGCGGTGGAAGCTGCGTTGAAACAGGCGCCGGCCTCGGCAGCCGACGCCGGGGGGCGGTCCCGCCTCGCCGGCATCATCAACAGCCTCGATCCGGAGGAGGCGGAGGACGCCATGCGAGCGCTCGAACAAGTCCGCCCGAAGGACGCGGCCATTGTCAAAACGATGCTCTTTTCCTTCAACGATCTGCCGAGACTGTCGGAGCGGGCGAGGGCGCTCTTGTTCGACCGGGCGTCGATCGACATCGTCGTCATGGCCCTGCGGGGGACCGACGCGGATTTCCGCGATATTGTTCTTTCGTCAATGCCCTCGCGCGGCCGCCGTCTGGTCGAGGGCGAACTCAATTCCGGCGCCTTCGCGCCCCCTCGGGATGTCGCGAAGGCGCGCAAAGCCATCGCCGACATCGTGCTCGGCATGGCGAGCCGCAACGAGATCGAGCTTGGCGGCGCTCCTTCCGCGGACCCCTCGTGAGCTTGAGGGCGATGTCCGGGGGCCGTCGCTTGAAGCGAACTTCATATTCGCGTGTCCACACCTTCGTCCTGAGGAGCGTCGAAGGCGCGTCTCGAAGGACGAGGCCGGAGGGTAGGCGCTGCGCGCCTATGCGGTGAGCCATGAGCGCCGATGTCGATCCCGAAGATCAGACCGAGGAGCCGACCGAAAAGCGGCTGCACGACGCAACCGAGCGGGGCGAGGTCGCCTTTTCCCGCGAAGCGCCGCTGTTCGCGTCTCTGTCGGCGACGCTGATCGCGCTGATTTTCGTCATACCCGGGCGCGCCGAGATCCTCCTTTCGGCGCTCGTCGGCGTCATCGACGATCCTGCCGGCTGGCGCATCGAGCGCGGCGAAGACATCCTTGCTCTCGCCGATCCAGTCGTCGTCGCCAGCGCGCGCTTCCTGGCGCCGACGGTGATCCTTCTGATCGCCGCCGGCGTCCTCGCGTCCGTCGCTCAGAGCGCGCCGCGCATCGTGCCCGAGCGAATCATGCCCGACCCTTCGCGCATCTCGCTGCGCAAAGGCTTTCGCCGACTGTTGGGCGCCCGCGGCTGGACCGAATTCCTGAAGAGCCTGATCAAGCTCGCAGCGGTGATCGCGGTCGCGACGATGATGCTGGTCGGCCAGAAGGTCGTCCTGCTGACGGCGATGGACGTCGATCCGGGCGTGCTGCCGCAGCGCGTGCTCGATCTCTGCGTCAAAGCGGTCGCCGCCGTGCTCGTCGCGACTCTGGCCGTGGCGGCCGCCGACCTCGCCTGGTCGCGGATTCTCTGGCGGCGCGATCACCGCATGAGCAGGCAGGAACTCAAGGAGGAGCTCCGGCAGGCCGAGGGCGACCGGATGATCAAGGCGCGCTTACGCTCGCTTCGTCTCGACCGCTCGCGCAGGCGCATGCTGTCCGCGGTGCCGCGCGCGACGATGGTCGTGACCAACCCTACCCACTACGCGGTCGCGATGCGATACGTTCGCGCCGAGGGCGGCGCGCCGCTCGTGGTCGCCAAGGGCGCCGATTTCATCGCGCTCAAGATCCGCTCGATCGCCGAGGACCACGGCATCCCGGTGATCGAGGACCAGCCGCTCGCGCGTTCGCTCTACGCCGCCGGCGACGTCGATCGACCGATTCCGGCGGAATTCTATCGAGCGGTCGCCGAGATCGTACACCTGATCCAGCAGAGGAAGGCTCAATGGGCCCAACGGAGGCAATGAATCCGGCCGGGCGAGGTCCACGGCCGCGGCGTCCGTTCGCGCGCGAGCAAATCATCGCCGATGCGCTCGTGGACGTGGCCAGCGAACTCAGGCTGACTGACGCATCGGAACTCATGTCGATGATCCGGAACGACCATGCGGCTAACATCGCCGATCTCGTCAATTCCTCGACCGAACTCTTTTTCAAGAGCGGAACCTTGCGTTATGCGCTGTCGGCGAGCTTCACGGCCCCGTGGGACGCGACCCCGATCGTCGAGATCGACATGGAGTTCCGCCACGCCGCCGTTTGTGCGTTTTTTCGCCTGAAGATCGGCCAGCGCCGGGCGGGAGTCGAAATCATCGACATTCTGTTCGACGAGCAGGGCCTGGACGAATTGGCCAAGGCGGAACGCCTTTCCGCCGCCCTCGACAGCGCGCGGCTGCTCGCTCGCTAGTCCCGTCGCGGGGCAAGCCCCATGCAAGGCGGGCCGCGCAGGGTCGATCCAGTCTACCCACTGGGGTCGCGTCCAAATTGTCCTCGATCTACCTCTTCGAAATCGCTTCGCAGAAGGCGCAATGGCTGTCGGCGCGCCAGACGGCGATCGCCGGCAACGTCGCCAATGCAAACACGCCCGGCTATCGCGCCCTCGACATCCAGCCGTTTTCGGCCGTTCTCGACTCATCCCCGATCGAGATGGCGTCGACCAATCCCGCGCATTTGTCGTCGCCGCAATCGCAGGCCGGCGCATTGCGCCAAATCGAGGTCGAGCCGGCGGAACAGACGCTGTCCGGCAACACCGTCAACCTCGAACAGCAGATGATCAATCTCGGCGACGTCAATCGGGACTATACGATGAGCGCCAACATTCGCCGCGCCTTTCACCAGCTTCTTCTCTCTGCGCTCAAGTGAGCGGTCATGCCGGATCCGTTGCAGACTGCGCTCCACATCGCCGCCTCCGGGCTGCAGGCGCAATCGATGCGGCTGCGTGTCGTCTCGGAGAATATCGCCAACGCCCAGTCGACGGGCTCGACGCCCGGCGCCGTCCCTTACGCCCGGCAGACGGTCTCGTTCGAGAGCGAGATGGATCGGACGCTCGGGGCCAACCTGGTCGAGGTCAAGTCGATCGGCGTCGATTCGACGCCGTTCAAACTCGAGCGCGACCCGGGCAATCCGGCGGCGGACGAAAACGGCATGGTGAAGATGCCGAATGTCGACGTGCTGGTCGAACTGGCCGACATGCGCGAGGCCAACCGCAGCTACGAGGCCAATCTTCAAGTCGCCAAGCAGTCGGCCGACATGCTGAACACGGCCGTCAGCCTCATGAAGGACGCCTGAATGGCCAGCGGCCGCGGCGCGGGGATTAAACGATGATCGAAGGCGTTTCCGCCATCGGCTCCGCGAGCCAGAGCGCGAGCGTTCGCAGCCCGCAATCCACCGCCACGCCGACGGAGGGGCCGAGCTTCGACCAGGCGCTCACGCAGGCGATCGGGTCGGCGGTCGACACGCTGCAAACCGGCGAGGCGGTCGCCATCCAGGGCGTCGAAGGCGCAGCGGCGCCGATGAAAGTGGTCGAGTCGGTGATGGCGGCGCAGCGTTCGCTGCAGACCGTTCTCGCGATCCGCGACAAGGCGGTCGCCGCTTATCAAGAGATTGCGCGAATGACGATCTGATCGGGCTTCGCGGCATGTGCGGTTCGAAGTGGAAGCGGGGGATGCGGAATGAGAGCGCTGGCGATCGCGGCGACGGGCATGAGCGCCCAGGAACAGAACCTGGAGGTGATCGCGAACAATATCGCCAACATCAACACCACCGGCTTCAAACGCTCGCGCGCCGAATTCACCGACCTCATCTATCAGACCGAGCGTCTCATGGGGGTCTCCAACCGTGGCCGCGACGCGACCATTCCCGAAGGCGCGCAGATCGGCCTCGGCGTTCGCACCGCCGCGGTTCGCAGCGTCAACATCCAGGGCGCTCTGACCAACACCGGCAACACTCTTGATCTGGCGATCAACGGCCGCGGCTGGTTCGAAGTAACGACGCCGAACGGCGACACCGTCTACACCCGCGACGGCGCGTTCAACACCAACGCCAACGGCCAGCTCGTCACCATGGACGGCTACACCGTGACGCCGCCGATTCTCGTGCCCCCGACGGCTACGGCGGTCACCATCAGCCAGACCGGGCTGGTCTCGGCGACGATTCCGGGCCAGACGACGGCGCAGCAACTCGGGCAAATGACGATCGCGAACTTCGTCAACGATGCGGGCCTCGAGGCGCTCGGCGGCAATTACTTCCAGCAGACCGCCGCATCCGGCCAGCCGACCGTCGGCGTTCCCGGCGACACCGCTTTCGGCATCATTCAGCAGGGCTACGTCGAGGCTTCGAACGTCGATCCGGTCACCGAGATCACCAACCTCATCATGGCCCAGCGCGCCTATGAGATGAACTCAAAGGTGATCCAGGCGGCGGACCAGATGTCCGGCACCATCTCCAATATGCGCAGCTAGGCTGAAGCCCGGAGAAGCACGCAAATGAGCTCGACGCGAGCCCGATCCGTCCTCAACGCCGCGATCGCCGCGATCGCCGCCTCTTGCGCCGTCCCGGCGGCGGCGCAGGAAGCCCTCGCCCCGACCCCGAGGGTCGTCATCTATCCGGGCGACGTGATCCGCGACGAAATGCTTGCCGACGTCGCCGAGGCGGCGCGCGACGGATCGGGACCGTTCGTCGAGCAGCGCTCGCTGATCGTGGGCAAGGTTGCGCGGCTCACGCTGCTCCCGGGCCACGCTATCCCCTTTTACGGCGTGTCCAACCGCAAGCTCGTCGCCAACGGGACGGAGGTTAAGCTGATCTATTCCGAAGGCGGCCTCGTCATCATGACGACCGGCGCGGCGTTGCAGGACGGCTCGATCGGAGACATCGTCAGGGTCCGCAACAGCGACAGCGGCGTCACTGTGTCCGGCGCCGTCCAGCCGGACGGCTCGGTCAGAGTGAGCGGGGGATGATTCGCCGACTGTTTCTCGCGCTGGTGATTTGCCTTGCCGCCGCGCCCGCGGCAGCGGTTCGCATCAAGGATATTTCGGTCCTGCGTGGCGCGCGCGACAGCCAATTGGTCGGCTATGGCCTCGTGGTCGGTCTTCAAGGTTCCGGCGACACCATGGGCAACGCGCCGTTCACCCAGCAATCCATCCAGGCGATGCTCGAGCACCTGGGCCTCGACGTGCACGGCGCGTCGCTCCGCAACCGCAACGTCGCCTCGGTGATCGTAACGACGGATCTCGCTGCCGGAATGGAGCCGGGCGCGCGGCTCGACGTCACCGTCTCCGCTCTCGGCGATGCGCCGTCCCTGATGGGCGGAACCCTGCTGCTCACCCAGCTCCAGTCCGCGGACGGCGTGGTGTATGCATCAGCCCAGGGCGCGGTCTCCGTGACCGGGTTCGAGACCGCAGGCCAGGGCGAGACGCTGTCGCAAGGCGTTCCGACCGCCGGCCGAATTCCCAACGGCGCGATCGTCGAGCACGAAGTTCCAGCGTCGCCCGACGAATTGCGCTCGATGCTCGAATTGAAGAACCCCGACTATGCAACCGCAGTCAGGATCGTCGATGCGATCAACGCCTATTCGCGCGAGCGATTCCGGGCCCATGCAGCCTACGAAATCGACGGCCGGACGGTCGAATTGTTCCGCCCGCGCAATGTCTCGTTCGCGCGGTTCATGGCCGAGGTCGGAGAACTGCAGGTCGAGCCGGACATGGCCGCGCGCGTGGTTCTCGACGCGCGAACCGGCACGGTCGTCGTCGGTCAGGACGTGCAGATCTCGACCGTGGCGGTCACCTACGGGACGCTGACGGTCCGTGTCGCCGAGCAGCCGCGAGTCTCGCAGCCGAATCCGTTCTCCCAGGGGAAGACGGTCGTCACGCCCAACACCAAGATCGACGTCGAGCAGGGCGGCGGGCCGATCGCCATTGTCGGCGGATCGAGCCTCAGAACGCTGGTCAGCGGCTTGAACCGGATCGGCGTCAAGCCGCCGGGAATCATCGCCATCCTCCAGGCGATCAAGACCGCCGGCGCGCTGCAAGCCGATCTGGTGATTCAGTGACGCGCGCGGCGGAGGCGCCTCAGGCGTAACCGGGACGCATTCCGCTCAGGTCAGCCCAGCGCAAGGCGGACGATCGAGGATGTCGTCCAATCCGAGGCCGACACATGCCGACTCCCACCTTATCGCGAGGCCGGACGACTCGATCGCGCCGCAGACTTGGCCTTGTCAACGCGCTCGCCGCCGCTGCTCTCTTCGCGTGCCCGGCAAGCGCCCAGGACGGGCGGACGCCGGAGAGCCAAAAGGCAAAATCGAATGCGGAAAGAGCGGCGGAAATCGAAGCCAGCCGCTTCTGCGGCAACGTCGCGCCTTCTGTCGCCGAGGCGCGCATCGCCTGGCAGACGAAACGTCTTGGCGAACTCGACGCCCAGGTCAAGCAGCGGCTCGCCGATCTCGAGAAAGCCGAGATGTCGATGCAGGAATGGGTCGCCAAGCGGGACGCCTTGCTCAAGGCGGCGAGCGACGATCTTGTCGCCATCTATGCCAGGATGCAGCCGGAGAACGCGGCCGTTCAGCTCAGCGCCATGGACGATCAAATGGCGGCGGCGATCCTGGGCAAACTCAAGCCCAGCGCCGCGGGGGCCATTCTCGACGAGATGGAGGCGGAGCGGGCGAGCAAGCTCGCATCCTTCCTCTCGGGCGCGAACGGCGGAGAGAAAAAATCCTGATGCGGCTCATTCTGCCGCCGATGTGGCTCTCGATCGCACTGTCGGTGAGCGGCTGCTGGAATAGCGCAAGCGAGTTCATGCGCGAACCGTTCTTCTCGCCGGTCGGGGCCGGGCTCGCGCCCGAGGAGACTGCTGGCATCCAGAGCGCCAACGCCCTCGCCGCGCCGCAGCCTCCCTCGACCGGACCGCCGCCTTCCTTGTACAGCCAACCGCGCATCGCCCATGTCGGCGACATCGTGCGGGTGATTATTTCGATCAACGACAAGGCGACGCTCGATAACGCCTCGGGCAGATCGCAGACCAACAAGGACGGGGTCGTTATCGACTTTGGCTATAACAGCGGATCGGCGTCGGCCTCGTCCAACCAGCCCTCCAAGGCTCTCGGAGACTTGTCGACGCAGTCGTCCACGCAGGGCCAGGGCAACATCGACCGTTCCGAGCAGATACAAGTCTCGGTGGCGGCGATCGTCACCCGCGTCCTCGCCAACGGCAATCTCGTCATCTCCGGATCGCAGGAAGTGCGCGTCAACTACGAACTGCGCCAGCTGACCGTCGCGGGCATCGTGAATCCGCTCGACATCTCGCTCAACAACAGCGTCGCCTACGACCGTATTGCCGAGGCTCGCATTGCCTATGGCGGTCGCGGACGCTCGAACGACTTTCAGCAGCCGCCCTGGGGACAGCAGATTTACGACGCTGCCAGGCCATTCTAGCCGGAGCGCCGATGTCTGATTCCGCCTTGCCGCAGGGCGCCGCCGCGGGGAATTCGCTAAAGGCGTCGCTGATCGAATTGGTGGTCGTCGTCATTTTGGCCGCCTTCGCTGGCGCTGCGTTCGAGGCGTCGCGCGCCGGCGCGCCGCCAGGAGCGGACAAGCCCGCGGAATCGTCGGCCGGCGCGTCGCCGGCGGAACCCTCGACCATCGTCGATCTGCCGCCGATCGTGACCAATCTCGGCGCGCCGCAGGATACCTGGGTCCGCCTCGAAGGCTCGATCATTTTCGATCCCGGGACTTTGCCGCATCCCGACGCCGTGGCCGGCCGGATCGGCGACGATATCCTCGCCTATCTGCGCACAGTGTCCTTGCGCCAGCTCGAAGGCCCGATCGGGCTCGAGAACATCCGTCAGGATCTCAATGAGCGGGCGGCGATCCGCAGCGACGGGAAGGTGCGCGCGTTCGTGATCCGAACATTGGTGGTGCAATGAGACGAGCAGTCCGAGCGGCCGTCGCGCTTCTGGCGGCAAGCTACCCGGCGTCGGCGCAGACCGTCGATCTCAACGCCCTCATCCCCGCCGGCGGCGCCACGGCGAGCGGCCGCATCATCGAGCTGGTCGCGATTCTGACCGTGCTTTCGGTCGCGCCCGGTCTTCTCATCATGGTCACGAGCTTCACCCGCTTCATCGTCGCGCTTTCGTTTCTGCGTTCCGGCCTCGGTTTGCAGAGCGCGCCGGCGAATCTCGTCCTCATCAGTCTGTCATTGTTCATGACTTTCTTTGTCATGGCGCCGACCTTCGACCGCGCGTGGCAAGACGGACTGAAGCCGATGATGGACAACAAGATCAGTCAGCAGGACGCGCTCGCGGCGGTCATCGAGCCGTTCCGGGAATTCATGCTCGCCCAGGTGCGGGAAAAAGACATGGCCCTGTTCGAGAGCCTGTCGAAAGGGCGATTCGAGACCGCGGACCGCTCCAAGGCGGACCTGAGGCTCCTCATACCCGCCTTCATGATTTCCGAGCTCCGTCGAGGTTTCGAGATCGGGTTCCTGATCGTGTTGCCGTTTCTCGTCATCGACATGATCGTCGCGACGCTGACCATGTCGATGGGCATGATGATGCTGCCCCCTTCGGTCATCTCGCTGCCGGTCAAGATCCTGTTCTTCGTCCTGATCGACGGCTGGAACCTGCTGATCGGGAGCCTGGTGCGCTCCGCCAGCTGATCTCGCATGAGCGATAGCGGCCCGCCTCCGCCGATGCGGCCAGGCGCCAGCTTCGCGCAAGGCCACGGGCCTCAAATGGATGGGTCCGCCGAGGAGGCCCCATGAGCATTCTGAACACCAGCGTGTCGGGAATGTTAGCCGATTCAAACTGGCTGTCGTCGATCTCCCAGAATGTCGCCAACTCCAACACGACCGGCTACAAGAACGTCGAAACCGATTTCTCGTCCCTGGTCGACCAGATCGGCAACGGCGACCCGGACTACGGCGGCGTCGCGACAAGTCAGGTCGCGCTCAATTCGCTTCAGGGCAACGTCGTCTCGACTTCGACGACGACCGACCTCGCCATCCAGGGCTCGGGCTTCTTTGTCGTGTCCAACTCGAGCGGCGAGCTCTTCCTCACCCGCAACGGCTCGTTCACGCCCGACGCCTCGGGCAATCTCGTCAACAGCGCCGGCTATTACCTGATGGGCGAGAACGTTCAGAACGGCGCTTCGCCGCTTGCGGCGAATTCGCTGACCGGACTCGTGAAGGTCAATGTCAACGACGCCGGCCAGACCGCGACGGCGACGACCGCCGCCTCGCTCACCGCCAATCTGCCCTCGACGGCGACGCCGGTCGCCGCCGCCGATCTGCCATCGGCCAATACCGCGAGCTCGACCTATACCGAAGCGACCTCGCTCGTCGTCTACGACAATCTCGGCGGCGCCCACACGATCAATGTCTATTTCACCAACACCGGCCCAAACACCTGGGAAGTCGACGCCTACGACGCGGCGGATGCGTCGGCCAGCGGCGGCTTTCCCTATTCGTCCGGTCCGCTCGCGACCCAGACGCTTACCTTCAGTCCGACGACCGGCGCGCTCACCTCCGGCTCGCCGCTCTCGATTGCGGTGCCGAACGGGCAGACGATGTCGCTCGATCTGAGCAACATGACGCAGCTCGCCGCGGCCTTCAACGTGACCGCCGCGACCGCGAACGGCAACGCTCCGAGCGGCATCAGCGGCGTCTCCGTCGGGGCCAACGGAGCCTTGACCTTCAATTATGCGAATGGGACGTCGACCACCGCCTACGACATTCCGCTGGCCAATGTGGCGAGCCCCGACAATCTCACGTCCGTCAACGGCGACGCCTTCCTGCCAACCGCTGCGTCCGGCCCCGTTTACCTGGGGACCGCCGGCGGCGCAGGCTTCGGCTCGATCGCATCCTCATCCCTCGAAAGCTCGACGGTCGATTTGGCCACCGAACTGACCGAGATGATCCAGGCCCAGAGCGCCTACGAGGCCAACTCCAAGGTGTTTCAGACCGGGGCCGACATTCTCGACGTCCTGAACGGGCTGAAGCCGTGAGGCCGAATGAGCCCAGGAACCCTCGATGAGCCTGTCGACCGCGTTCAACGTCATCAGCTCTTCGTTCGCCGTCAATTCGGCGCAGACCGCCGTCGTCTCGAACAACATCGCCAACGCCAATACGCCCGGCTATTCGCGCGAGATCGCGAATGTCGTGACGAATTCCTACGGCGGCGCGGATGTCGCTTCGGTCACCCGCGAGGCCAATGCTGCGCTGCTCGAGCAGGTGTCGAGCTCGACCTCGCAGGCGGCGACGCAGCAAGCGATATCCGACGGGCTGTCGACGCTAGCCGCGACCGTCGACGACAGCTCATCGGCCTCTTCGACCTCGGGCGCAGACCAGAACGGCGCTTCGCCGTCGGCGATGCTCGCCAATCTGCAAAGCGCGCTCGCCACTTATGAAGACTCGCCAACCTCGTCGTCCGCCGCCGACGCCGTGGTGTCGGCCGCCTCCGATCTCGCGTCGTCGCTCAACAGCGGGAGCGCGACGGTCACGCAGGTGCGCGAGCAGGCCGACCAGGACATCGCCACGTCGGTCGGCACGATCAATTCGCTTCTGAGTCAGTTCACCGCCGCCAATAACGCCGTCGTGACCGGACTTCAAACCGGCGGCAACGTCGCCAGCGCCGAGGACACGCGCGACTCGATCGTGACCCAGCTCGCGCAACAGATCGGCGTCTCGACCGTCACCGCCGCCAACGGCTCAGAGTCCATTTACACCGACAGCGGCGTCACCCTGTTCCAGGATGCGCCGAGCGTCGTCTCCTTCACTCCGACCCCGACGCTCGTCGACGGCGCGAGCGGCGCGCCGGTCACCGTCGACGGCGTGCCGATCACCGGCGCCAATTCGCCGATGCCCATTCAGTCGGGCGCGCTCGCCGGCTATGCAGCGCTACGGGACACGCTCGCGCCCGAATATCAGGCCCAGCTCGACCAGATCGCCGGCGGCCTCATCAACGCCTTCGCTGAAAGCGATCAATCGGCCACGCCGACGCTGCCCTCGCTGCCCGGCCTGTTCACCACGCCGGGAGCGACCAGCCTGCCCTCGATGACGGCGACGACGGGTCTCGCCGCCACGATCGAGGTCAATCCGAATGTCGACGCGTCGCAGGGCGGCAATCCGAATCTCCTGCGCGACGGAGGCATCTCCGACCCCGGAAACCCGGCCTATACCTACAACTCGACCGGCTCGGCGAGTTATACCGGACGCATCCAGGAGCTCGCCGGCGAGATCAGCGCGAGCCAGAGCTTCGACCCGTCCGCGGGCCTCGGCTCGTCGTCGAGCCTCGCCGATTACGCCAACGCGTCCGTGAGCTGGCTGCAGGGCGAGAACCAGCAGGCGAGCGACTCGTCCTCCTATCAGAATGCGCTCGCCACCCAGGCGACCTCGGCGTTGTCGAATGCGACCGGCGTCAATCTCGACGCCGAGATGACGAACATGCTCAACCTCGAAAACTCCTACGCCTCGTCGGCGAAGCTCTTGACCACCGTCACCAGCATGTTCTCGGCCTTGCTGGACGCCGCATGACGACGATGAGCGCGAACTTCGTCTCCAGCCAGGCGCTGGCCACCAGCCTCGTGCTGCCGGCGATGCAGGCCCAGTCGTCGCTGACGACGGCGATGACAGAGGAATCGACCGGCCAATACGCGGACCTCGGCCTTCAGCTTGGCGAGCAATCCGGCTACGAGCTGTCGCTCAAAGAGCAGGTCGGCGAGCTCCAGACGCTGACCAGCAACAACAGCATCGTTTCGACGAGCCTGTCGACCGCGCAGAGCGCCCTTTCGGCGATCAGCTCCAGCGCCCAAACGACCCTCAACGACCTGGCGACCTGGACGCCCAGCGCCAATTCCGGCGCTTCGCTCCAGAACATGGGCCAGTCGGCGCTTCAGTCGCTGATCGCGTCGGCGAACGCGACCTCGGGCGACCAATATGTGTTCGGCGGAATCAATTCCGCCGTCGCGCCGATGGCGGACTATTATTCGACCCCCGCGTCCGCCGCCAAGACCGCGATCGACCAGGCGTTTCAGACTGCGTTCGGGATCCTGCCGACCGATCCGGCGGCGGCGAACATCTCGGCTTCGGCGATGCAGAGCTTTCTTTCCGGGCCGTTTGCGGCGCTGTTTGAGGGCGCCTCGTGGAGCGCGGACTGGTCGTCGGCCTCAAGCGCCAACACCAGCGCCGAGATCGCGCCGGGTCAGACCGTGACGACCTCGACCAACGCCAATCAGCCAGGCTTTCAGGAGCTGGCGCAAGCTTACGCGATGCTGAGCGAGTTCGGCGGGTCTGAGCTGAGCGGCGCGGCGCAGCAGGCCGTCGCCACCGCCGCGTCGTCGCTCGTCTCGCAGGGCATGGATTCGATGACCAACATTCAGGCCGAGCTTGGCTCGACCCAGAGCGCGGTCACCAACGCCAACAGTTCGATGAGCTCGCAGCTCACGATCCTTCAGCAGCAGGTCGGCAATCTCGACGACGTCAACGCCAACACGACGGCGGCCCAGATCAACAGCCTGACCAATCAGATCCAGATGGCCTACGAGCTCACCTCGCGCCTGCAAGAGCTCAATCTGGCGCAATACCTCCCAGTCCCCTGACGCGTGAAGGGTCGCGATGTACGAATTTGCTTACAACGAAGTGATCGAAGACTCGCGCCAGACCATGCGCGCCCGCGAGCGCCAGGCGATGGATCGCGTCATCGCGATGCTGCGAACGGCCCAGGAGAAGGGCCCTGGGTCGCGCGAGCGGGTCGAGGCGCTCTTCTATCTCCGCCGCCTATGGATGATCTTTCTCAACGATCTCAACGATCCCAACAACGAGCTGCCGGAGCAACTCAGGGCCGGGATCATCTCGATCGGCATCTGGATGATGAAGGAGATCGATCGCGTGCGCGGCGGGGCGACCAACGATCTGACGCCGATGATCGAAATCAACGCGCTGATCCGCGACGGGTTGAAGTGAGGGGCGCTCTCCATGAACATCACGCTCAGAGCCGGAGAACGGTTCTTCATCAACGGCGCGGTCATCCGCATCGACCGCAAGGCGTCGATCGAGCTTTTGAACGAGGTCACCTTTCTGCTCGAGGCCCATGTCATGCAGGCCGAGGAGGCGACGACGCTGGTCCGGCAGATCTATTTCGCGGTCCAGATCATGCTCATGGACCCGACCGCCGCCGCCAGCGCTGCGCCGCTCGCCCGTTCGCTGATCGAATCGGCGCTGGTCGCCTATCGCGCGCCCGAGTTGACGGCAGGCCTCAAAAGCGCCGCCGCGTCGCTGGTCCGCGGCCGCAATTTCGAGGCGCTGAAGTCGCTCCGCGCCCTGTTCGCCCTCGAAGACAAGGAGCTTCAGCCGCTCGCCAAGACGCCGAGCGCCGCCTGAAAAGGAGAACGCCATGACTGTCAACGCTGCTTCCCCGGTCGCCACCCCCGCCGCGTCGACTTCGTCCGCCGCCGCCGCGTCGGCGACCGCGGCGACCCAAAGCCTCAGCTACAACGACTTCCTTACTCTTCTGATGGCGGAGATGAAGAACCAGGACCCGACCCAGCCGATGGACCCGTCGCAGATGGTGTCGCAGCTCGCCACCGTCTCCGAGGTCGGGCAGGCGGTGCAGACCAACACGACCCTCAACTCGCTGTTGACGGCGACCTCGCTTTCGCAAGCCGAGCAGCTGGTCGGCCAGACGATCACCTCGTCCGACGGCACGACGTCGGGCCAGGTCGCGTCGGTCAGCGTCACCAGCACGGGCGCGGTCGCCACCCTGACCAATGGCGCGACCGTTTCGCTCGCCAATGGCGCGAGCGTGCAGTGAACGAAGGCGACGCGATCGATCTTGTCCAGTCGGCGATCTGGATGGTCGTGGTCGGCGCCGGCCCTTGCGTCGGCGCGGCGATGGCGGTCGGCGTGGTCATCGCGCTCCTGCAAGCCTTGACCCAGATTCAGGAAATGACGCTGACCTTCGTGCCGAAGATGATCGCGGTCTTCGTCGCCGCGAGCCTGACGGCCTCGTTCGTGGGCGGCAAGTTCTCGATCTTCACCCAGAGCGTGTACGCGCGGATCGAGCAGGGGTACAAGTAGCGCCTCAGATCCGAAGGAGCGAGGCGCCGGCGCGTTCCGGAACCTCCGCGAGCTCTCATCGCGCGCCGCAGTTCGGATCGTCGCCTTCCCGGCTGCAGAACTCGGCCGCAATCTCGCAGGTCCCGCCCGGATTTACTGTCTGGCGCTCTTGCAAGGCGTTGCGGTCGGCGGTGGCTCGGCTCGGTTCAGCCGCCCCGGAGATGCCGACGATCCGGCCCGAGCTCTTCTCGTAGACGATACTCGCGCATTTGTTGGCAAAGATCGGCAACCTTCGACATGGTCCGCCGCGGGCCTTGCATTGCGCCGCTGCTTCGGCCATCGCGTCGTACTGGTTGGTCTTGCCGCAGCTGAACCCGTAAACACCGCTGCCATCGAAGCTGACGTAGGCGGAGCCGTAGAACTCGCGCGGGCGAGCCGCTCCATGGCTATTGCACGACGCGAGGCAGTCAGAACCGCAATAGGGTTGCGCCCGCCCATAACATTGGGCGTCACATTGAAAGAGGCAATCCGCACCGCTTTGAGCAGCCGCCGGAGCGGCGCTATAGGCGCCGCCAGCGAGGAGCGCGGCGATCATCGATCTCAGAATGTTGCGAAACAAGCGCTTCTCGGCCCCACTCCGCGTGGGAGCGCCAAAAGACCGCGGCGCTAGACAAGCCATAGGTCTGGAAACTGCGCAGCCGTCCACTTCGCCAGCGCCGCATTGACCTCGACCGGCTTTTCCTGGGCCATCCAGTGGCCGGACGGGATTGTTGCTTCGGTAACGTTGTCGCAATGGGCGCGCATTGGTTCGGCGAGCCGCGAGACCAGGGTCTCGCAGATATAATCGTACGCGGCGTGCAGGAACAGCACCGGCATCTCAAGCCGCCAGTTGGCTTTCGCGCGTCCGGCGTAGGCGAGATTGGCCTTCCAATTCATATACCAGCTGCAGGGCCCAAAAAACCCGTTGCGTTCCAGCGCGGCGGCATAGCGGCGCTCGTCCTCCTCGCTTAGCAAGGCCGCGTCACGCGGCAGATTGGGCGCCGAGTTCCCGCGGCCAAAGTAGCCGCCGTTGGCGCGAACGAAAGCGGTGCGCGCGGGCTTGCCCTTGCCCAAGGGATCGCCGGAGCGGAACAGCACCCGGATTGTCGCGTCGACATCTCTCTCGAAGCCGGCTTCAGCCACGGCGAAATTCTCGCGGTAGAACATCTGATAGTCCCACTGCGCCACAGGAAACTTGTCGGCCGGATAGACGGTCCGGTCGGCCAACGGGGCGACGGTCTCGACCGCGAAGCCGTCCGGCTGGTAGGGCACGCAAAGATTGGCGACGCCGTGGCAGAGGTTCGGATGGGCCTGGGCGATCGACCAGACGACCGGCGCGCCCCAGTCGTGGCCGACCCAGATCGCCTTTTTGGCCCCGAGCGCGCCCAGGAGCTCGACCATGTCGGCGACGATGTCTTCGAGCGCGTAGTCCTCGTGCCGAGGATAGACGCTCGAGCGTCCGTAGCCGCGCATGTCCGGGGCGATCGCGCGAAACCCCAGCGCCGCGAACGCCGGCAGCTGCTCGCGCCAGGAGATTGAAAGCTCTGGCCAGCCGTGCAGGAAGATGATCGGCGTCGCGTTCGCGGCGCCGCAGGAAAGAAAGAACGTCGTGTGCCGCGCGCTCTTGGCGACATGCTCAAGGACGGGGAAGCTCATGCGGATCTCCGATGCGTGGGGCAGTTTTTGGGTGCGACAGGATTCGACAGGGGTTGATGGTTATAGCACAATGGCCGCTCGATTCCGGGCGCGACTCGGCGCAATGATCTTTGAGCGGCGCGGGCCATGAGCGATTTTGAATTGCCCGATACGCGCTATGCGCTAAGCGGCGACGTCAGCATCGCTTATCAGACGATGGGCGACGGGCCTGTCGACATCATCATAGTGCCCGGGATCGTCTCTCATGTCGAGTTCGTGCACGAGTTCCCCGGCTATACCGCCCTGTTGCGGCGTCTGTCCTCGTTCGCCCGCGTCGTCACGTTCGATAAGCGTGGCCAGGGATTGTCGGACAGGATCTCGGGCGCTCCGTCGCTTGNNGCCGCCGCAAATCCAGAGCGCGTGTCTCAATTGATCCTCTTCGGCGGCTTCGCCAAGTCATTCGCGACCGACGATATGATCGCGCGACGGGTCAAGGTCTGGGGCGCGGGCGAGATGATCAATGGCTTCTGGCCCAGCCAGGCGACGAACCGCGAAGCGGTGAAGCAGGTCGCGAAGTTTGAAAGACTCTCCGCGAGCCCCGGCGCCATTAAAGCCTTTATGGCGTTGAACATGATGATCGACGTCACCTCGATCCTGCCGACCGTGCGCGTTCCAACCCTTGTGCTCCACCGGCAAACCGACGCGTTGGTTCCTGTTGCAGCAGGGCGCGCGCTCGCGGCGCAAATCCCTGACGCCAAATACATCGAATATCCCGGCGGAGACCACGCCCCCTGGGCCGGCGATGTCGAGGCGCTGGTGGGCGACATTAAGGAGTTTGTCACCGGGGATCGCGAGAGTTCGGCGTTCGATCTTGAGCGCGTTCTGGCGACGGTCCTGTTCACGGACATTGTCGATTCCACGCGCAGCGCCGCCGCGATGGGCGATCAACAATGGGGTCGATTGCTCGAGAGCCACGATCAGATGGCGAAGCAATTTGTCGACAAACATCGCGGCAATCTGGTCAAAAGCACCGGCGACGGCATTCTGGCGACGTTCGACGGCCCCGGCCGCGCCGTTCGATGCGCGCTGGCGTTCCAAACCGCGACCAGCCAGATTGGCCTGCCGCTGCGCGCCGGCCTCCACGCCGGCGAGATCGAATTGAGAGGCCGGGACGTCGGCGGGATTGCGGTGCATGCGGCCGCCCGCGTCATGGCGCAATGCGGGCCGAGCGAAGTCCTTGTTTCAAGGGTGGTCACCGATCTCGTCGCTGGCGCAGGGATAAAGTTCACCGAACGCGGGTCGCACGAACTCAAGGGTCTGCCCGGTCGGTGGGATTTGTTTTCGGCCAGCCTGTAGCCTTTGAGCGACAATCACCGGCGAGCGATCAGCAGCCGCTGCTCCTTGTGTCTGGCGGGCGCCGCGCTCCCGTTGCTCAGCGGCCCTTCGATCCTCGCGCAAGCTTCGCCGCCCACTCTGCCGCCCAAGGGACGCGCGCCAAGCCGGCGGCGCCTGATCAGCGAGGGCGGCGATGTCATTGACGGCGGCGGGAGCGGCGCCGGCGGCGAACCGCGGCGGCAAGGACATCGCCTTCGCCGTCGGCATCGTCCTTATCTTGTGCCTGTTCTTCCTGCCCGTCCCGGCGTTCATGATCGACTTCGGCCTGGCGCTCTCGATCGCGCTCGCCGTGCTGATCCTGATGGTGGCGTTGTGGATCCATAAGCCGCTCGAGTTCTCGGCCTTCCCGACCGTGCTCCTGGTGGCGACGATCCTCAGACTCGCGCTCAACATTTCGACCACCCGGCTCATCCTCTCGCGCGGCGAACAGGGCCCGACGTCGGCGGGCTATATCATCGGCGGCTTCGCCCAACTGGTGATGGGCGGCGATTTCGTCATCGGCATCATCGTCTTTCTCATCCTGGTGACGATCAACTTCCTGGTCATCACCAAGGGCGCGACCCGCATCGCCGAGGTCGGCGCGCGTTTCACCCTCGACGCGATTCCGGGAAAGCAGATGGCGATCGACGCCGATCTCAACGCCGGGCTGATCACCGACGACCAGGCGCGCGCACGTCGCTCGGAGATCGGCAGGGAAGCCGACTTCTACGGGGCGATGGACGGCGCGGCGAAGTTCGTCAAGGGCGACGCGATGGCGGCCGTGCTGATCACCGCGATCAACCTGATCGGCGGGATCGTCGTCGGGATGGTCCAGCACGGGCTGTCGTTCGGCACCGCCACCCACACCTACTCGACGCTGACCGTCGGTGACGGGATCGCAGCCCAGATACCCGCACTGCTGATCTCGGTGGCGACGGGCATCATCGTCACCCGCTCGGCCTCCGAGCGAGACCTCGGCTCGGAGATCGCCAACCAGATCCTGCGACAGCGTAAGGCGCCGCTCGTCGCGGGGGGCATGATCCTCGCGTTCGCGCTCGTGCCAGGGCTGCCGAAGCTGCCGTTCCTGCTGATCGGGGGCATCTTCGCCGCGATCGGCTGGGCGGTGCGCAACGGCATGCCGGAGGATCTCGCCGCGGCAGCCGCGACCGCTGCCTTGCCGGCGCCCGAGCCGGACACCAACGCCGCCACACGCGACATCGTGCTGAAGGAGCTCCCAATCGATCCGCTCGAGCTCGGCATCGGCTTCGGCCTGGTGCCGCTGGTGGATCGCCGCTCGGGTGGCACGCTCGTGCGGCGCGTGTCGATGATCCGCCGCCAGATCGCCGGCGAGCTTGGGATGGTGATACCGCCGGTCCGGATCCACGACGAGGTCGACCTCAGCTCGCACGAGTACGTGCTGAAGGTCCGCGGCTCGGCGGTCGCGCGGGGACGGATCATGGCCGGTCACAAGCTGGCGATGGATCCGGGCGATGTCATCGGCACCGTTCCCGGGATCCCAACTACCGAGCCCGCATTCGGACTGCCGGCGATCTGGGTTGAGGACGACAAGCAGGCCGAGGCCGAGGCGATGGGCTACACCGTCGTCGACGGCGAGTCCGTGATCGTCACGCACCTGACGGAGACGATCCGCACTCACGCCGCCCAGCTGCTCACCCGCCAGGACGTGAGAGCGCTGCTCGATCAGCTCAAGGAGACCAACGAGGCGGTGGTGACCGAGGTGGTGCCCGACGTGCTGTCGCTCGGCGAGATCCAGCGCGTGCTCCAGGCGCTGTTGGGCGAGGGTGTCTCGATCCGCGATCTCGGCGCGATCGTCGAAGCGGTCGGAGACAAGGCGCGTGTGACGCGCGACCCCAGCCTGCTGGCGGAGTACGCGCGCCAGGCGCTGGGTCGAGCGATCACGGCGGCGCACCTGGGCGCCGACCAGACGCTGCGGGCGCTGACGCTCGATCCGGCGATCGAGCAGGAGGTCGCGAGCTCGATCACGCAGACGACCGACGGCGAGTACCTCGCGATGGAGCCCGCGCGCGCGCAGGCGGTTCTCGGCGCCCTCAAGAGTCAGTCCGAGCAGGCCGCCGCGCGCGGCGGCTCCCGGCCCGTTCTGTTGTGCTCAGCCCGCGTGCGCCGTCACCTCCGGCGCTTGGCCGAGCACTCCGTACCCCAGCTTCCGGTCTGTTCCTACAACGAGATCTCGCCCGGTATCAGCGTCGAGACGATAGGAGTGATTAGCGCGTGAGCATGCTTCAGATGAGCCCACCCCCGGCCCCCTCGAGGGGCCGCGAACGCAAGCCAGAAGGCGTGCGTACCTACCGTGCCCGGCGGCTGGAGGACATCATCCCCCAGATCCGCGAGGAGCTCGGACCAGACGCCATCATCCTCCGCCAGCGCGAAGGGTTGACGGGCGGCGTCAGCGGATTCTTCGCGCAGCGGTGCGTAGAGATCGACGCCAGGGCCGGCACTGCCCCCGTCGACCTCTACGACGACGATGACGACGATGACTACACGCCCCACACGGAGGGCTGGGATGCCCCCCGTGCCGCAGCCCATGCCCCGACCCAGGCCCCGGNNCCCGGGTCCCGGTTCCGGCCCCGGTCGTGGCCCATGCCCCGGCGCCGTCCCCGGCCCCGACGCCGGCTCCCGCGCCGGCGGCCGAGCCCCGCCCGGTGAACGACGAGCCTGATCCCGTCGTGCGCGACGCCCCGACCCAGCCCGCGTTCCGGGCCCACTCGTTCGCGAACCAGCTCGCGCACGCCAGGACGAACGAGACGGAGGACACGCCCGCTGCGGCCGAGCCGATCCGCGGCGCCTCGAGCGCGTCGCACGTGGCGACAGCGACCAAGCAGGTCGACGAGGGCGTGGTTGCGTCGGGCCTGCGTGAGCTCACTGAACGCGGCATCAGCAACACCTGGGCGCAGCAGCTGATCGCGTTCGGAGCTGCGCATCGCAAGCCATTCGCCGACGGCAACCTGCGCGAGGCGGCGGTTGCGAGCATCGCCGCCGGCCTGCCCGTGCCCAAGCCGCTGCCGGCGACC
>PLUH01000037.1:0-7817 GCA_003164825.1 Hyphomicrobiales bacterium
GAGCACGCGAAAGGCGGGTCCCGGCGTGTGCGCCCGATCGAGGTAGCCGAGGAGGTCCGACGCAATGGCGCGGCCGACCTGCTCGAAGGTCTCCACGTCTTCCGACCCATGAATCCTTGTTCTTAAGAAACCTGGCGGAAGAACCTGATCGATCTCATAATTCTTTGCGCGCCGGACTTCTTCGAAAACTGATCGCGGGACTCCGACGCGGTTCTCGAGCCACCCATGTTCGACAAAGTAGCGCCAGCCGCTCAAGCCGGGCGTTGCGGCAACCTTCGCCGCAACATCGGGGTTGTGGTTGAGATAGAGAGATTCATCGAATCCCCCCGCAGGACTCGCGAATCTGTCGCCGGCGCTCGATACCAGCGAGGCGGCTGGCTTACCCTTCCGGGACCACTTCATTCGCCCTAACATTTCAAAGAAATTCCGTCCGTCGCCCAAAGCGCGCTCGGAGCAGCCCTGCTCCGACGATGCGCAACATTCGCGCGTTTGACTAGCGGCTCCGCGGGCGCCGGCGCAACAACGATAGCGCTCGCGCCGTCCCAATCACCGTCGAAATTGCGTGGAACCCTGTTCGCAACCGCTCTCCTCTTTTCGGCGCTGGCGCGGCGCCCTAGCCTTGATCCGCCAGCAAAGGAGTCCCGCGCTTGCGCATCGCCACCTGGAATGTCAACTCGGTCCGCCAAAGGCTTCCCCACCTCCTCGACTATTTGAAGGAGGTCAGCCCCGACGCACTCTGCTTGCAGGAGATCAAGTGCCTCGACGAGCAGTTCCCGCGCATGGAAATTGAGGAACTCGGCTACAACATCGAGACCCACGGCCAGAAGACATTCAACGGCGTCGCCATCCTCTCCAAGCGGCCGTTCGAAGTCGCCCGCGGGCTGCCGGGAGACGAGAACGACGCCCAGTCGCGCTATCTCGAAGCGGTCATTCCGGTCGGCGACGGCGTCGTGCGGGTGGCGAGCATCTATCTGCCCAACGGCAATCCAGTGGGTTCGGAGAAATATCCGTACAAGCTCATGTTCATGGAGCGGCTTATCCTCCATACGCGCAAGCTCATGCAATATGAGGAGCCGCTGGTCCTGGCCGGCGATTTCAACGTCATTCCGGAGCCGCGCGACGCGGCCCATCCTGAACAATGGGTCAGCGACGCGCTGTTCCTGCCGCAAACCAGGATGAAATATCGCGAGCTCATGGCGCTTGGCCTGACCGACGCCTTGCGGGCGACGACCGACGCCGGCGGCCTCTACACGTTCTGGGATTATCAGGCGGGCGGGTGGCAGCGGAACAACGGCATCCGCATCGATCACCTGCTGCTCTCGTCCCAGGCCGCCGACCGGCTGCGCTCCGTCGCCATCGACAAGGCCATGCGCGGCCGCGACAAAGCCTCCGACCACACGCCGATCCGCGTCGACCTCGCCCTGTGAGCCCTTCGATGAGCATGTCCCATCTCTTCGATCTGACGGGCAAGACGGCTCTCGTCACCGGATCCTCGGACGGCCTCGGGCTGGCGATGGCGCGGGGCCTGGCCGCGGCTGGAGCGCGCATCGTTCTCAACGGGCGCGACGAGCGCAAGCTGGCGACAGTCGCCAAGTCCTTCGAGGCGGAGGGGCGGCGCACGTCAGCGCGGGCGTTCGATGTCGCCGACGAAGCCTCGGTTCTCGCCGCCTTCGAGCATTTCGACGCCTCGGGCGTCGAGATCGACATCCTGGTNNACCGGCTCGTTCCAGGTCGGGCGCGAGGCGGCCCGGCGGATGATCGCGCGCGGGCGCGGCGGCAAGGTCATCAACGTCGCCTCGCTGGCGAGCGAGGTCGCCCGAGCGACCATTGCGCCCTATACCGCGGCCAAGGGCGGCATCAAGATGCTGACCCGCGCGATGGCGGCCGAATGGGCGGCGCACGACATTCAGGCCAACGCGATCGGGCCCGGCTATATCGATACCGAGATGACCAAGCCGCTGATGGCCGACCCCAAGTTCGACTCGTGGGTCAAGGGCCGCACGCCATCGGGGCGGTGGGGCAAGCCGGACGATCTTATCGGTGTCGCGGTGTTCCTCGCCTCGCCCGCCTCGGCCTATGTGAACGGGCAAGTCATCTATGTCGATGGCGGGCTGCTTGCCGTGATATAAGCGTAAGCATGACCGCGGCCAGCCCCACGCTCAGCAAATCCGGCGGCGCTCCGCTCGCGGAATGGCTGCGCGATGTGACGCCGGCGCTTCTGTTCAGCCTCAGGCTTTGGGCTTCCGTCTGTCTCACGTACTACGTCACCTTCGCCCTTCAGCTCAGCGACCCGACATGGGCGGTGACGACGGCCGCGATCGTCTGCACGCCGGTGCTGGGAGCCTCGCTGCGCAAGGCGTTTTTCCGCATGATCGGAACCGTTCTCGGAGCGATTGGCATCGTGATTATCGCCGCTCTCGCTCGCCAGGACAGGATCGGCTTTCTCGTCGGACTCGCCCTCTGGTGTGCGGGAAGCGCCTTTATCGCCACGCTCCTGCGCAATTTCGCCGCCTATGCGGCGGCGCTTGCCGGCTACACCGCTGCGATCCTCGCCAGCGATGTTCTGGGACCGGTTGGAACGACGAGCGGCGACGTCACCTTCCTTGCGATCAATCGCGCCATTGAGATTTGTATGGGCATCCTGTGCGCGGGCGTCGTGCTGGCCTTGACCGATGTCGGCCACTCCCGGCGAAAGCTCGCGGCGGAGCTTGCTTCGCTGTCGACGGCGATCATGGACGGGTTTGCCGATTGTTTTCTGACCGCCAGCTCGGACGTCACCCTGTTTCAAGGGCTTCGGCGCGACCTCTTGCGCCGCATCATCGCGCTCGATCCGACGATCGACGCGGCGATCGGCGAGGCCTCCGACCTCCGCTATCGCTCGCCGGTGCTGCAACGAGCAGTGTCCGGCTTGGTGGAAACAATTTCGGCGTGGCGCAAGGCTGCGTATGAGATCGCGCTGAACCATAATCCGGTGACCGAACGCGAGGCTCGCGCTGTCTACAACGAACTGCCGCGCGACCGGCTCTCGCCTGGCGCATCGGGCTCGGCGAAAACGCCGGCGGAGTTGCGCGCGGCATGCTGTTCCGCAGTGCGATCCCTCACCCGTTTCAACGCCCAAACCCCCTCGGAGCGACTCCTGGCGGATAGCGCAGCCCAGGGCATGCTCGGCATGGCGCGGGCGCTGAACGGGCTCGTGGGCGTGGTCGACCCGCCCGACATGATCGCCGTCAAGGGAATGGCGCGATTGCACGTCCCCGACTGGCTGCCCCCCACCATCAGCGCGCTTCGCGTTCTTCTGGCGGTCGGGGCGATGTCGCTGTTCTGGATCGCGAGCGCGTGGCCGAACGGGGCGATGGCGATCACGTTTTGCGCGATCATCGTCGTCCTCTTGCCGTTGCAGGGAGACCTGGCCTATTCCCAGTCGATGGCGTTCCTGAAAGGATGCGTGGTCGGCTCCGGCATCGCTGCGGCCCTCGTGTTTGCGATCCTCCCGCGGGCGACCACCTTCCCGACCCTCTGCCTCGCCCTGGGGCTCCCGCTCGTGCCGCTCGGATTCATGCTCGCCCGGGCGAAGAACCCGCTTTTTTTCTTCGCGTCCAGCGTCAACTTCCTGCCAATGCTCTCGATCAACAACACGATCGGCTTCGACGCATCGCAGTTCTGGAACACCGCTAGCGCCATCGTTATCGGCATCGCTGTCGGAGCGGTCGCGATGCTCATTGTGCCTCCGTTGTCGCCGGCCATTCGGACCCAGAGGCTGCTTGCGCTCACGCTCGCTGATCTCAGGCGGCTTGCGAGGCGAGCCCCGTCGAGAAGGCGGGAGGATGACTGGGAAAGCCGGATCGTCGCCCGCTTCCGGGCCCGCGGCCTCGCGCAAAGCCGGGTGAGCCCCGACCACGGCAAGCATCGGCTNNCCGAGCCGGTCGAACGCGCCATGCTCGTCGCCGCGATGGCTGTCGGGAACCACATCGTCCGGATTCGCCGTGTCGCCCCCCGCTTCGTCCCGGGCCCGGCCGTGGAGGCGGCGCTTCAAGCGCTGGCCGAAGGACGAAGCGGCGAGGCGGCCGAGCGCCTCAAGGACATCGACCGCCAACTCGCGGCTCTGCCCCGCACAAGGCCGGGCAGCCGCGCCGTGCTTGGCTTGCGGGCTGGCTTGCTGGTCATTTGCGGTCAACTCGCCTGGTACCCCTCCTACTACGACGAACCGATCCGATGAGGTTCAACGAGATCAACGTGTTCGGACTTTATGTCGCCCCGATTACGGTGATCATGGCCGTAGCCTGGGTGGCCTATGTCGTCGTCAGGCGAGTGGGCGACCGCTTTGGCCTGACCCAGCGCGTCTGGCGCCCCGCTCTTTTCGAGCTTGCGCTCTATGTTATGATTGTCTCGTCGATCGTCCTTGTAATTGCGCGCTGGAGCCGCTGATGTCCGGCGTAGAGTTGAAAGCCAACGACGTCCTGAAGGGAAGCAGCGTCGCGGCTGTGCCCGCGGTCAAGCGCCGGTCTATGTTCTCGTCCCTGCGCGTTCTGCCCGTGCTCATTACCGTGGCGGCTGTCTGCGCCGCGGCCGCGCTCGGCTGGCAGGCCTGGCAATATTACATGGGCGCGCCCTGGACGCGCGACGGCACGGTCCGCGCCTATGTCGTGAAAATCGCCCCTCAGGTCGCCGGCGAGATCGTGCAATTGCCGATCGCCGACAATGAGTTCGTCCGCAAGGGCGATCTCCTGATGCTGATCGACCCGAGGAACTTTTCGATCGCGGTCCGCCAGGCCCAGGCGGCGGTGGAGCAGACGCGAGCGGTGGCCGAGAACGCCAACGCCGAAATGATCCGGCGCGAGAAACTCAACGACATCGCGGTCACGATGGAGGAGCGGCAGACCTATATCAGCCAGGCGGTCAACGCCGAGGCGGCGTACCAGTCGGCGCTCGCCAACCTCGAGCAGGCGCGGGTCAATTTCAAGCGCACCCAGGTCCGCTCTCCGGTCAACGGCTACATCACCAATCTGACCGCCCAGCTTGGCGACTACGCCAATATCGGCGATCTCCAACTTTCGGTGGTCAACTCCGACTCATTCTGGGTCGACGCCTATTTCGAGGAGACGGAACTCGGCCGGATCCACGACGGGGACGCGGCCACGATCAAGCTCATGGGATATAGTCCCCTGCTGCGCGGTCGGGTTCAGGGGCTCGCGCGCGGCATCAATGTCCCGAACGCGGTTCCCGACGCCTCGGGGCTCGCTTCGGTCAACCCGATCTTCACCTTCGTGCGACTGGCTCAGCGCGTGCCGGTGCGCATTCACATCGACGAGGTTCCGGATGGGGTCAAGCTCGTCGCCGGCCTGACGGCGACGGTGCAGATCGAACCCTACCAGGCGCCCGCCGCCCTGGCGCCGGCCCCGGCCCCCGCCCCCGGGAAGATGAGCCAAGCCGCACCCGACGCCAGCGCGACGCTCGTCGCCGACGAGGCGACGCTGCAACCGGCTCCTACACAAACCATGAGCCCCGCGGCCGCCAGTGGGGCTCCATCACAAGCCGCCCGCCGGGCCGCTCAGCCGCAAGCGGCGGCGCAAGCATCGCCGCAGACGCCGCCGCCGCAGGGCGCGACAGGGCCTGCTGCGCCCGTCCGCGGTCTTGGCGAACTCGCGGTCTCCGCCCCACCCTCCCCCGAGGCGTCCAACGCGGCGGCCGCGGCTTCCGCCGATCTCAAGACGCTCGAAGAACAGATCGCCGCCAACCCTCCCGCCGGGCCCGCCTCTTCGCCGGGCGGGGCCGATCGCGGCAGCGGGACGAGCGCGGATCTCATGGCGCCAAGCGACTACCTCGGGCAGACCTTCGACCTCGAGGGCGACCAGAGCGCCACGCCCGCGCCGAGGCGCCGCTCCCCCGACTCGCTCCGCCGCCGCGCCCACTCCAGGTGGCGGCGCTATTCCGGCCAACAATAGAGCCCGCGGTAGCCGTCAACCTCCGAGCAACGGCACGCTCTTTGCGTGGCGGCGCTGACAAATGCGCCGCCGGGAAAATGGGGAGCGCGAGACATGAAAGACGCCATAACCGCCGACGCAGCCGCGGCGCTGATCCCCGACGGCGCGACGCTCCTGATCGGCGGCTTCATGGGCACCGGCTCGCCCCATCGCCTGATCGACGCGCTGGTGCGCCGCGGCGCGAGGAACCTCACAGTCATCGCCAACGACACCGCCTGGCCGGGCCGGGGGATCGGCAAGCTGATCAGCGCTGGCGCGGTCGCCAAGCTCGTCGCCTCGCACATCGGCCTCAATCCCGAAACCCAAGCCAAAATGATCGCCGGCGAGATCGAGGTCGATCTGGTTCCGCAAGGCACGCTGATCGAGCGCATCCGCGCCGGCGGCGTCGGGTTGGGAGGCGTGCTCACCGCGACCGGCATCGGGACGATGGTCGAGAAGGGCAAGCGGATCATCGAGGTCGACGGCAAGCCATTCCTGCTCGAGACCCCGATCCGCGGCGATTTCGCCCTGATCGCGGCGAAGCAGGCCGACTACTACGGCAATCTCGAATATTCGCTGACCGCGCACAACTTCAATCCGGTGATCGCGCTGGCCGCCGACGTGGTCATCGCCGAGCCGCACACGATCGTGCCGGTCGGCGTCATCTCGCCCGATTCGGTCAAGACCCCAGGCATTCTGGTGACCCACCTGCTGGAGAGGGCCTTCTGATGGACGCTCAGAGTTAGATAATAGGCCTTTGTGCGGACCCAATACGACCCCGCGGGAGGCGTGCTTGCTTTCGGTGCAGCAGCTGCCCTAATCCTCCAGCGCCGCTTTTCCGCAAGGGCGGCCTTTCTGTTAGTCATCCCGCCGATCCACCCCAAAGGCCATGCCGGTCATCCTGACGACGCCGGCGGAAGTCGCGACGTTTGGCTGGCGGCCGACGCGGCTAAGGCCCTCGAATTGCAGGCCCGTTGCCTGACGACGCGCTGAAGATCGTCGCCAGCGGCGAGAAAGAGGACGGGCCGCCGAGGGAGCAGTAGGTACTTCTCCCAATTGCCAAATTTTGCATGACGGCCCTGATTTGGGGCCCCTCAAGATCCAATTGTCCAAATTCTTAATATTCCGCCCCGCAGGCCCGCCTCGACTCTTAGGCCGATCATCGGGAACATTCTCACCGAGCTTCAGGGAGGCAAAAATGCGCGTGACGGTCAAACCGGCTCTTCTGCTGGCGATGGCGCTTTTGATGGGACCGCTCGCGAGCCTGACGTCAGTTCCGGCCGCCGCAACGACTTTCGGCTGCGGCGGCTCCGGCGTCACTTTTGACGATCTCGCGGGAAACTCGATTGCGTGCAACGGCGTGACATTCAGCAACTTCGCCAACTTCAGCAGCTTCGGCGACTTCGGCGCAAACGCACCGGATGAAACGGAAGTTGTGGTGGTAGCGCTAATCTCCGCTACCGGGCAAACGCAACTCGTTTTTAGCAGCGACGATTGGGTAGTACTTGCCGGACAAACCATGAATACAAGTCTTACTTACAGCGTATTAGGTGCGAGGCCAATAGATGAAGTTGAAGGTGCGATCGGCCCAAGCGAAGGCGACGTCAGTTCTAACGCCAGTGTGTTCTCATCCACGAATGTGTCACTGGCAACTATTCTTACTTCGACGGGCTTCCCAATAGCGGATTCACCGCTGACGCCTGCGCAGTCCTCTTTAAACATCTCGGCCAGTCTTGGTCTGATAACCTCTTCGAATGGCCCTGGGGCCGGAGTTTCACTATTTTCCCAAGCCTTCACGCTGGCTCCAGTGCCAGAGCCTTCGACATGGGCGATGATGCTGATCGGCTTCGCCGGTCT
>PLUH01000037.1:7862-8033 GCA_003164825.1 Hyphomicrobiales bacterium
CGTTTCTCGTTCGCGATTATGTCGCTGGCGCTATCCCAGAGACTTCGGCGTGGGTTATGATACTGCTCGGCTCGCTTCGCCAGATATCGGCGGCAGTTAGCTTGAACGAGGCTCGAAACCTCGCGCGGGCGAGGACTATGGACCCAATATTTGTCTTGTCTTGTTGCGGGG
>PLUH01000255.1:0-4744 GCA_003164825.1 Hyphomicrobiales bacterium
GATTTCGTTGCGCCCGGCTTGGTTTTTGTTGTGACCGGCTTTGATTTCGTTGCGGACGGCTTTGATTTTGTTCCGCCGGGCCTGGAGTTCTACGGCCGCTACTCCGCCGCCTCGCGCAGCGCGCTGTAGCGCGTGAGCTGCGCCCTCAATGGCGCGGGCTTGAGCGGCTTGTTCATCACCAGGATGTCCGCGCGCGACGCCTGGTCGCGGACCTCCGGGCTTCGATCGGCGGTGGCGAGGATCGCAGGCGTGCTGCGGCCGAACTGCTCGCGCAGCGCCCGGATCGCGGCGACGCCGTCGCCGGAATCGAGATGGTAGTCGGCGATGATGACGTCCGGCGGGCCGAATTCGATCAGCGCGGCCGTCGCCTCGGCGAGGCCCTCGGCGGTGGCGACCACGCAACCCCAACGGTTCAGAAGAGTGCGCATGCCCTCCAGCACCCGCGGCTCGTTATCGATGGCGAGAACCTTCAGCCCGCTGAGCGGTTCGCCCAACGCGATCGGCTCGGGCGCGCCGGGCTCTGCGCGCGGCTTAAGCGCCGCGCGTCCAAGCGGCGCGGTGACGAAGAACACCGACCCCTTGCCGGGGCGCGAGCGCAATCCGACCGGATGCTCGAGCACCCGCCCCAGGCGCTCGACGATCGATAAGCCGAGGCCGAGGCCGCGCGCGACCCGCGCCCCCTGATCGAGGCGCCGGAATTCGGCGAACACCGCCCGCTCATGCTCGGGCGGAATGCCGAGGCCGGTGTCCCACACCTCGATCCGGGCCGCGCCGGAGAGACGCCGGCACCCGACCAGCACCCGGCCGCTCAGCGTNNGGCGAGCCTGGTCGGGACGAAGACGAGGTCGAGTCCCTTGGCCCGGGCGAGGGCGGCGAACTCGATTTCGAGCAACCCCATCAGGTCGGCAACCGGGACGTCGGAGATTTCCGGCCGGGTCGCGCCGGCGTCAAGTCGCGAAATGTCGAGCAGCGCGCCGAGGATCTCCTCGACCGCCTCGAGCGAGACATCGACGTTGCGCGCCAGATCCGCCCGCTCCTCGACCCCGATCTGGCTCGCGCCCTCGGAGAGCGAGCTCGCATAAAGGCGCGCGGCGTTGAGCGGCTGCAGAATATCGTGGCTCGCCGCGGCGAGGAATCGCGTCTTGGACAGGTTGGCTGCGTCCGCCTCGTTCTTCGCCCGCTCGAGCTCGGCGTTGAGCCGCTGCAATTCCGCCGTGCGCTCATCGACCCGGCGTTCGAGCATCTCGTTGGCCGCTTCGAGCGCTTCCTCGACCTGAACGGTCTGGGTCACGTCGGTGTAGGTGGTCACGATCCCGCCGTCCGGCAGCCGCGCCGAGCGCACCTCGATCACTCGGTGGGTCGAGAACAGGCGCAGCCGGTTCGGCTGATCATCATAGAGCAGGCTCGCGACCCGGTCGGCGACGAAGTCTTCCGAATCGCCCGGCCCGTAGGCGCCGCGGCCGGCGTTGAAGCGCACGATCTCGTCGAGGCCCACGCCATGACGCAGCATGGCGGGCGGCAGATCGAAGAGGTCGGCGAATTCGCGGTTCCAGGCGGTCAGCGCGAGATTGGCGTCGAAGACGGTGATGCCCTGCCGCGCATGATCGATTGCATGCTGCAATTGATCGCGGCTCGACTGGATCGCGGCCGAAGCTTCGTCGATGAGCTTGAGCGCCGATTGGCCGGACACGGTCCGGGGCCTCAACAGCAACGACAGCACCTGGCGCGAGGTCGAGGCGCCGATCGCCGGCGAGAGCAGGAATTCCGCATGGCGAACCAATTGCGCGCTGGCCTCGAGCGTGGGGTCGTAGACGAGACCGCGCTCGCGCATGAAGCCGGCGAAGGCGCGGCGCGCCCGCCCGGCCCCGAGATAGCGGGCGACCGCCGCCTCGAGCTCGCCCGCGGTCGTCGACGAACGCCAAAGACGGAATGCCTGAGGCTTACCACCGACGCCCACTCCGGCGAACGCGCTCGCCTGCGCCCGTTCGAGCGCGCTCGGCTGGCGGGTCAGCGAAAAGACGAAAAACGCCGCGATGTTCGCCGCCAGCGACAGGACCACGCCGCCCACCAGCGCGTTGGGCGCGAAGGCGACCAGCGCGGCCGGGCTCAGCCAAGCGATCGCGAGCGGCCCATGGGCCAAAAAGTTCGAAAGCGCGTGTTCCGGCCGGATCGAGGGCAAGAGCAGGAGGTAGAACCAGGCGAGCGCGCCCGCGGTCATGCCGGCGATCGCGCCCCGCGCCGTCCCGCGCCGCCAGAAGAGGCCGCCGAGGAAAGCCGGCGCGATCTGCGCCACGGCCGCGAACGATAGCAGGCCGATCGACACCAGACCCGCTTCGCCGGCCATGCGCTCGTAGGCGAAGCCCAGCGCCAGAACGCCGACGATCGCGACCCGGCGGACCCAAAGCACCAGCGCGCCGATGTCGCCCTCGACCGCGCGCGCCTGCGACCCGCGGCGCCGGAGCACGAGCGGCATCACCAGGTCGTTGGAAATGGTGATGGCGAGCGCGACGCTTTCGACCACCACCATCCCGGTCGCCGCCGAGAGGCCGCCCACCATCGTCAACAGCGCGATCCCGTGCGCGCCGGCGTTGAGCGGCAGCGCAAGAACGGTCAAGTCGCGATTGATCGACCCATCCGGGAAAATATTCAGACCGGCGATGGCCAGCGGCGCGACGAACAGGTTGATCAGCACGAGATAGGTCGGAAAGAGCCAGGCTGCAGTGCGGATGCCGCGCTGGTCGTGGTTCTCGACCACCGCGACATGGAACTGGCGCGGCAGGAGCACGATGGCGAAAGCCGACAATAGCGTCGTCACCGCCCAAACGGCGGGATCGGGAGGGGTCTGGATGACCGCGGCGATCCTGGGATTGGATTGCGCAATCTCGGTCAGAGCGACGATCCCGCCGTTGAGCCGCCAGACGACGAAGACGCCGACGGCGAGAAACGCAACCAGTTTGACGATCGATTCCACGGCGATGGCGAGAATGAGGCCATCCTGATGCTCCTTGGGGTTGATGCGCCGGGTGCCGAACGCCATCGCGAAGGCCGCGAGCACCACGGACACCGCGAGATAAAAAGAGGTCGAGGGCGTGTCAGGCGTCAGGCGCCCATGATCGAACGAATCGACCACCATCAACATGGTCGGCGCGACCGCCTTGAGCTGGAGCGCGACATAGGGCGCCGACCCGATGAGAGCGATCAGCGCGGCGACCGCGGCAACCGGCTGGGATTTTCCGTACCTCGCCGATACGAAATCGGCGACCGTGGTGACGTTCTGCGCGTGGGCGAGATTGGCGATGCGGGCGATGAACGGCGCCCCGAGGCCGATCACAAGAATGGGCCCGATGTAGATCGGCAGAAAATCGAGCCCGTGCTCGGAAGCGAGCCCGACCGAGCCGTAATAGGTCCAGGACGTGCAATAGACGGCGAGGCTCAGCGCATAGACGACCGCTCGCGAGCGGCCGGACGCCACACGCCGTCCCCCGCGGTCGCCCCACCAAGCGATGAGGAACAGCAGAAAGACGTAGCCGATGGCGGTCAGGAATACCGTCGTGCCGTTCATCTAAAGCCGAGCGTCCGCCCTTTGCTTATTGGCGGCGCATATTAGTGCATGTCGGCAATCGGTGGAATCAGGGCGCGTCCCTGATCGCGGCTTCCCTTCCTCAGCTCACCGGGAAGGGGAAACGGTAGCTTTCACCGCCAGGGGTGGGCGGCGGCGGCCTTCTTCTCGTGCGCCTCGATCGCCGTCGCCTCGACCAGCGTCAGATCGATGTGATCGAGGCCTTCGATCAGGCACTGCTTGCGGAAGGCGTCGAGCTCGAACTTCACCACGCCGCCGTCGGGACCGTGGATTTCCTGCGCCGGCAGGTCGATGGTCAAGGTCGCGTTGGCGCCGCGCTCGGCGTCGTCNNTCGCGCGAGGAGCCGCAGCCGAAATTGTGGCCGCCGACGATGATCGACGCCTTGCGGTAAGCGGGTTTGTTGAGAACGAAGTCAGGGTGCTCGGATCCGTCCTCGCGATAGCGCATCTCCGCGAACAGGCCAGCGCCGAGACCGGTCCGCTTGATGGTCTTGAGATATTGCTTGGGGATGATCATGTCGGTGTCGATATTGTCGATCGCCAGCGGCGCGGCCACCCCGGTCAGTGTCGTAAACTTGTCCATCCGTTCCAGGCTCTTTGCGTTAGGCGCTTCCGGCGCTCTGGCCGGCTTTATCCTCCCTCATGGAGCGCGGCGCAATGGGGAGGGGATTTCTAGGCGCCTTACAGAAACCGCTCCAGGTCCTTGGCCGCATCTTTGGGCGCGCGTTCGACATTGAAGGCTTCGACGAACGCGCCATTCTTGTCCATGAGGTAGATGATCGAACTGTGGTCCATCGAATAGTCGCCGTCGGCCTGCGGCTCCCCCTTGCGGGCGAACACCCGAAAAGTCTTCTCGGCCGCGTCGATCGCCTGCCGGCTGCCGGAAAGCCCGATGATCGCCGGATTGAAGCTGCTGACGTACTCTTGCATGAGTTTGGGCGTGTCGCGCTCCGGATCGACCGTGATGAACAGGGCGGGAATGGGCTTGTCGCTCATCTGATTCAATACATCCGAGATGCGCGCGAGCTCGGTCGGACAGACGTCGGGGCAGTGGGTGTATCCGAAATAGACCAGGAACGGCCGGCCGCGCAGCGTCTGATCGCTGACGGTCCTGCCGTCGCCCGCCTGCAATGAGAAGGCCCCGCCGATCAGGGCGGCGCGCGGC
>PLUH01000255.1:4758-36191 GCA_003164825.1 Hyphomicrobiales bacterium
CCAAATTGGGCGATCTCCAGACGGGGCAGCGGCCAACCCGATAGAAACTTGCTATTGACCTTGGCTTTGCCTGGCGCCACGAGAAGTGCCTGGACAGGGCGCTATGGTCCTCCGTCAACTCGAATATCTCGCGGCGCTGGCGCGCGAGAAGCACTTCGGCCGCGCCGCAGAGGCCTGCCATGTGTCCCAGCCGACCCTATCGGCTGCGATCCGGCTGCTCGAAGACGATCTCGGGGCGCCGATCGTCGAGCGCGGCCATCGGTATGTCGGCCTGACGCCCCAGGGACAGGTCGTCCTGGACCACGCCCATCGGGTTCTCGCCGAGATCGAAAATCTGCGCCACGAACTCGACGAGATCGACAAGGGCCTGACCGGTCGGCTCCGCATCGGCGCCATTCCGACCGCGCTCCCGATCGTCTCCCAGCTCACTGGTCCCTTCCTGGCCCGCTTCCCCGGGGTGACCGTGACGGTTCTGTCCCACTCCAGCCAGGAAATCGAACGGGGGATCGAGGACTTCGAGCTCGACGCGGGTCTCACCTATCTCGACGCCGAACCGATCAGCCACCTCAAGACGAAGCCGATTTGCGTCGAGGAATATCTCTTCCTGACCCCGGCGACCGGCCCACTCGCCGGCCGGCGTCAAGTCACGTGGCGGGAAGCGGCTGAAGCGCCTTTGTGTCTGCTGACGCCCGACATGCAGAACCGGCGCATCATCGACGGCGTGTTCCGCTCGGTCGGGGCGAAACCGGTTCCGGCGGTGGAAACCAACTCGATCTTCAATCTCGTGTCGCACGTGAGCGCCGGCCAATGGTCGGCGATCGTGCCGCGTCAGCTTTTGCGCTTTCTCGGCGTGCCGCCGGGCACGCGGGCGATCGAGCTCGTCGAGCCGGTCGCACAACGCACCATCGGCCTCGTGATGAGCGACCGGGAGCCGCCCTCGCCGCTCGCCCGCAACCTGTTCGCCATGCAACTCCCCGCCGACGTCGCGGCGCTCATCCAGCCGCCGGACCGGTTCGAAGCATACGAAGGGAAGGCGATTCGATAGAAGTTTCCTATCGCACCTTCCAAACGTTCAATTTGAACCTGCCCCCGCCCGGGCGCATGAATTCATCCGATCCGGGAGGAATAAGTTGTCTGGCCGAACGGCTTTTGATGTTGATCTGGCCCGAACGCTGATCGATCGCAAGCGGACGCTGCCGGGCGCGACGCTGCCGATCCTCCACGATTTGCTGGAGCAATTCGGCTATATCGACGACGACGCTATCCCGCTGATCGCCGATGCGCTCAACATCTCGAGAGCTGAAGCCCTCGGCGTCGTCAGTTTCTACCACGATTTCCGCCGTTCGCCGGTTGACGGCCGGGTCCTGAAACTTTGCCGCGCCGAATCCTGTCAGGCCATGGGATGCGAAGACCTCGTTTCCCATCTCGCCGTCCGCCACGGCGTCACGGTCGACGGCCTGGACGAAGGTTCAGGGATTCGCGTCGAATCGGTCTACTGCCTCGGCAACTGCGCTCTCTCCCCCGCCGCCCTGCTCGACGGCGAACCGATCGGCCGTCTCGACCGCGATCGCCTCGACGCGCTCGTCGCCGGCGCCCAACGGAAGATGCAATGAGCGCGCGCGTTTTCGTTCCGGCCGATTCTTCGGCGCTGTCGGTTGGCGCGGACGCTGTCGCCGGCGCGATTCTCGATGAGGCGCGACGCCGCGGCGTCGATACTACGATTGTGCGCACTGGTTCGCGCGGCCTCTTTTGGCTCGAGCCGCTCATCGAGGTCGAGACCGCGGCCGGCCGCATCGGCTATGGACCGGTCGCGCCGGATGAGGTTGCGCGGCTGTTCGAGGCGGGCTTCCTGACTGGCGGCTCTCATCCCAAGGCGCTCGGGCGCGTCGAGGACATCCCCTATCTGGCGCGGCAGCAGCGGCTTATTTTTGCCCGCTGCGGGCTCACCGATCCCCTGTCGATCGACGATTACCGGCGTCATGGCGGGCTTCGAGGTCTCGAGTACGCGCTGCGCCTCGGCCCTAAGGCGACGATCGAGGAGATTCTGGCCTCGGGCCTGCGCGGGCGCGGCGGCGCGGGGTTTCCCACGGGCGTCAAATGGCGGACGACGGCCGGGATCGAGGCCGAGCAAAAATACGTCGTCTGCAACGCCGACGAGGGCGATAGCGGCACCTTCGCCGACCGGATGCTGATGGAGGGCGACCCGTTCCTGTTGATCGAGGGCATGGCCATCGCCGCGCTCTCGGTCGGCGCGACGAAGGGCTATGTCTACATCCGCTCCGAATATCCGCACGCGTTCGCGGTTTTTTCACGCGCGATCGGGCGGGCGCGGGCGGCGGGACTCCTCGGCCCGAGCGTGCTCGGCTCCGGCCGCGCCTTCGATCTCGAACCGAGGCTCGGCGCCGGCGCCTATATCTGCGGCGAGGAGACGTCGCTCCTGGAAAGCCTTGAGGGAAAGCGGGGCCAGATTCGCGTCAAGCCGCCGTTGCCGGCGATCGCCGGCCTGTTCGGCAAGCCGACGGTCGTCAATAATGTCCTGAGCTTCGCTTCCGCGCCGTGGATCCTCGAGCATGGGGCCAAGGCCTACGCCGATTACGGCGTCGGCCGGTCGCTCGGATCGCAACCGTTCCAGCTCGCCGGCAACGTCCGCCATGGCGGGCTCGTCGAACTCGCCTTCGGCGCGAGCTTGCGCGATCTCGTCGAAGGCTTCGGCGGCGGCACGCGCACCGGCCGGCCGATCCGGGCGGTTCAGGTCGGCGGACCGCTCGGCGCCTATTTTCCCGCTTCGCTCCTCGATACGCCGCTCGACTACGAGTCGATGGCCGCGGCCAGGGGCATGCTGGGCCACGGCGGGATCGTGGTCTTTGACGACAGCGTCGACATGGCGCGCCAGGCGCGCTTCGCCTTCGAATTCTGCGCCAAGGAGAGCTGCGGCAAGTGCACGCCGTGCCGGATCGGCTCGACCCGCGGTGTGGAGACGGTCGACAAGATCATCGCCGGCCGCGACCGCGAGCGGAACGTCCAGCTTTTGCGCGATCTTTGCGAGGTGATGACCGACGGCTCGCTCTGCGCGCTCGGCGGGCTCACCCCGCTGCCCGTTGTCAGCGCGCTCGATCATTTCAGCGAGGATTTCGCCGGGGCGCCGGCGCGCGTCGCGGCGGAATAGGAGATCAAGCGATGGCGCTGTTGCAGGAACTGGATACCGGCACGCCGATCCGCACCGGCGAACCGACTGTCACGCTGACCATCGACGGGCGCAAGGTCAGCGTGCCGCAGGGGACGTCGGTGATGGCCGCCGCCGCGCTGATCGACAACCCGATCCCCAAGCTCTGCGCGACCGACAATCTCGAGGCCTTCGGCTCGTGCCGGCTCTGCCTGGTCGAGATCGAGGGCCGGAAGGGTACGCCGGCCTCGTGCACGACCCCGGCCGAAGCGGGCATGATCGTCCGCACCAAGACGGCGCGGCTGGAGCGGCTGCGGCGCGGCGTGATGGAGCTCTATATCTCCGACCATCCGCTCGACTGTCTGACCTGCAGCGCCAACGGCGACTGCGAATTGCAGACCCAGGCCGGGAACGTCGGCTTGCGCGACGTGCGCTATGGGTATGACGGCGCCAAGCACTCGCAGGGCCCGATCGACGCCTCCAATCCGTATTTCAGCTTCGAATCGTCGAAATGCATCGTCTGCTCGCGCTGCGTGCGCGCGTGCGAGGAGGTTCAGGGCACGTTTGCGCTGACCATCCTTGGCCGCGGTTTCGATTCGAAGGTTGCGACCGGCGGCGTCGATTTCCTGTCGTCCGAATGCGTCTCCTGCGGCGCGTGCGTGCAGGCCTGCCCGACCGCGACCCTCAACGAGAAGCCGGTCATCGAGCACGGAACCCCGGAGCGGACGGTTGTGACCACCTGCGCCTATTGCGGCGTCGGCTGCTCCTTCAAGGCGGAGCTCAAGGGGGACGAAGTTCTGCGCATGGTCCCCCACAAGGCCGGCAAGGCCAACGAGGGCCATTCGTGCGTCAAGGGCCGGTTCGCCTATGGCTACGCCACCCACAAGGACCGCATTCTCAAGCCGATGATCCGTGGCCGAATCGAGGATCCGTGGCGCGAGGTCTCCTGGGGCGAGGCGATCGCCCATGCGGCGAGCGAGTTCAAGCGCATCCAGGCCCAGTATGGCCGCGACTCGGTCGGGGCGATCAGCTCCTCGCGCTGCACCAACGAGGAAGTGTTCCTGGTCCAGAAGCTGGTGCGCGCCGGGTTCGGCAACAACAACATCGACACCTGCGCCCGCGTCTGCCACTCGCCGACCGGCTTCGGCCTGTCCAAGACCTTCGGCACCTCGGCCGGCACCCAGGATTTCAAGTCGGTCGCGAAGGCGGACGTCGTGGTCGTGATCGGCGCCAATCCGACCGACGCCCATCCGGTGTTCGCCTCCCGCCTCAAGAAACGTCTGCGCGCCGGCGCCCGCCTCATCGTCGTCGACCCGCGCCGCATCGATCTGGTGAGGAGCGCGCACGTCAAGGCCGACCATCATCTGACGTTGAAGCCCGGAACCAACGTTGCGGTCCTCAACGCGATGGCCCATGTCGTCGTTACCGAGGGCCTCGTCGATGAAGCCTTCGTCCGCGAGCGCTGCGACCTCGGTAATTTCGAATCCTGGGCGCGGTTCGTCGCCGATCCGCGCCATTCGCCCGAGGCGACGGCGGCGGCGACCGGCGTCGATCCGCACGAGCTGCGCGCGGCGGCGCGTCTCTATGCGACCGGCGGCAATGCGGCGATCTACTATGGCCTTGGCGTCACCGAGCACAGCCAGGGCTCGACGACGGTGATGGCGATCGCCAATCTCGCCATGGCGACCGGCAACATCGGCCGCGAGGGGGTCGGCGTGAATCCCTTGCGCGGCCAGAACAACGTTCAGGGCTCGTGCGACATGGGCTCGTTCCCGCACGAGTTCTCCGGCTACCGCCACGTGTCGAACGACACCGCCCGCGAGACGTTCGAGCGCCTGTGGGGCGTGCCGCTCAGCAACGAGCCGGGTTTGCGCATCCCCAACATGATCGACGAGGCGATCGACGGCTCGTTCAAGTGGCTCTACGTCCAGGGCGAGGACATCGCCCAGTCGGACCCCGACACGACCCACATCACCGCGGGCCTGAAGGCGATGGAATGCGTCATCGTGCAGGATCTCTTTCTCAACGAGACGGCGCGTTACGCCCATATCTTCCTGCCCGGCGCGTCGTTCCTGGAGAAGGACGGCACGTTCACCAACGCCGAGCGCCGGATCAGCCGGGTGCGCAAGGCGATTCCCCCGCTTGCCGGAATGGCCGACTGGGAGGTGACGATGGCGCTGGCTAATGCGCTCGGCGCGCCAATGCGTTACAATCACCCGAGAGAGATCATGGACGAGATTGCGGCGACCACGCCGACCTTCAAGGGCGTCTCCTACGCTCGCCTGGACGAGCTCGGCTCAATCCAGTGGCCGTGCAACGACGCGGCGCCGACCGGCACGCCGGTCATGCATGTCGACCATTTCGTCCGCGGCAAGGGCCAGTTCATGCTGACCGAATATCTCGCCACCGAGGAGCGCGCCGGGCCGCGCTTCCCGCTCCTTTTGACCACCGGCCGCATCCTGTCGCAATACAATGTCGGCGCCCAGACGCGGCGCACCGCGAGCACGGTCTGGCACCACGAGGACGTGCTCGAAATTCACCCCTTCGACGCCGAGCAGCGCGGCGTACGCGATGGCGACCTCGTGGCGCTCGCAAGCCGCATCGGCGAGATTTCGCTCCGCGCCAGCGTCACCGAGCGGGTGCAGCCGGGGGTCGTCTATACGACCTTCCATCACGCCGTGACCGGCGCCAACGTGGTGACGACCGACAATTCCGACTGGGCGACCAACTGTCCGGAATACAAGGTGACCGCGGTGCAGGTCCGGCGCACCAACCACTTCTCCGATTGGCAGCTGCGCGATCGCGAAGAGGGTGTCTCGTTGCGCCGGATGGCGAAGGCGTTGGCCGATGCGGCCGAGTGAGGGGCCGGGTTCGATCGACGCTCCGGTCCGCGTCTTTTCCTACGACTTGGGCGTCGGCGGAAAGGAGTTCACGCGCGCCATCGCCGTCGAGGCCCCGGTCCAGATCGTCCTCGGCGGCGCGCCGTTCGCCGTCATGATGGCGACCCCGCAGGACCTCGAGGATTTCGCCGCCGGCTTTGTCCTGACCGAGCAGATCGCCGAGAGTGTCGCTGACATCCGGGGAATCGAGGTCGAAGCGGCCGAGGACGGCTGGAAGCTCAAGATCGCGCTCAGCGGCGAGCGATTGCAGGCCCATATGGCGCGCGCCCGGGCGATGAGCGGGCGCACCGGCTGCGGCCTCTGCGGCATAGAGGATTTTTCCCAGATGCCGTCGCCCCGGCCGCCGCTCAATCCGCCGGCTGCGATCGAGCCAGCCGCGATCCGCGCCGCGATTGGCGAACTCGAGGCCTGGCAGCCCCTCAATCGCGCGACCCGCGCCGTCCACGCCGCGGCGTGGTGCGGGCGGGACGGCAGGATTCTGTTGTCGCGCGAGGATGTCGGACGGCATAATGCGCTCGACAAGGCGATCGGGGCGCTGGCGCGCGCTCGCGTTGCCCCCGACAGCGGATTTTTTGTCATCACCAGCCGCTGTTCGTTCGAAATGGTCGCCAAGGCGGCCATCTTCGGCGCCGGGACCCTGGTGTCGGTTTCAGCCCCGACCTCGCTCGCCCTGGAGCGGGCGCGGCGTTTCGGCGTTCGCGTGATCGCGGTCGCGCGCGGCGATCAGGCGCTATCCTTCGAAGGCGGCGAGGGCGAGGCGAGCGGGGGATTGGCGGCGTGACGACCGGCAAGATCGACAAACTCGTGCGCATGGCCAATCAGATCGCGGATTTCTACGCCGCCATGCCCGAGCGGGAAGCGACCGCGGGCGCCGCCTCGCATCTCACCCTCTACTGGACGCCGAAGATGATTCGCGAGATCATCGCCTTCGCCGATCAAGGCCATCCCGGCCTCAATGCGATCGCGGCGCGCGCGGTCGAATCGTTGAAACAGAAGGCGACGGCCGCCTAGGACTCTTCCGGGCCCCATGCCTCGCTGGCCGCGCCCACCCAATCTGCTGCGGCTCTTCGTCGGCCAGCACATCATCAACGGCGCGAGCGTCGGCCTGGGGGTGGTTGCGGTCGCGCTTGTCTCCTCGGCGATTTTCGGCTTCGCCGCCGGCCAGCCGGCGACGCTCGGCGCGATTGCGGCCAGCATTTCCGATCTCCCGGCGCCCTGGCGGGAGAAGGCGAAGACGCTCGGCTTCGGCTTCGCGCTGGCGCTTCTGTCGACCGTGGCGATCCAGCTCGCGCTGCCGTGGCCGGTCGCCGCCCTCGTCATGATCGGCCTCATCAGCTTTGTCGGCGGTCTCGTCACCGGGCTCGGCCGATGGGCGGTGGCGGTCGGCATGCAGGCGGTCATCCCGATGGTTTTCATTCTCGGATTCCCGCGCGAGACTTTCCCGGCCGCGGTTCGAATCGAGCTGTTGCTCGCGGGCGGGGGCGTCGCCTATATCGCGTTTGCGCTTCTGGCGACCGTCTTTACCGACGCCAGCGCCCGCCGGCTGGTCACGAGCGAATCGATCCGCGAATTCTCGATGTACATGCGCGCGGTCGCGGGCGTTTTTGATCCGGACCAGGAACTGGCTGCGGCCTATGGCGCAACGATTCGCCAGCAGTCGATGCTTTCGGAGCAATTGCAGTCGGCGCGCTCGGTCTTGCTTGAGCGGCCGGGAGAAAAGGGCGAGCGGATGCGGCTCGCAGCGTCTATCGGCATCCTGCTCGATGCGCTGGATGCGCTGGTGGCCGCCCAATGCGACGTCGATCTCATCCGGCAGACACCGGAGGCCGCGACAGTGCTGGCGCGAATCGGCGACGCCCTGCGGGTCGGGTCGTTCGATCTCGAGCACTTGAGCCTGGAGCTCCTGACCACCGGTCGCCCCATTCTGCCGCCCGACCATCAGCTCGCCATCGACGCGCTCAAGCGCGAGGCGGCGCGGGCGGAAGCCGAAGCGATGGACCCGAAAGCGCGTGCGGCGCTCGTCGCCACGACCTGGCGACTCGTCCTCTCGCTCAGCCATATCAGGCGTTTGGAGCGCGCCTTGTCGGACGACGAGACGGCGCGGGCCTCGATCGGCGACGTCAATCTCGCCGCCTTCATCCCGAAACGCCGCTACGCGCCGAGCGCGCTCGCGCCCCATTTGAGCCTCGAATCGCCGGTGCTCAGGTTCTCCGTGCGCCTGGCGCTGGCGATGATGGCAGGGGCGGTCGTCGCCCAATCGCTCGGCGACGAGCGGCACGGCAACTGGGTCCTGCTCACCATCGCGGTGGTGATGCGGGCAGGCTACGGGCTCACCAAGCAGCGCCGCGACGACCGCGTCATCGGCACGCTGATCGGCTGCGTCGTCGCTGCGGGCTCAGTCGCCTACTTGCCGGCCGGCGCGCTGGTCGCGGTCCAGGGTCTCGCGGTCGCCGTCACCCACAGCTTTGCGCGGCTCAACTACCGCGTGGCCTCTTCCGGCGCCTCGGTGACCGCGCTGGTGTCGCTGCACCTGGTCCAGCCGTGGGTGTCGGCGCCGATCCTGGTGCGCCTCGCCGATACGCTAATCGGCGCGGCGATCGCGCATCTCTTCAACTATCTCTGGCCGCGCTGGGAATCGTCCGAGGCGCCGCGGCTGGCGAGCCGCCTCCAGGCCCAGCTTGCCGCCTTCGCCGCCGCCGCGCTCAGGGCAGACGTCAGCGATCATGACTACCGGCTCGCGCGCAAGAACGTGATCGAGGCGATCGCCGCGCTTTCCGATTCCGCCGGACGGATGAGCAGCGAGCCGATGGCGGCGCGCAAGGGCCTCGACGAGATGGCGAATCTGCTGATCGCCGCCTACAGCTTGGTGGCCGAGCTTTCGGCGGCCCGTCTCGCGGTTCAGACCGGCGCTCCGCCGCTCAACCCGGCAATCCGCGAGCGGGTTCAGGGTCTCCTCGCCGGCCAATCCGGAGCAGGCGCCTCCGACGCCCCGGCCGGCCCGCTGGCCGCCGCCGCGCTCGCCGTCACCTCGGCCGCCCGCAATTACGAGCGGGTGGCGAAAACCGAGGGCAAGTAGCGACGACGCCCACAATGACGACCCCGGTCATTTCGGCCGCGACTCGACCCCCGCAAGGGCGCTCAACTCGTCCTCGAGCCGCAATTCGACGCTCTTCGCCTCCGTCTTGATCCAGTCGATCACGACCTGGACGTCGTCGCGGGGCGTTGCGTCGGCCTGGACCAGCCAATAGGCGTATCCATGCGCCTGGTCCGCGCCCGCGCCGCCGACCGCGACCAGCCTGCCTTGCGACAGCAAGGGCTCGATCAGGGCGATGCGGCCGAGCGCTATTCCCTGGCCCTCGAGCGCCGCCCGGATTGCCTGATCATATTGATTGTAGCGCAGAACGCCCTTCGGCTTGACGGCGCTCAGACCCATGGAATGGAGCCGGTCGGCCCATTGCAGCCAGGGGCGATTCGAGTCGTCGTATTCGATGAGAACGTGGGTGGCGATCGACTCGGGGTCGAGGCGGCTCACGCCCAGCGAGGGATGGGCGACGGGCGCGACCGCTTCGCCGAACAGGCGCGGCGACCCCGGCGGCGCGTTCGAGGCGGGGCAATAGCGGATGGCGACATCAGCGCCTCCGGTCCTCAGATCGACCACTCTGTTGTTCGCCGCCACCCGCACGTCGATATCGGGATGGCGCTGCTGGAAACCGCCGAGACGCGGCATGATCCACAAGCCCGTGACGCCGATGCTGGCGGTGATCGTCACCGGCTGCCGGTCGCGCCCGGCGGCGAGCGCATTGACGCCATCCTGAAGCTGTTGAAGGGCGCTGTCGGCGACCCGAAAGAAGCGTTCGCCTTCGGCGGTGAAGCCGATCGAGCGATAGCCCCGGTTGATGAGCTTGACGCCGAGCGCCTCCTCGAGCGCGATGATCTGCCGGCTGACGGCGGATTGGGTGAGGAAAAGATCCTGCGCGGCGAGCGTAATGCTCATGCGCCGCCCGACGGCGACGAAACCGCGAACGAGATCGAGCGACGGCAGCCGAACCGGAAAGCTTCGCATGTGATTACCTCATGCGATCGAGCCCCAACCTGGTCGTGCTCCCTGGCTCTGTCAAGCCGAGCTGCGTTGGGGGCGGGCTAGCTCGCTTTCGCCACCGCATTCCCCTGTCGCATGCGATCGATGCCGAGATGTCGTTTGACGGGCGACAGCCATCGACCCTATCACTTGCCCATTAAGTGGCCCAGGAGGCTATCATGCGCATCGCGTTGCCGCATTTCGCGTTCGAAATGTCGCCGCCCCAGCTCGCCCACTGGCGAACTGAATTGCAATCATGGCGCCGGCGGGCGCGGGAACGGGGCGAACTGGCGCGGATGTCGGACGGCGAACTGCATGACATCGGCGTCAGCTCCGCCGAGCGCTGGTCGGAAATCAACAAGCCGTGCTGGCGCGGCTGACGCCCTCGGTAACCCATCGCTCAAAGTCCGCCGGGATCACGTTGCCCCCGCAGATGATTGTTGCGACCCGCTTGCCCGCGTAGCGGGACGGATCCTCCAGGATCGCCGCAACGCCCAGCGCGGCTGACGGCTCTACGATAAGTCCGGCGCGGCGATAAAGCATTCGCATTCCGGCAACGATGCTGTCTTCCTCGACCAGCGCGACGTGATCAGCGACGACCAGCAGGTCGTCGAGAACAGCGGGGATTGGAAAGCGCCCTGCGACGCCGTCCGCGATTGTATCCGTGCGGTCCGTCTCGACGATGGACCCTGCCCGCCATGACAACGCCATCGCTGGCGCTCCGCTAGGCTGCACGCCCACGATTTCGACCCGTGGAGCGAGGCGCTTGAAGACGTACCCCACGCCGGTGGCCATTGCGCCGCCTCCGAGCGCGACGAGCACAGCGTCGATAGGCCCGACGCCTTCAATGAGCTCGAGCCCGATGGTGCCAGCTCCTTCGCAGGTGTCGATGTTCTCACTGTCTTCGACCAGGAATGCGCCTTCGCTGTCTGCGATCTGCCGAGCCAGANNACGACGGTTGTCGAGATCCCTCGGCTTCGTCCGCTATAGGCCAAAGCCTGTCCGAGATTGCCGGCGCTCGCGCAGACCGCCGCCCTGGCGCCCGAGTCGGCCAGACGCGCCATGACCGTCTCCGTCCCACGACCCTTGAAACAGCGTATGGGATTGGCGGTTTCAAGCTTCAAAATGAGTTCGCAGCCAAGCGCCTCGCCAAGGGGTGGGCAAACGTACTGAGGCGTGTTTCGAAAGACCGGCGCGATGCGGGAAACAGCCGACCGAATTCTGTCCAAGTCGAGCCGGACCGGAGCCCGCGGGCCGGCACAAGCAGAACGTTTCTCGGAGCACACTACGACGACCCCACCGAATTGACGAGGGACACGATTCGTTGCTGTGCTTATAGCCGCTTTTCGAACCAGTGATCGGCGTAAGGGTTGTCGTTGAAACGGGCGATTTGCCGGAACCCTTCCTTGTTGTAGAGCGCGTGGGCCTCGGTCAGCGCCCGGTTGGTGTCCAGGCGAAGCGTCCTTAGGCCCATGCCGCGCGCCGCTGCTTCGAGCGTTCTGAGCACCCGGCGAGCGACGCCCATGCCGCGGGCGGAGGGCGCGGTCCAGACCCGCTTGATCTCTCCCGTCGCCTTGCCGGTACGCTTGAGCCCGCCGCATCCGACCGCATCGCCGTCGAGCCTTGCGACCACGAACAGGCCCGATGGCGCCGCCATGTCGTCGGCGCGGGCGGAATCGTCCTTAGCAACGTCGAACCCGCCCTCGAAGCGCGCCGCGAGCTCGCTGAAGTACGCATCGAGGCACCGGCGCGCGTCGCCGCTGTTTGGAGCTTCCGCCGCGACCTCCACCGAGGCGGCGCGGATCAGCCGCTCGACCTCGCCCATCGCCGTCGCCAGGCGGCCGCGCTCGGCTTCGTCGAGGGCCTCCAGCATCGACGCTGCGAGCCGGTCCGAGAGCCGGTCGTAAGCGGCGCGCTCCGCAATTCCCCTGCGAGTCAGGCTCACCCGGCGCCGACGGCCGTCCCCGCCGCCCTTCGCAAGTTCGATCAAGCCCTGCGCCTTGAGGGATTGGACAAGACGGCTGAGATAGCCCGAATCGAGCCCAAGCCTGCTCCGCAGCGTGCGCACATCGACGCCGTCGGCGCCGATTTCGAAAATGAGCCGCGCCTCCGCCAGCGGCCGGCCTCGGCGCAGGTAATTGGTCTCGAGCGCGCCGACGCGCCGGGTAACCAGGCGGTTGAAGCGGCGAATCTGCCGCAGCTGGCTCTCGTCCATTGTCTGACTTTAGTCAAGCATCGGCGGATTTCAAGCTTGGGGAGGACCGCGGCGATTGCTTTAGCGGGAGCCTCCATTAATCGTGTCGCACCCCCAACCAACCGCGCTCCGCGCGGTCCCCTCCCCGGTTTGCGTGGGAGGACAGGCGCGGCCCTTTGCTCCCACGCGCTTGCAAAGCGCGGGGGCGGTGCAAGCCATTCCACCGCCCGTCGAAAGGGTTGTTGCTTGCCGCCGGTCCAGGCGCGATGGAATCGATTGCAGCAATGCCGCAAACGGCGTTAGACTGGGCGCCAGCGCAACTGGCGCGCCCTCGTGCAATGCTCTCGCATTCTGCACGCGGTTCGCGCCCATGAAGAAAAAAGCGTCGATGCCGGCGCGTCGCGCGAAACACGGCGATGCGCCATAACGTTGAGGGCTACGGTCGGGGCTCCTAGGTCAGGAGACTATGATGCCAAACGTGGAATATAGACTAGCGTCAGGGCACTCGGTTCGCCATCTAGATGTCGCGCCGATGATCGCTGCGCTTCGCTTCCAGCCGTCCGATTTCGAATTTTCTCATGGCTGGCTGAACCATGTGCCAAGCCGCCATCGTTTCCAGTTCGACCGGTCCGGGCGGGTGACGATCGACGCGCTTTGCGGCTGCGCGGCGCTGTCGGTAAGGCCCGAGCAGGCCGACGAGCTCCATACGATGTTCAAGACTTGGCGCCACTCCTATTGGGTCCCGCTGGAGACCAACCGGGAGTTCGCGTCGCACTTCCGCGCCCCTAATGCCTGGGTCAGATTGTTCCGCGACATCCGCATGGCCTGGCGGCGCTTCCGGCGCGAGGCCGAGCCGACGACCATCCCCGTCGAGGGGGTGTCGGCGACGCCGGCGGAATAGCCGGGCGCTCGTTTCTCTGAACCGCGCCGCCGCTTGCGGCGCGGCGCTGGCTGATGGATCGAAATCGCTGTAGCGCTGCAAGGACGCGGCGCGCCGGGGGTCGGTGCGCGCGCGTGGCGGCTCGCGCTTTAGACAATCCCCGATGACGAACCCGCGACCGCAGGGCGCTCCTTCGCCTTGACCTTGCGATAGTTCGAAGCCCGATAGACCGCGATCGGATCGATCGCGCCGCCATTGTGCATCCGCGCCTCGGCCAGGATCGGCGAAACGTCGGTCATGAAACCGGTCTTGAGAATGCGGTGAGCGAGCATGACGTCGTTCGCGTCTTGCGCCCCGGCGAGCGCTTCGCGGTCGACGATAAGCGCTTGCGCATAGGCGCGCTGCGTCTCCATCGCCGAGGCCATCAGGCTCTCGATCGGATCGGTGACGTTGTGCGACTGATCGAGCATGTAGGCGGGATCAAAGCCCGCCGCGCCGCGCGCGCTCGCGTCAACCAGCTCATTGAACACCCGGAACAGCCGAAACGGGTCGATCGATCCGGTGTCGAGATCGTCGTCGCCGTATTTCGAATCGTTGAAATGAAAGCCGGCCAGCCGCCCGGCGCGGATGAGCCGCGACACGATTTGCTCGATGTTGACGTTCGGCGCGTGGTGGCCGAGGTCTACGAGGCAATGGGCCTTCGGGCCCAGCGCCTGAGCCGCCATGAGGCTCGTTCCCCAGTCGGAGATCACCGTCGAGTAGAACGCCGGCTCGTTGAGCTTATGCTCGAGGAAGACGCGCCAGTCGCCTGGCAGGCGCGCATAGACCTCGCTCATCGATTCGAGGTACCAGCCGAACACGCGATCGAGGTTCGACTGGCCGGGAAAATTCGAGCCGTCGGCGATCCAGACGGTCAGCGCCTTCGAGCCCAGTTTCTCACCGATTTCGATGCATTCGACGTTGTGCGCCACCGCCTGATCGCGCACCGCCTTTTGGCTGTGGCTCAATGAACCGAACTTATAGGACAGCGTCTGGCCGGGCTGGTCCTGAAAAGTGTTGGAATTGACCGCGTCGAAACCGACGCCAAGCCCCGCCGCGAATTCGGCCAGCTCGCGATAATCGTCGACCTTGTCCCAGGGGAAATGCGGCGAGCAGGTTGGCGTCGCGCGCGTGAGCTGGTGGATGGTCGCGCAATCCTCAAGCTTGTCGAAGATGCCGCGCGGTTCGCCGGGTCCGGGAAAGCGGGCGAAGCGCGTGCCGCCGGTTCCGACCCCCCAGGTCGGCACGGCGACCGCGAATGCGGCGACTCTGGCCGTGATCGCCTCGATGTCGACGCCCGCGCGTCCAAGGCGCCGGCCGAGCGCCGCATAATCCTCCGCCTGCGCGGCGGCGAGCCTGGCGTTCTCCTCGCCGATCAACGCCTCGGGGATACGATAGGACATGGCCGCTCCGTTAGCGTTGCTTCGTCAGCGGGTGAAGCTCACGGCGTTGCCCGCATCGACATTGAGGATGTTGCCGGTGCTCTTGGCGGAGAGATCGGAGGCGAAGTAATAGACTGCCTCGGCGATGTCCTCGGGGTACACGGACAGCTTCAACAGCGAGCGCTGGCGGTAAACCTCTTCGAGTTCGGTCTCGCTGACCTTGTTCGACGCCGCCCGTTGCGCCCGCCATTCGCCCTGCCAGATCTTCGAGCCGCGCAGCACCGCATCCGGATTGACCGTATTGGCGCGAATGCCGTGCGGCGCGCCTTCGAGCGCCAGACAGCGCGCCAGATGAACCTCTGCCGCTTTGGCGCTGCAATAGGCCGATGCTCCGGGAGAGGCCGCGAGCGCGTTCTTCGAGGCGATGAAGACAATGGCGCCGCCGAGACCCTGATCTTTCATGATCCGGTAGCCCGCCCGAGCGGAGAGAAAATATCCGGTGGCGAGGATCGCGAAGTTGCGGTTCCAAAGCTCGAGCGAAGTGTCCTCGAACGGCGCCGCCGAGGCGATGCCGGCGTTGGCGACGACAATGTCGACGCCGCCGTAGGCGAGAACCGCCTCGCGGAACGCCGCCTCGACCGCAGGCTCGCTGGTGACGTCGACATGTACGCCGGCGACCGCATCCTTGCCGAATCGCTTGCCGAAGTCGGCGACCGCCGCATCGAGGCTCTGGGCGTCGATGTCGGCGAGCACGACGCAGGCGCCTTCGCTCATCAGCCGCGCCGCAATCGCCTGACCGATGCCGCCCGCGCCGCCGGTCACCAGGGCGACCCGCCCGGCAAGCGTTTTTGGCTTAGGCATCCGCTGGAGCTTGGCTTCCTCGAGCAGCCAATATTCGATGTTGAACGCCTCCTGCTCCTTGAGCCCGACATAGCGGCTGACGCTGGCCGCTCCTCGCATCACGTTGATCGCATTGACGTAGAATTCCGCGGCGATGCGCGCGGTCGATTTGTCCTTGGCGAACGACAGCATGCCGACGCCCGGGACCAGATAAATGACTGCGTTCGGATCGCGCATCGGCGGCGAGTCCGGCCGTTTGCAGCGCCGGTAATAGGCCTCGTAGTCGGCGCGGTAATCGGCAATGTTCTGGTCGAGCGAAGCGAGGACCGAGTCGAGGTTGCGCGCCGCCGGATCGAAAGGCAGCACCAGCGGACGGATCTTGGTGCGCAGGAAATGATCGGGGCAAGACGTCCCAAGCGCCGCGAGCGCCTTGAGATCGCGGGAATTGACGAACTCCAACACGGCCGCGGCGTCGGTGAAGTGCCCGATCTTGCGCTCGCTGGTCGAGATGCGCTTGCGAATGGCGGGCAAGANNCCTCGCCACGCGTGTTCGCGCCTAGCCATCGCGCGGCCCTGTTGATCATTTCGAGCGTGGTCCGGTAGCAATCCTTCGCGGTCGGCCCCCAGGTGAACAGGCCGTGGCCGCCGAGCACCACGCCTCTCATGTTCGGACTGGCCTCGGCCATCGCGCCGAGCTTCAGACCAAGGTCGAACCCTGGCCGCTGCCACGGCAGAAAACCGAGTTCGCCGCCGTAAATCTCGTGCGTCAGCGCTTCGGCGTTCTCGCTCGCCGCGATTGCGATCACCGCGTCGGCGTGAACGTGGTCGACGTGCGGGTGGGGAATGAAGCCGTGCAGCGGGGTATCGATCGAGGTCGCGCGCGGATTGAGGTTGAAGGTGCAATGATTGTAGAGCGCAACCATCTCGTCCTCGTGCTCGAGGCCGCGATAGACCGAACGGAGGCTAAGCAGCTTGTCGAGATAGAGCGTCGAGAAACCGTCGAGCTTCATAGAGCCGATGTCGCCGCCGGAGCCCTTGACCCAAAGGACTTTCGTCGGCGCGCCGGTGAGCGGATCGGCGGCGTTGAGCTTGGCGGACGTGTTGCCGCCGCCGAAATTGGTGATGCGCAGGTCGCTGCCGAGCAGATTGGACCGATAGAGCAGCAGGGCGGGATCGTCCAGAGAAGCCGCGTGTTCGTCGTCCCACAGGTCGGGCAACGGAGCGTCAAAACGAAGATGATCGCCGCTCATGGGTGGTTCCTCTCGATGCCGCGCGATTTTCACCAGTCCATATGCAAATGATCGTTGTGCGTCAATGTTTTTGCGCAATTTTGCGCTGCAATGAGCGAATTTGATCGAGGTTGATTGACAGTGCATAGGGCCTATGGCACTCAAGCACCAACAACCAATGAACGGGGGAACGGCAAGGGCCATGCGCGAGAGACAGCGCGTCGAGATCGTCCGCAATCTGCTCGCCGCGCAAGGCTTCCTGTCAATTGCAGACCTCATGGCGGCCACCGGCGTGTCCGCCGCCTCGGCCCGCCGCGACGCTGGACGCCTGGCCGAGGCCGGCTATGGCGAGCGGGTCTACGGCGGCATCCAGGCGCTCGGCGGCGCATTCTCCCGGCGGATGGCCCAGGCGTCGCTCGAGACGCAAGCATTCGACGTCAGCCGCACGATCAATATCGAAGCCAAGCGCGCCATCGCCCGAAGGGCGCTCGAAATGTGCGTCGATAACGACGTCATCATCATCAACGGCGGCACGACGACCTTCCAGATGGCGGAATTCTTGCGGAACACGCGGCTGAAAATCTTGACCAATTCCTATCCGCTCGCCGAGTTTCTCATTCGCGAAACCCAGAACCGCGTCGCGTTGCCCGGCGGCGAGGTCTACCGCGACCAAAAGCTCATCGTCGCGCCATTCGACGATGACGCCATTCAGCACTATTCGGCGCGCATCATGTTCATGAGCGCGATCTCGATCGGTCCGCTCGGCGTGATCGAGGGCGATCCGCTGATCGCCCGCGCGGAGACGAAGCTTCTGAGGCGCGCAGACAAACTGGTCGTGCTGGCGGACTCCTCGAAATTCTCCCAGCGAGGGAGCCTTGTTGTTTGTCCGCTCTCCCGCATTCATGCGCTCATAACCGAAGAGGCGGCGCCAGTGGAGGCGCTCGCCATGCTGCACGACGCGGGCGTGGAGACAATCGTCGTCCATCCCGAGCCGCGCGCGACGGAGGCGGCGTGAGCGCGCCTCCGGAGACCGACGTGGCGCCCGGCCCGGCGGCTCCGCTGCTCGAGGTGCGCGATATCGAGAAGACATTTCCCGGGGTGCGGGCGCTGTCGGGCGTGTCGTTCGAAGTCCGCGCGGGCGAGGTCCATGCGCTCCTCGGAGAGAACGGCGCCGGCAAGTCGANNGGCGAGAACGGCGCCGGCAAGTCGACGCTCATCAAGATCATTTCCGGGGTCTACGAGCCCGACGGCGGCTCGATTTTGATCGGCGGCCGGGAGACGCGCTTCACCTCTCCCGAGGACGCCAAGCGCGCCGGAGTCGCGACGATCTATCAAGAGCTGCTGCTGTTTCCCGAGCTCACGGTCGCGGAGAACATTTTTCTTGGCCATGCGCCGCGCGCGGGAATGGGCCGCATCGACTGGCGCGCCATGCGCGCCCGGGCGGAGGCGCTCCTTGCCTCGCTCGAGATCGATGATCTCGCGGCAAACCAGGTCGTCGGCGCGCTCTCGGTTGGCAACCGCCAGCGAGTCGAAATCCTGCGCGCGCTGTCTCACGACGCGCGAATCCTCATCATGGATGAGCCGACCGCGGCGCTGACAGAGAGCGACGTGACGCGGCTCTTCGACATCGTGCGCCGCCTCAGGGCGCGTGGCGTCGGAATCGTCTATATCAGTCACCGTCTCGATGAGATTTTCGCCATCGGCGACCGCGTCACCGTGCTTCGCGACGGCGCTTATGTCGGGGCGCGCAATGTCGCCGACACCAATGCCTCCGAACTCGTGCAAATGATGGTCGGACGGCGGATCGACAACCTCTTTCCGAAGACCACCGTCCCGATCGGCGCCCCGGTGCTGGAGGCGCGCGATATCGTGCGCCATCCGATGACCAAGAGCGTCAGCCTCACGGTGCGCGCAGGCGAGATCGTCGGGCTGGCGGGACTCGTCGGCTCGGGGCGCAGCGAACTCGCCCAGACGCTGTTCGGGATCACGCCGGCAGAGTCGGGCGAGATCCGCCTCATGGGCGAGGGCGTCACGATCCGCTCGGCTGAGGGCGCGCGCTCGAAGGGGATCGCTTATGTCCCGGAAGACCGCGGGGTCCAGGGCCTTGTACGCCCAATGAGCGTCTTGCACAATTTCTCGCTGGCGGCGCTAGGCGCGCTCTCCCGCGCGGGCTTCATCGATCGTGGCGCGGAGCGGCGCATGGCGGAGGAGGGCGTCCAGCGCTTCAGGGTCAAGACGAGTTCGGTCGAAGAGATCGCAGGGCGCCTCTCCGGCGGCAACCAGCAGAAGATCGTGCTCGGCAAATGGCTCGCCAACAATCCGAAACTGCTCATTCTCGACGAGCCGACGCGCGGCATCGATGTCGGCGCCAAAGCCGAAATCCATCGCCTAATGAGCGAACTCGCTGGCGCGGGGGTCGCCATCCTGATGATCTCGAGCGAATTGCCCGAAGTGCTGGGCATGAGCGATCGGGTGCTCGTCATGCGCGAGGGACGGTTTGTCGCCGAGTTTGATCGCGCGCACGCGACTTCCGAGACGGTCGGGGCGGCGATGATGGGAGAGGCGGCGAGCGTGGAGAGAGCGGCATGAGCGCGGCGGCGATTGCCGGCGCAGCGCGCGCGCAGAACGGCGGCCTGAGGCGCTTTGCTTCGCAGGAAGCCCTGCTCGCGCTCGCCGTGATCGGCTTGGCCGTCGTCGTTGGCTTCATCAACCCGCGCTTTCTGGCGACCCGCAATCTCTCCGACCTTCTGCTCGGCAACGCCTATATCGCCATCGCCGCGATCGGCATGTCGATGGTGATCATATCGGGCAACATCGATATTTCGGTCGGCGCGCTGATCGGCGTACTGGCGACGATCAGCGGCTCGCTCGCCGTGGCCGGCGCGCCCATTCTCGTGAGCTGGCTCGTCCCCCTCGTCCTCGGCGTCGCGGTCATGGCGGCCCAGGGCGCCGTCGTCGCCTATCTGCGCATTCCGGCCATCGTCGTGACGCTCGGCATGCTCTCGATCCTGAAGGGCGGTCTGATCAGCGTCACCGGCGGCAAATGGATCACCGATCTGCCGCAGAACTTCCATCTCGCCGATCTCTCCTTCCTCAATGTTCCGATGCCGGTCGTCATCATGGTTCTGGCGACCGCGCTTGCCGCGGTTTGGATGCGCTACAGCGCCAGCGGCCGGGCAATCTACGCGACGGGAGGCAACGCCGAAGCGGCGCGCCTCTGCGGCGTCAATCCTCAGCGAACGGTCGTCATGGTCTTCGCCCTGCACGGTTTTTTCGCCGGCATTGCGACCCTTGTCTACGCGACCCAACTGCGCGTGATCCAGTCGACCACGCCCCCCGGCCTCGAATTGACCGTCATCACCGCATCCGTGGTCGGCGGGGTCAGCATTCTCGGCGGCGTCGGCACCGTCGTCGGGTCGACCCTTGCCGCGATCCTGATCGCCGAGATCACGAGCGCGCTCGTCTTCATCAACGTCTCTCCCTATTGGACCGACGCCTTGCGCGGCGGCCTCATCCTCGCGACCGTCATCGCCGATATCCTGCGCCGTCAGCGCCGCGCCGCTAGGGGATGGTCGAAATGAGCCTCGCGGCCGAAGCGCCCGCCCGCGCGATACCCTGGTGGCTGAAGCGGCATGAGACGCTGCTCGCGATCATCCTCGTGATCGCGCTGGCCGGCCTCGGCGCCGCCAACGAGCGCTTTCTGACCGTCGACAACCTGCTGAATCAGGGCCGGCTGATGACCGAAATCGGCCTCATCGCGCTGCCGATGACTTTCGTCATCATCACCGGCGGAATTGATCTTTCGGTCGGCGCCGTGGTGGGCCTCTGCGCGATCATGCTCGGCTATTCGTGGAAGAATTTCGGCTTTCCCCTGCCGGTCGCGATCGTCTTTGCGCTTGCGGTCGGCGGCGTCGCCGGCTTCGTCAATGGCCTCGTCATTACCCGGATCAAGGTGCCGCCGCTCATCATGACGATCGCCACGCTCGCGCTCTATCGCGGCCTCGCTGAAGGGATCAGCCAGGCCCATTCGGTGCGCGGCTATCCCGAATGGTTCTATGTCCTCGGCCAGGGCGACCTGTTCGGAGTGCCGACGCAACTCATCGTTCTCATGATCCTTATGCTGGTCGCGGGGGTCGCGCTCGACCGGACGATTTTCGGCCGTACCCTCTATGCGATCGGCGCCAACGAGACGGCGGCGCGCTTCTCCGCGCTGTCGGTCGATCGGGTCAAGCTCGTCGTCTACACGCTGTCGGGCCTGGCCTCGGGGCTCGCGGCAATCGTGCTGGTCTCCCGCGTGACGACGACGCGCATGGACATGGGCATGGGATACGAGCTCGACGTGATCGCCGCGGTGGTGCTCGGCGGCACCAGCATCTTTGGCGGCTCGGGCACGATCTGGGGCACCGCGATCGGGCTGGCGATGATCCAGCTGTTGAAGAACGGCTTGGCGTTGACGGGCGTCAAGGGCGACGCGACGATCGTCGTAATCGGCGTGGCGCTCATTCTTTCAGTGTTGATAGCGAGTTCCCTCCAGCGCCGCCGCGACTGAGCGCGCGCCTTGGGGGGCCAACGCCGCCGCTGGCGGCATCCAGGGAGGAGCCTGAAATGAAAGCGAGATTACTCACCAGCACGGCGGCGACGATTGTCGCCCTCGCGTTTGCCGCGAGCGGCGCAAATGCCGCGGGCAAATGGGACGGCGCCGACGACCTGCCGACCAGTCCGCTCGCCTGCGACGCGAGCGGCGCAGCGGCGCCGGAGGCGGCCAAGCCTTACGACGGCGGCCAGCCGACCAATCCTCCGGACAAGGCGGGAAAGGAAATTACGCTCGTCGATGTGCCGAAGCTGATCGGCATCGGCTACTTCAACGCGACTTCCAAAGGCATGCAGGACGCGGCCAAGGAGCTCGGCAATGTCAAGGTGACGACCGACGGCCCGACAGAAGCCAAGATCGACGAACAGATCAAGTTCATCGACAATTACATCACCCGCGGCGTCGACGGCATTCTGTTCGCCGCCAACGATCCGGTCGCGATTGCGCCGGTCCTGAAGAAGGCCTTGTCGAAAGGCATCCACGTCGTCGGCTACGACGCCAACTCGACCCCCGATGCGCGGGAATGGTTCGTCAACCAGGCTCAGTTCAACGGCATCGGCAAGGCCATGATGGACTCGATGGCCAAGGAAATCGGCGAGGACGGAAGCTTCGCGATCGTCACCTCGACTTTCACCACGCCGAATCAGGCGCGCTGGATCGCCGAAATGCAGGCTTACGCCGCCAAGTGTCATCCGAAGATGAATTGGCTCGAGACGGTCGAGGCGCAGGAGGACAACAACCTGTCGTTCAACCAGGCGACCACGCTCATCAACAAGTACGGCGACAAACTGAAGGGCCTGTTCGGCATGACGTCGGTCGCCACCCCCGCTTCCGCCGAAGCGGTGACCAAGGCGGGCTTGTGCGGCAAGGTCGCGGTCGTTGGCCTCGCGACCCCGAACGCAATGAAGCCCTATGTCAACGCCGGCTGCGTCAAGTCGGTGGTCCTATGGAACCCGGTTGATCTCGGCTATGCCGCGACCTACGTCATGCGCGCGGTCGTCGACGGCAAGCTCAAGCCCGGCGCAACCTCGGTCGAAGCAGGCAAACTTGGCAAGCTCAACGTCGTCAACGGCAGCGAGATCCTGCTTGGACCGCCCTTCATCTACAACAAAAGCAACGTCGACCAGTTCGACTTCTGATGTCGTCGCCTCTCCCCGCAACGCGCGCGGGGAGAGGTTACTTCCTTCTCCGCGGCGGAGGCCGCGACGATGAGGGGGCGTGAGGCTGAGGCCCCAATGCAGCGCTATGCGTTCAAAATGTTCCTCAACCCCGGCGAGTCCCACGAATACCGCCGTCGGCACGACGCGATCTGGCCGGAGTTGCAGGCGCTCTTGCGCGAATCGGGCGTCAGGAACTATTCGATCTTTCTCGACCCCGACACCGACACGCTTTTCGCCTATCTCGAGCCCACTGACGATTACCGCATGGACGAGGTGGCGAAGCATCCGGTGATGCGGCGCTGGTGGGCGCACATGAAGGACATCATGGCCGCCAATCCCGACGGCAGCCCGGTCACCACGCCCCTCATCGAGATGTTCCATCTGGAATGAATGGGGCCAAGCGGGCATGAACGGCTGCGTCGCGGTGTTCGACCTCGGCAAGACAAACATCAAGGTCGTCGTGTTCGATTTGTCGGGCGACGCGCTCGCCGAGCGCGCCCGCGCCAACGCGCCGCTCGCGGCCGACGCGCAATGTCCCTATCTGAGCCTTGACGCGCGAGCCGCTTGGGCTTTCCTGATCGGCGCGCTCAAGGACGTTGGCGCGCGCTTTCCGATCAAGGCGATCTCGATCGCCACCCACGGCGGCGCCGGTGTCCTGGTGACCGACGATGGCCTCGCCCTGCCGCCGATGGATTACGAGTTCGGCGGCTACGGCGTCATCGACGCCGATTACGAGGCGGCGCGTCCACCTTTCGAGGAGACCCTGTCGCCGAGCCTGCCGCGCGGCCTCAACCTCGGCCGGCAGATCTTCTATCTCGAACGCCATTTCCCGGCGGAATTTGCCGGCGCGCGCGCCTTCCTCGCCTATCCGCAATATTTCGCCTGGCGCCTGAGCGGAATCATGGCGTCCGAAGTGACCTCGCTCGGAGCCCACACCGATCTCTGGCGCCCGACCGAGGGCGGGCTCTCGAGCATGGTCGACAGGCTCGGCTGGCGGCGGCTTTTCCCGCCGATGCGTAATGCGTGGGACACGCTCGGAACGCTCAGGCCCGAAGTCGCCGCCGCCACGGGTCTCGCGCCAGAGGTGCGCGTCGTCTGCGGGGCCCACGATTCGAACGCTTCGCTGGTGCCGCATCTGGTGTCGCGGCGCGATCCGTTCACCGTGATCTCGACCGGAACCTGGGTCATCATCATGGCGGTCGGCGGAAAAGCGCGGCTCGATCCGAAGGCCGACATGCTGGCCAATGTCGACGTGCGCGGAGAGCCGGTGCCGACCGCCCGCTTCATGGGCGGACGCGAATTCGCGGTCCTCGCCGGCGAACCGCCGGCCGACGCGGACGAGGCCGACGTCGCCGGCGTGGTCGCCTCGGGCGCGCTCGCTCTTCCGGCCTTCTCCGACCAGGGCGGCCCGTTCGCCGGGCGCATCGGCCGGATCGAGGGCGAAGCGCCCGCGACACCCAAAGCGCGCGCGGCGCTCGCCACCCTCTATGCCTCGCTGATGACCGCCCATCTTCTGCAGCGCCTCGAAGCGCCAGGAGACCTTATCGTCGAGGGCGGTTTCACCCGCTCGCCGGCCTTCGCCGCGGTTCTCGCTGCGCTGATGCCCGGCCGGCGAGTCGTCGTCGCCCCGACGAGCGCGGGCGCGGCGGCGGGCGCGGCGCTGCTCGCGCATTGGGGCGAGCAGCGCGAGCCGCCCCGCCTCGACCCGGCCCGCGCCTGGAGCCTGCCGGGCCTCGAGGCCTACCGGCGGCGATGGGAGCGGGCGCTTTAGCGCCCGAAGCATGCGCCCTCGACTTCGATCGATCGGTGGAGAATGAGATGACCGGCCTGAGGAACGACCCGACGCCCATGACGAGCGACTTTGCGTTCTCGGCTCACGGCGGCGGATGTCGCCCCGCCGCCTCGACGACCGCGCCCCGCAGCGCCCCGACGAGATAGAGCGACCCGGTGACGAGCAGCCACGCGTTGGCCTCGGTCGCGAGTTCGGCGCCGCGGCGAAAGGCGCGCTTCGCGTCCGGCTCGGCTTCGCTCGCGAGGCCGAGCGACGCGGCGAGCCGCTGCAACTCGGCCGGAGGGCGGCCGCGGCTCGACCCCGGCAGGTCGGTGAACACGATCGTAGGAGCGCGCTTGCCGAGTTCGGCGACGAAGCCCTTCGCGTCCTTGTCGGCGGCGAGCGCGACGATCGCCACGCACGGGCCGGAGAGATCGGGCGTGCGGGCGAGATCGCTGAGGACCGCCTCGAGATTGAACGGCACATGTGCGCCGTCCAGAACCACCGGCAGCCGTCTCGACCCGACTTCGATGTCGAAGCGCTCCATGCGACCGGGGAGACGCGCCGCGGCGCGAGTCTTTTCGTCGAGGAGCCAGGCGCCGACCGCGGCGCCGCCGGCCGCCGGGGCGCGCACGCTCAAGCCGCCCAGCTGATCGAGGGCCGCGCCGGCGAGCGCGACATTGGCCTCCTCGATCGTCGCCTTCGGCCCGGGACGCGGGCGGACGACCGGCGAGCCGAGTTCCTCGGCTCGGGCTTCAAGGACGCGCCCGGCTTCGTCATGCGGGTCGAGCGAAGTGATGAGCGCTGCGCGGGGCTTCAGGATGCCGACCTTCTCGCCCGCGATCGCCGCTCGTGTCTCGCCGAGAATCTCGGTGTGCTCGAGCCCGATGTTGGTGACGACGGCGATTTCGCCGTTGACAATGTTTGTCGAGTCGAGCCGCCCGCCAATGCCGACCTCGACGACCGCCCACTCGCATCGCGTTTCGGCGAAAATGATGAAGGCGGAGGCGGTCAGAAGATCGAACCAGGTCGCGTCGACCGCAGGGCTCCCGGCCTTGCGCGCGGCGTCGTAGGCGTCGAGCGCTGAATCGAGGGCGCGCGCGAGCGAAGCTCCGTCCACCTCGCGCCCCTCGAGGCTTACCCGTTCAGTCAGCCGCTCGACGTGCGGGGAGGCGTAGCGACCGACGCGAAGGCCGGCCCGCGTCAGCGCGGCCTCGATCAGCGCGGAGACCGACCCCTTGCCCTTGGTTCCCGCGACATGGATGGAGCGAAAGGAGTTTTGCGGGTCGCCAAGCCGCGCGGCGAGGTCGATCATCGGCTCGAGCCCGACCCGCATCATTTCGCGCGGCCGCCGCTCCCAGTCGGTCAGAGCGTCGAGGCGCGCCGTCGCTTTTGCGAGCTCGTGATTCTCAGCCATCGCTTGCATGTTAAGGGAAAAGGCAACCATTTGGCGCCCGGGGGTCGATGCCCATTCGAGCCCCGGTCTGGTCCGTGCGGCGGAACAAAATGCGTGTATTCGCGTTGGCAGGTTGACGGCGGATACAGCCGTCCAACCTGGAGTGGCGCCGACATGCCTGGAAACCTCATTTATTATGCGATTGTCCTGATCGTTATCGCGCTGGTGGCGGCGCTCCTCGGGTTTGGCGGCGTCTCCGCGACCGCCATGAGCGGGGCCAATCTTCTCGTGTGGGTTGCGATCGTCATCGTGATTGTCGGCCTGGTGTTCGCCTTCCTCCGGCGAGCATCATAGCGCGACCAACTGCGAAGGCGTCGGGCGGCAGTCCAACACGATCGCTGCTTACTGCCGGATTACTTCCTAGCTGTCCGATCGCGGACGCGACGATAGGCGGGCCGCGTCAAGCAGACGTCCAGCCATCGCGCCACATTCGAATGGGCGGAGAAATCCAGCCGGGCCATTTTGCCCCACACCAGGATGCTGGCCACATTCAGGTCGGCGACGGTAAAGCGGTCGCCAGCCAAGAACTGCCGCCCGACCAAAGCGTCGCTAAGCACCCCTAGTGGTTTTTGCAATAGCAACTCGCTGCGTTCCGCATGCGATGGATCCCGAGCAAAATCAGGCAGCACCGCACGATGCTGCAACAGATCGAGCAGCAGCTCCTCCAATTCCAAAACGGCCCAAAAGCTCCACTGAGCGGCCAGCCCCAACAATTCGGGGCTGTCGCAGCGCATCGGCCCCTGGTGCTTTTGCGCGAGGTAAATATTGATCGCCATCGATTCCCACAACACCACTTCGCCATCCACGAGGGTAGGAATCCGCGCATTCGGGTTGAGCCGCAGGTATTCCGGGGTCTGCAAATCGTCGGGGCGCGTGCTCTTCTCTATCAGCTGGTAGGGCTCGCCAATCTCCTCGAGCATCCACAGGCATCGCATCGCCCGGGATTTGGCGTTGCCGTAAAGGTGAAGCACTGCCGCCTCCAAAACTCATGACGCCAAACTCTGCGCCGCTCGCCTTCGGACCCTGGAGCCGCGACAGACCAAGGGCTTTCGCCATCCGACACCCGCCTGGCGAAAGGCCGCCGGTTGCGCGCCGAAATCCCATAAGCCACGCAAAGGACGAAGAAAACCCGCCAAAGCGTATTTTCACTGTCAATCGAAACGAGGGCGCGTTAAGGAGGCTTCGGGGGCCGGGTTCAGAATTGTCAGATGCCGGCGACGGGCGCGCGGGGGCTTAAGTGGATGACTTCGCGGCGCGGACGGCCGCCTCGTCCTTGAGGCTTGGGAGGTCGTCGAAGCGATCGTTCTCCGTTTTGGCGATTGTGTTTGTCGCCCTCTGTCTTGTCGGCTGCGCCTCGCGGCCGGAGAGTGGTTTTCTGAGCGCGGTCGCGCTGAGTTCTCCGGGCGCTGTCGACCACACCCTGCTTGTCGCGACAACACGGGAGCGGGACGATCGGCCGGGCACGCTTTTCAACGGCGACCGAGCGAGCGCCACAGACTATGCCGAGTTGACGGTCTCGATGCCGCCAAACCATCGGCAAGGCGAGATCGAATGGGCGACGACGCCCCCGGGTGATCCGAACACGGATTTCGTCGTGCGCGACGAAAAATATCTCGACGGCGACAAGGCGTTCGTCCAGGCGCTGAACGCTCAACTCGCGCGGCGGCCGCCCGGAAGCCGCAAGGTCTTCCTGTTCATTCACGGCTTCAACACGATGTTCGCCGAGGGGCTCTACCGCCTGGCGCAGCTTACTCACGACGCAAAAGCCCCGGGGGTCCCGGTGCTATTCACCTGGGCGTCGCGCGGCAAGCCCACGGCTTATGTCTACGACCTCAACAGCGCGACCGCGGCGCGCGACGGCCTCGAGCACACGCTTCGTCTGCTGCTCGCCAGCAACGCGGAAGAGGTGAACGTGCTCGCCCACTCGATGGGCAATTGGGTCACGGTCGAAGCGTTCCGGCAGATCAAGATTTCGGGCGACCTCAGTCACGCGAACAAGATCGGCTACGTGTTTCTGGCGGCGCCCGATATCGACATTGACGTGTTCAAATCGCAAATGCGCCGCTTCGGCAAGCCGCGCAAGCCGTTCTACATCATCCTGTCCCAGGACGATCGAGCGCTGTTTCTCTCGAGGAGCATCGCCGGCGGCGTGACGCGAGTTGGCGACAACCCCGATGTCGCCGAGCTTGCCACGCTGGGCGCTACGGTCATCGACCTGACCGACCTCAAAGCGACCGACGCCACGAACCACGATAAATTCGCCCAATTGGCGGCGGTGGCGCCCGACCTGCGCGCGGCTCTCGCCCGGGGAGTACCGGCAGATCACAAAGCAAGCGACGTGGGCGACACGGCTGTGAGCGGGGTCGGCGCGATCGTCTCGTTGCCGCTCACAATACTGGGCGCGCCGATCAAGATCATCGCCAATCAGTAGGCGTGAGGGCCTCAGCGGCTGGCGCGCGATCAGCCGCTCAACGGCTAGCGACACCTAGCGTCCGACGTTAAACCGAGGCTGCTCGAGCAAAGTGGCGGGGAGCCAACTGCGACGGTCAAAAATGGCGAAGCAACCTCTCTCCCACCCAATCCTGATGACGCCTCGGCTGCGCCTGCGGCAGTTCCGCGAGGATGACGTGGAGGCGATGCACGGCTGTTTCACCAATGTCGAGTCGATGCGTTACTGGAATACGCCGCCCCACACCAAGCGGATCGAGACCGAGCGCGCGGTGCGGCGCTTCATCGACTGTACACCGTCCTATTATCGGTTTTGGGCAGTCGCTGATAAAACGACCGATCGCTGTCTCGGCTTAGTCAACTATCACGATGGCCATATCCGCAATAAGCGGGTGGCCATTGGTTACATTGTTGATCCCGCACACTGCAGGCAGGGCGTCGCCACGGAGGCGGTCTCGGCGATGATCCGGTTTTGCTTTCAAGACCTCGGTCTGCATCGCCTGCAGGCATTCATCCATCCGGACAATGCGCCTTCGCTGAAGCTGATCGAAAAGCTTGGATTCCGACGCGAAGGTCTGCTGCGCGAGAACCTGCGTGTTAGCGAAGAATGGCGCGACGACTTGCTTTACGCGCGCCTCTCGACCGACCGTCCAGCCGAAGCCGGGTCGGAGGGACGGCGTTAGACTTTGGTTCAGGACGGACCCGGAGCCGCGGCGCGCCTTCGCCTCCGTCCGCCCTCGCCGCTTGGCTCCTTCCGCGCCGGCAGTTCGACGCGCTTGGCCAGGTTCGGAAACGCGTCCTCCTTGTTGGGGAACGCCATCGCGGCGACGAAATGGCGCTGGAAGGCGGGCTCGATCGCGGTCTCGATCTTCTCGATTCCGCGCACGACGCTCTCGATCTCGGCCCGCGCGGCGAGGTTGAGAAGCGCAATCCTCGCGCCGGTTCCCGCGGCGTTGCCGGCGCTCGCCACCTTGGCGAGATCGCAATCCGGGATCAAGCCGAGCGTCATCGCATAAAGGGGATCGATGTGGCTGCCGAAGGCGCCGGCCAGAGTGACGCGCTCGGGCGCGGCGCCGGCGCGCTCCATCAGCAGCTTGGCGCCGGCGTAGAGCGCGGCCTTGGCGAGCTGGATCGCACGCACGTCGGTCTGGTAGACGAGAAGCCGCGGCTGCCCCTCGCGCAGCACATAGGCGAAGGTGCGGCCGACCTGTTCGACCCGTTTCGTTCGAACGGCGAGCCCACCGTCGATCACGCCGTCTTCGGACACGATCCGGCTTAAGAACATTTCGGCGATCGCCTCGATGATCCCCGAGCCGCAGACGCCGGTGACGCCGGTCGTCTCGGTGGCCGCCGCGAAGCCCGGCTCGTCGGACCACAGATCGCAGCCGATCACTTTGAACCGCGGTTCGAGCGTCGCCCGGTCGATCCGCACCCGCTCGATTGCGCCCGGCGCCGCGCGCTGGCCGCAGGAGATCTGCGCCCCCTCGAAGGCCGGGCCGGTCGGCGAGGAGCAGGCGAGCAGGCGCTCGCGATTGCCGAACACGATCTCGGCGTTGGTGCCGACGTCTACGAGGAGCGTGAGCTCCTCCCTGAGCTGCGGCGCCTCGGCCAGCACGACGCCCGCCGCGTCCGCGCCGACATGGCCGGCGATGCAGGGCAGCGCGTAGACGAAGGCGCCCGGGGCGATGTCGAGGCCGAGTTCGCGCCCGCGCGCTTCATACGCGCCATCGATGGTCAGCGCGAACGGCGCCCCACCGAGCTCGGTCGGATCGAGGCCGAGAACGAGATGGTGCATGATCGGATTGCCGACCATTGTAACTTCCATGATTTCGCCGCGCGAAACGCCGGCGTCGCGCGCGGCCTCGCCGATCAACCCGTCCATCGCCTCGCGCACCGCCCGCGTCAGCTCCTTTTCGCCGCCGGGGTTCATCATCACGTAGGATACGCGGCTCATCAGGTCTTCGCCGAAGCGGATCTGCGGGTTCATCGCCCCGACGGCGGCGACGACTTCGCCGCTCGCGAGATCGGTCAAATGGGCGGCGATCGTGGTCGAGCCGACGTCAATCGCGACGCCATAGGCGCGCTCGGCGAAGCCGGGCATGATTGCGACGATGTCGCGGCCCTTACGCAGCGCGGCGGTGACTTTCCATTGCCCGGCGCGCAGCGTCTTCTGCAGCGTGGCGAGGGTGGCGAGATCGACATTCGTCTCGGCGAGGCCCCATTGCTCGATGAGCGCCTGCTGCAGACGGCGTAGATCGCTCGCCGGCTCGTGCATGTCCGGCTCGCCGACCTCGACGTAATAGAGGCGCACGACCGGATCGATCTCGATCGGATGGGTCTCGGCGCGCTTGCGCACGACCTGCCGGTGGACCTGGCTTTCGGGCGGCACGTCGATGACGAGATCGCCGCAAATCCTGGCCTGGCACCCGAGCCGCCGGCCGGGAGGGAGAGCGCCGCGTTTGTCGGCGTAACGGCTCTCGACCTCTCCCCAGGGCGTGACATGACCGGCGCTCGAAAGAAGCGCATGCTTGGCGAAATCGCCCTCGGCGATATCGATCTGGCAGCGGCCGCAAATGCCTCGCCCGCCGCAGACCGAATCGAGATCGACGCCGAGCTCGCGCGCGGCGGCGAGCAGGCTCGTACCGTCGGCGAATTCGCCGCGCTTGCCGGACGGGGTGAAGACGACGCGATGGGCGCTCAACGTCAACGCCCGCACGGCTCGAACGCGGACGGCGCGAGCGTGGTCAAGGCGGGCCTTCGCGCCCATCGTGCTTGGCGAGGAGGGCCAAGCGATGGGTGTCGTATTCCCTCTCCAGCCGCTCGGCGGCTGCGGCTGCTTCCTTTTCCAGATCGTCGCCGCACTGGGTCGGCTTGCCGCGCCGCCACTCGGCGAGATAGGCGTCGTCGCTCTTCGCGCCGGCGTGCATCGCCGCCGCGTCAATGGCGCGGATGAAGCGCTCCGACAATTCGCGCTTGGCCGACGAACGTCCGGCCTTGACGATGACCTGGCTCGGGATGTCGCGCCAGTAGAGGATGGTCAGGCTGGCCATGGCGCTTCCTCACGTTTCTGTCGCGCCGTCGAGGAAGGCGCGGATGCCCTCGAGGCCGGTGAAGCGGCGCTCAAAGGCGAGGCCGAGGCGGTCGGCTGCGGCCTTCGCCTTCGCACTAAGCTCAGGGTCGTCGAACTGCGCCAAATGGACGACGCGCCGGTAGTTGCCGAAATAATCGTCGCGCAATTGCGGAAAGCGGTCGAGGCCGAGCCCGCGGATGATGAGCGCATCGAAATGGCGGACGAGAAAATC
>PLUH01000010.1 GCA_003164825.1 Hyphomicrobiales bacterium
CGAACGATTCGGCCCTGGCAAATGACCAATGAGACGGCGCAAGAAGAACGAGATTGGGAAGAGGCGTGCCGTCGTGAAGACGCAATTCGCGCTTTGCTCAACCGGCGAACCTCATCGTTGGCGGCGAAGGAAGTGGACGAAACTGCCGTAGAGCTCGGGCTCAGCCGAGCGACCCTTTATCGAATGATAAGGCTGTATCGCGACGGGGGAACCGTTTCGTCGTTATTGCCTCGGTCTGTCGGTCGGCCGAAGAAGTCGCGGTCGCTTGCGCCGGAATGCGAGGCGCTGATTGCCGGGACAATTCGCCGGTTCTACCTCAAACCGGAGAAGCCGAAGTTTAGCCGGCTCGTGCAAGAGGTCCGGCTTCGCTGCCTTGAGGCGGGATTCGCGCCAGCGAACTGGCGTACGATTAAGTCGCGGGTTGAAGATCTCGACGTGCGCATCGTAGCGCAGCGCCGCAAGGACGAGCCCGCGATCAAGGCCACGAAGGCGACGCCCCATCACTACATTGCGACGCAACCGCTCGCTATCGTCCAGATCGACCATACTCGGGTGGACGTAGTGGTCGTCGATGAAGAAACCGGTGAGCCCATCGGGCGCCCATGGATCACGTTGGCGATCGACGTGTTCACGCGCATGGTGGCTGGGTTTCACCTTACGATGGCGGCGCCTTCTCGTCTGTCGACAGGTCTCGCCCTATTGCACGCGGTCCACGACAAGTCTGTCTGGTTGAAGGAACGCGAGATCGAAGCGCCATGGCCGGTTGCAGGTCTTCCGGAGACCTTGCACGCGGACAATGGATCGGACTTCCGCAGTCGCGCATTTGTGCGAGCTTGCCGCGACTCTGGCATCAAGATCATCTGGCGCATCCCGGGAGAGCCGCATTACGGCGGACATATCGAACGTTTGATCGGCACGATGATGGGCGCCGTTCGACTGCTTCCCGGCACTACGCATGGCAGCCCCGCCGCAAAGGGGGACTACAAGTCGGACAAGGCCGCAAGGCTAACGCTTAGGGAGCTTGAGCGCTGGATCGGGCACGAGATCGCCGGACGCTACCACAACAGCATCCATAGCGCGCTCAAGCGCCCGCCGATCGCCGTCTGGCTCGACCACGAGGCGACCGTCCAACTGCGCATGCCAGTCGACCGAATGGCGTTCTGGGTGGCGTTCTTGCCGGAACAAGAGCGAACTTTGCGTCCGGATGGCATTCACCTTTTTGGCCTGACGTACTGGTCGTCGGTCCTCACAGCGGATGTGGGACGGCTGAAACGAAAACTGCTCGTCAAGTACGACCCACGCGATCTTTCCCGGATTTTCGTCCTGCGCGCGTCGGGGCATTTTATCGAGGCGCGCTACGGAGACATCACCCTTGCGCCAATCTCGCTGCACGAGGCGCAGTCGGCGGCAAGAGCACTGGCCGCCAAGGGGCGGCGAGAAGTCGACAGCCGGACCCTCGTCAAGACCGCGATCGCGCAACGCGAGCTGGTTCGGGGCGCGAACCGACGCACTCTGGAACTGAAGGGCAAAATCGCCAAAACTACTGGAAAGAAAGTCGGGGACGGCGATCTCGGCTCGCTTCGCGGCATCGACTCGCGCACACGTATCCCTTCAGTCGAAGGGGATGCGTGAAGCTTGAAACATCAATTCGAACATCTCACCGCCTCCACGGCGGAGCTTCTGAACTTGTCCAACGACCTGCGGATCAGGGAAGTCCAATCGGAGCGTTGGGTGCACTATCCCAGGGCAAAGGCCGCGCTCGTCGCCATGGGCCGATTGGCGGCGCATCCAAGGACGACGCGCATGCCGTCGCTCGCCATCTACGGCGACAGCGGCATGGGGAAAACCATGCTGATGCGGAAGTTTTGCGAAGATCACCCTCCCATCGTCGATCCGCGCAAAGGCATCGAGCGACAACAGGTCTTGCCGATCCAGATGGCCGGCAAGCCCGGCGAACGCCAGCTGTTCGCCCAGATTCTGCATGCGCTCGGCGTCAATCAGGGGTTACGCTCCGGAGCGGTCGACATGCAGTTCGCCGTGATTCGGTTACTCAAGGCCATTGGTCTCCAAGTTCTGGTCATCGACGAAGTCCACAACATTCTTGCGGGCTCCGCCCGCGAGCAGCGCATCGTCCTCAACACTCTTCGATATCTGAGCAATGAACTGAATTTGTCCCTCGTCTGTTTCGGCGTGGCCGATGCCCGCGAAGCGATCAGCGGCGACGCGCAACTCGCGCGGCGTTTTGACGAGCTGACGCTCACGCGCTGGTCATCTACGCCAGCCTTCGAGGAACTGATGATCTCGATCCTGCGGAACCTCCCGCTTCGTGAGCCAAGTGTCCTGACCGCGCTGTCACTGCGACGCATCCTTCAAATCACCGAAGGCCTGACGGCGCGCATCTTCCGGCTCATGAACGACCTTGCAATCACTGCGATAGAGAACGGCGTCGAAAAGATCACCGACTCGGCCGTCGATCAGTGGCGACCGCCATTCGATGCCGAAGCCGTCGCCGCGTGATCTTTGACGCGACTCCACCTGACCCATTGCCTCTGGTTCTTGATGAGGCCCCGGACGAGTCCCTGAGTTCCTGGCTCATTCGTCACGCGCAGTTCTACGGGATCGCTCCCTCCACGTTCAGTCGCCGCGTGGGGATCGACATGCTCACCCTCGCCCGGATCGATCGGCGCCTCACCGCGGGCGCGGCGCGAGCGCTCGCAATCGCAATGCGGCG
>PLUH01000288.1 GCA_003164825.1 Hyphomicrobiales bacterium
TGCGCGCCCGCTCGGTTTTCCGGGCGCATCGCGTGAGTACTTTCCGATGGTTGCCGCCCCCGTCCGTATGCCGAACAGTTCCCACGGCCATCGAGCGAAAGCAGCATTGCAATGAATGAGCACGAACGTCCGGTCGTGACTGCGGCCAACAAGGAGGCGGTGCGCGCAGGCCACACTGGAGACCATCTCCGCTATGTGCTCATCGGCAGTTGCGCCCTCGCCATTCTCGGCTTGATCCTTGTCGCGCTGCTCGTCAAACCGTGAGCGTCTGTGGAGGTTGTTCGCATCACCGTCATCGTCGTCGTCGCCGCCGTCTGCATCCTCGGGCTGTTGGCTTGGCGGGCGCCTGATCCGGCCGCGACCCGCGCCGGGCTGAGTCTGGGCGAAAGAGTGTTGCTGGGCGGCGGCTGCACGTCCGCCGTCGTCACGCTCGCGTTCATCACCGCGCTCGCGGCCTCTATCTGGTAAGCTCCGCCTGCCCGGTCGTAGTTCTGGCTTGCGACCGCCTGCAAGCAATTTGCGCAAGCTGCGGCCAGTTCAAATCAATTCAGCGTCGCGGCCACCGCCGCCGCAGCTTGACGAGCGCCCTGGGCCGTGGAGGGAGGCGGCGGTCGATCGCGCCAACACATTAGTAGGCCTCCGCCCCGGCGGCGGCGATGTCGATGCGCTCCGGCGCCATCAGCCCCAAGCCGCCGTCCGGCCCCGCGGCCAGCGCATGGACATAGAAATGGGTCGGCGCCGATTGCGGCGCCATCACCGGCGACGGGGCGGAGACGATCTTGAGTTCGCCGCAGGCGCCGATCCAGTCGACATGGCGATGGCCGTGCATGACGACAATGCGGCTCGCATAGGGCTTTAGCACGCGCTGAAACCAGCTGCCGTTGACGAGCGCGGTCCCGATGCGCTCGGAGAACGCCGTGACCGGCATCGGATATTCGATCAAATGATGGTGCAGCGCCACGATCCAGCGGGCTTTGGGATAATGGTCGAGCGCGGCGGTGAGCCGGCGCGCATGGTCGGCCGGAATCATTCCGAGCGCATTGGTGAACGAGAAATTGGTGTCGGCGTTCGAATTGAGAATGGCGACCCCGAGCCCGTCCTCCTGCCGCGGCGGCGCGATCAGAGGGAACATTTCGTCCCAAAGGCGGGCGAGACGGTTCGACAGCCTCAAGCCGCCCTGATCGGCGAAAGTCTCGATCGCTCGGCGGTGGGGTTCGAGCGCCGCCGCCAGCGTGAGGCCGGGCTCGGCGCCGCCCACACCGATAACGCGCAGGTGGTCGCCGCCGACGGCCGCCATCGCCGACAATGCCCGCATCTTGCGCAGGGTCTTTGCCGGGCTGAATGGCAGATCGAGACGCGCCGGGTTGGCGCGGTCGACGATATTGACGTCGTGATTCCCCGGCAGAATGAGCATCCGCTCGGCGAGATCGGGATGGCCGGCGACGATGTCGAAGAATTCCGCCCATTCGGCCGAACGCCCGGCGTCGGTCATGTCTCCGGTCAGGAGAACGAGGTCGAGCGGCCGGGCGGCGTGCGATTCCTCGAGGCGGGTCATCACCCGCCTCAGCCGCTCGTTGCCGCGCGGCCCGCCCCGCCCGCTTTCGATGCGGAAGCCGTAGCGCTCGCCGACGATATGGATGTCGGAGAGATGCGCCACCCGCCAGACGCGCCCGTCCGACGGCGCGGCGTCAAACCCCTCGAGGTCGAGCGGCTGGTCCGTGCTGGCGTCGGCGAAGCCCCAGACGAGCGAGGCAGCGGCGAGGTAGGCCGACATGATGACGACGGCGTTGGCGAGCGTGGGCCCGATCAGGTCGAGCGGCGCGGCGAGATCCGACGCCGATCCGATCCACCGCGTCGCCGGCCAAACGGCGATCGCGACCAGGGCGGCGATCAAAGCGAGGAGGATTCCGGCGCCGGCGCAGCTCATCGCCCGCAAGCGCGCGAGCTCGGCGCCGCTCTTTGGCTTCAGCGCTCGCTCGGCCAGATGGCGGATCGCCTCCCGGCACAAGGCGTATCCAGGCTGAACCCCCAAGGCGTTGAGCGCCCAGAAATTCGCTTCCGCCGCGCGCAACAACGGCCGCCAGCCGATCCAGCCCGCGCCGGCGACAGCGAGAAGGACGATCGCGGCGCCGATTCCATACAGTTCCAGCAATCTCGAGAAGACGTCGCCGACCCATGCCGTCGCGACCAGCGGCGCGAAACCCAGGATCGCCGCTGGAAGCACAATCGACGCCGCCCATGCCAGCAGGAGCTTGGTCAGGCTGATCTCGGCCAAGAGGCTGCCGGCGATCGCCATGAGCGACTTCTGCTTGGGACTCGACGCGTCGTCTTCCGCGTCACCGTCGCGGGGGTCGATGAGCGGCTTTCCCGGACCGTGCTGGGGGCGCTCCGGCCGGGATTCGACGCTTGAGGGGATCAAGGGCGGGCGCTCGCTTGGCGTCGGCTGGGATTTTCCGCGGCGGCTAGGCCATAGCACGAGGCGCTTGCGTTCGGTAGCGACGGCAGGCGGCCGAGGAAAGGACGCCGGGACGCGTCCTGGCGCCATTCATCCCGCGTTCAACCGCGACCTCCGACAATCGGACTTTGTGGAGGAAAGCCCATGTTTCGCAAGTTAGCCCTGTCTCTCGCCGCCGCGGCGGCCTTGATCGTTTCGTTCGCGGTCCCCGCCTCGGCGACGCTCGGCGTCGGTGGCTTCGCCGTTCGCGATTCGCTCGCCCAGAGCTCGGCGGTGGAGAAGGCGCAGTTTGTCTGGGGCGGCAGGAACTTCTGCTGGTACGCTTCGGGCTGGCAAGGCCCGGGGTGGTACTGGTGCGGCTATGCCTGGCGGCGCGGGTTCGGCTGGGGCGGCGGCGCCGGCTGGCACGGCTGGAACCACAGGAACGTCCACGTCAATCGGAACGTCCATGTCAATCGGAACGTCCACGTCAATCGGAACGTCCACGTCAACAGGCCGCCGGCTCACCGTCCCGGCCACGGTGGCGGCAATCGGCCCGGCCATGGCGGCGGCGGCCACCGGCCTGGGCCCGGAGGCGGTCATCGCCCCGGTGGCGGCGGTCATCGCCCCGGCGGCGGCCATGGCGGCGGCCACAGAGGTGGCGGAGGCCATCGGGGAGGCGGCGGCCACCGTCGCTGAAGCCCACCCGACGCGATAGCGCAGAGCGGCCGACGTCCCTGATCGTTGCGCCCTCTGCGCTCGCCCTATAAGCACCGGCGCGACGCGGTCGAGGACATCCGCTCGCGCCTCCTGCAAGTTCCCGACGTGTCGAAGATCGAGCTCATCGGCGCCCAGGA
>PLUH01000358.1 GCA_003164825.1 Hyphomicrobiales bacterium
GAACCATCGTGGCGAAGAGGTCCGAGGCCCACGCCTTGATCGCGCGCCGCCCAGGCCTCTCCGCCGCAATTGGTTCCACATTGCAACCGGCCCTAACTCCGCCCCTTCCCGCGCATCGTCTCCAGGCAATCGAGGAATATCCACACCGGCCGCAGAATCGGCGATTCGACGAAGGCCTCACTGTGGGGAAACTCGACCGCAACCTCATGCGCCGGATCGCGCTCCACCGCCTTCCGATAGAGCCGCCAGGTCGCATGCCCGAGCACCGGCATGACGACGGCGAGGCCGAGGAAAAGCGGCAGCGAGCCGAGAGCGAGCGCGACCGCGACGATGAGACCCCAAAGCGCGACGGCGAGCGGATTCTCGCGCGCCACACGCACCGAAGTCTCGAGCGCGGGGATGAGGCCAACGTCGCGGTCGAGCATCAGCGGGAAGGAGACGACGCTGATGCAAAGCGCGAGCGCGGCGAAGCAAAAGCCGATCAACCCGCCGAGGACGATGAGCGTCCAGCCGCGGGCTGTCGTCAGCACATCGGCGAGGAAGGGAAGCGCCGCGGCCGGAGGATTGGGCCCGTAGAGCCAAACGTAGATCAGCTCGGCGGCGAAGATCCAGGCGGCGAAGATCATGAGCAGAACGAGACCGAGCGCGAGGATCGAGGGCAGCGCCGGCGAGCGAAGCACGGCCAAGGCGTCGCGCCCTCTCACAGCGAGCCCGCGGTCGCGCCGGCGGCTCATCTCGTAGAGACCGATGGCGACGAACGGCCCGATCAGCGCGAAGCCGGCGGCGAGCGGAAAAATGAGCTGCAGCGCGCTGGTGAGCGAAGACATCGCGACGATCGCGATCCCCGCCACCGCATAGAACAATCCGACGAAGGCGGGATAGGTCGGCACCGCGAGGAAGTCATCGAAGCCTTCGCGTAGCGCGGCAAGACAGTCTTCGGGGCCGATGCGGCGGACCTTTGGCGGCGCGGCAAGCGCCTCGGGGCCGAAATAGACGTGGAAAGCGGAAGTCATGGCGGTTCCTCCATGCATCTCACGCCGCATGAGATTCGGGCGTCAGCCGGAGGGGCCTTAACGTCGCGAGATCTCGCGCGGGCTCTTGGGCGGGAGGCTACTCCCAAACGGCGCGGCTTGTCATCCGGCGGATAGTGAAGAGTAGTGAAGAGGCGGGCGTTCGCACGTCATCGGGGGTCGCAAGGACGATTGCGGTTCGGTCAAAACGCCGGACGCTTCAGGGTCAAAGCTCAATCGGCCTCGACCGGTTTCGAGCCGAAGCATGGCGCAGGTCGGCTTGGCGCAAACAGCGGCCGTTTGCCGAGGGCGTGGCGAATGGGTCAAACAGGACCCCTTGCTGCCGTTCCTGGATCGGTTTGCCTATGGGCGGAGCGCGGGCGACGTGGTCGGCTGACATCTCTCTGTCGGCGGCGAGAACGCAAACTCCTGCCCAGTCCCTCAAGGCTGCCGGCAGGTTGACCGCGGCGCGAAGAACCGTCAATAAGCATGACTTAACCGCGCAAGTCGTCGGGCAGTTCGGCTCGGCGCGGGAGATCTCGAACGGCGGCGCAAGCGCAGCGCCCGTCGGGTTGGTGATCTAGCGCGTAGGAAAGGGAGGATTGCATGAAGAAGATGGTGTTGGCCGGTGTTACCCTCGGCCTTGCGATGGCGTTTGCGGCGGGCGCGCAAGCTGCCGACAAGAAGACGTTGGCCTTCGTCGTAAACGGCGCCTCCGATTTCTGGAAGAATGCCGAAGCCGGCATCAAGAAGGCGCAGGGGGAGCTGCCCGACTACAATCTCGTGCTCAAATATCCCGAGCAGGCGACCACGGCCGCCCAGCAGCGCTTGATGGATGACCTTGTCGCCTCGGGCGTAGCTTCCATCATGGTCAGCGCCGTCGACCCGAAGACTGAGACCGAAGCGCTCAACAACATCGCCACCCAAATCCCGTTGTTCACGACCGACAGCGACGCACCGAACACAAAGCGCATCGCCTACATCGGCTCGAGCAACACAGCTGCCGGCAAACAGGCGGGTGAGCTCGCCCTCAAGGCGCTGCCTGACGGCGGCAAGTGCATGGGCTTCGTCGGCCTGCCGTCTGCCGACAATGCGCGCGAGCGCATCGAAGGCGTGCGCGAGACGATCAAGGGCTCGAAGGTCGAGCTTGTCGATATTCGTGCTGACGATGTCGACCAGGCCCGCGCCAAGCGCAACGTCGAGGACACGATTACGGCCCATCCGGAAGTCACCTGCTTTATCGGCTTCTACTCCTACAACACGCCGCGCATCTACGAGGCGGTGAAGGAAGCCGGCCAGCTCGGCAAGATTAAGATCGTCGGGTTCGATGAAGATCCGGTCACGCTCGGCGGCGTCAAGGAAGGCTCGATCATAGGCACAGTCGTGCAGCAGCCCTATGAGTGGGGCTACCAAGGCATGAAGCTGATGGCAAAATATGTCGGTGGCGACAAGTCTGTGATTCCCGCCGATCCGATCATCATCATACCGACGAAGATCATCGACTCGACCAATGTCGACAGCTTCTGGGCCGAGTTGAAGCAGCGCACGGGCGCGAAGTGAGCTAGGCGATCGGGCCGGGATCGCCGAAAATCGGCGGTCCCGCATCGCCTCGAGTATCGAAGAGACTGATCCGACCTTGCCCGGCGCCGTCCCCTTTCTCGAGCTCCTTTCGATCTCCAAGACCTATCCGGGCGTGGTGGCGCTGAGGGACGTCAGTCTCTCCGCGGCGACGGGCGAAGTGATCGGGCTCATCGGCGAGAATGGCGCAGGCAAATCGACTTTGATGCGGGTGCTCGGCGGCGTTGTTGCGCCGAGCAAGGGCATAATCCGCATCGACGGCGCCGAGAGCGCCTCGCTTACAGTCAATGAGGCGACGGCCGCCGGCATTGCCTTCGTACACCAGGAACTCAATCTTTTCGACAATCTCGACGTGGCCGCCAATGTTTTCATCGGCCGCGAGCCGCTCTGGGGCGGGCCGCTGAAGTTCGTCGATCGCAAGGCAATGTACGCTCGTGTCCAGCCGCTGCTCGACCGCCTGAACGTCGACTTTCGGCCCGATACATCCGTCTCCGAATTGTCGATCGCCCAGCAACAACTGCTCGAAATCGCCAAGGCGCTGTCCTTCGATGCGCGGCTCGTCATCATGGACGAGCCGACATCGAGCCTGACGCTCACCGAGACGAGCCGACTGCTCGAGGTCGTCGCCTCCCTCAAGGCGAGCGGCGTCAGCGTCATCTTCATTTCGCATAGGCTGAACGAAATCGAGCAATGCGCCGATCGCGTCGTGGTGCTGCGCGACGGATGCACCGTCGGCGCGCTCGACCGCCAGCAGATCAACCATGACGCGATGATCCGTCTGATGATCGGCCGCGACCTCAAATCGCTCTACGTGCCCCCGGCCGCGCCACCCGGCTCGAGCATGCTCGATATCGAGGCGATGCGCACATCGACCTATCCAGAACAGCCCGTCAGCTTAAGCGTGCGCAAAGGCGAAATCCTCGGCCTTGCGGGCCTCATCGGCTCGGGGCGGACGGAACTCGCCCGCGCCGTCTTCGGCATCGACCATCCTAGCGCCGGCGCCATTCGCCTCGAAGGCCAGCCGATCGTCGTAGGGTCGCCGCGCGATGCGATCGACCGCGGCATTTATCTGATCCCGGAGGACCGCAAGCGCTCGGGCCTGCTGCTCGACGTATCGATCACAGAGAATATTTCGCTGCCTGATCTTGCATCGTACGCGCGCGCCACGCTCGTCCGGGCGAGCACCGAGATCGCCAACGCCGAGCAGCAGCGTCGGCGGCTGCGCATCAAGGTCCCCGACGTTGGCGATCCAGTGAGCACGCTCTCGGGCGGCAATCAGCAAAAGGTCGTGCTGGCGAAGTGGCTTTCGATGCGCCCGCGTGTCATTATTTTCGATGAGCCGACGCGTGGCGTCGACGTTGGCTCGAAGAGCGAGATCTACGAAATCATGCGCGAGCTCGCCGATGCCGGGGTCGCCATCCTCATGATATCAAGCGATATGGAAGAAGTGATCGGCGTCAGCGACCGGATCGCCGTCATGCACGAGGGGCGGATCAGCGGCTTCCTCGACCGCGATGACTTCAGCGAGCGCAATGTGCTGAAGCTCGCGGTCGGCAGCACAATCAGCTGAGATTGGCGATAGGCAATGCTCAAGAAGGACCTCGGCCTCTTCATTCTCATCGTGGTCGTCGCCGCCGTGGTCGCGTTCCTCAATCCACGCTTCCTTTCTCCGATCAACCTTTCCAACACGGCCAACCAGGTCGGCCTGTTCGGCATAGTTTCGATCGGTGAAGGCTTCGTCATCATAACCGGCGGCATCGACTTGTCGGTCGGTTCGCAGTTCGCCCTGCTGGGCGTCCTCTTTATCGATCTTCTGGTGATCTATCAGGTGCACTGGGCAATCGCGTTGCTGATGATGGTCGCCGGTGGGATGATGCTTGGCACGATCCACGGTTTCCTCGTCACGCGCATGCGGATGCAGCCCTTCGTGGTGACCTTATGCGGCTTGCTGATCTATCGCGGCGTCGCACGCTACATCACCGGCGACGGCAATGCTGGCTTTGCCTTCGGCGAGACCTATCCTTGGCTCGACTTGCTGACGAAGGGGAAGTCTTTCGGCGTCCCGCACACGTTCATTGCCTTCGCGATGGTCGCGATTTTGATGGGCATCGTGCTGCACCGCACGGTTTTTGGCCGCTATCTGTTTGCCGTCGGCAAGAATGAAGAGGCGGCGCGCTATTCCGGCATCAATACGCGCCGTGTCATTTCGGCGGCCTACATCATTTGCGGCGCACTCACGGGCCTCGCCTCAGTGTTCATGACGATGTACGTGAACGGCGTCACGCCTTCCGTGCACGGGAATTTCTACGAACTCTACGCCATTGCCGCGGCAGTGTTGGGGGGCTGTTCGTTGCGTGGCGGCGAAGGCTCGGTGCTGGGCATCGTGCTCGGCTCCATCCTGTTGCAGCTGCTGCAGAACCTCGTGAATCTGCTGGGCATTCCGAGTTCGCTGAACTTCGCAGTGATGGGTGGCGTGATTTTGATCGGCGTGCTGGCGGACCAGCAATTGGTGCGATACCGCCGCTGGGCCACCGCCCGTAGCGCCGCCGCGCGGCTGGAGGAGGCAGCGCCGAGTGCTGCGGTCAAGCAGAGCGCTTGACCTGCTCGGGGCCGAAATAAAGGTGGAAAGCTGAAGTCATGGCGGTTCCTCCATGCATCTCACGCCGCATGAGATTCGGGCGTCAGCCGGAGGGTCGGCTTGGCGCAATTAGCGGACATTCCGACGGCTTACCGCGCCGCGTTCGAGCTGCTCTGCCGCTGCTGCGGGGCTTCTTTGTTTGCTCCCGGCCCTCCGATTTCGCCGCGCTCCCGCGCAGCGTCGTATTTGTCGGCCGAACGCATGTGGCCTGAGGGGCGGGCATTCGGTACTCGACAGGCCCAAGTCGCAGGGAGTGTGATCTGGATCACAGCGGCGGCAGTGGTTTCTGTTATACGTGAAGATTGGACCGCTTTGGGCAGAGCGGTAGTTGTTCCGCACGCCAGTCGGCGCGCGCTTCCAGATACCTGAAAGGCGCCCCTTTCGCCACGCCAGGAGGGGACTATGCTTCGGATTATCCTTAGCTTGACGATGATTCTCGCCATCGGCGGCCCAACTTCGAAGGCCTACGCCCAAGATCCCAGTGCTCGCTGCGTCTGGGTGGGAAACGAGCAAATGACCATCGCATCGGCATACGGTCGCGGTCTCACCATTGAGAACTTCACTGAGGTCGAGACCGAGAGGTTCCTCACCGCGTTCAACGCGATGCCGCCCAGAAGCGACTTCGTCGCGACGAAGATCTTCGCCGCCGTTGGCCGCGACCGGGTTTACGTTTTCTTCGAGAGTGACAAAGACCTCTGCACGGCCCCTTCTCCGTTGTCCCGCGACAGCTACGAGGAGCTTATCGAGAAGGCGCGTGGCGACGGCGCGTAAATCGCCGAGCAGCGATTCGTCGATCTCGCGCGAAGGACTCGAAGCGAGTTGTCGCCTCGCCGCCAAGTCCCAACGACATTTCAGTCTTGTCAAGGTCATACTATGGACGGAGTCTCGCCGAGATAAGGCCGTCATCTGGCAATGTCCGGTTGTTTGCGACTGAATGGCCGGCGTCTGGTCTTGTGCGGTTTCTGTAATAATTGTCGAGGGGGACTCGAACGGCAAATCCGGTGAAGACAGGCAAAGCGATTTCGCTTGCCCTTCGTCCAGCGCTCAATCGGGCCCAGGCGTTGACTCAGCGGCTTGCCGCCGAGATCCTCAGCGGCCGCCTGCAGCCGGGCGCTCGTCTGCCGACCGAGCAGGAACTCTCGCTGGCCACGGGCGTCAGTCGCACGGTGGTGCGCGAGGCCGTGGCGGCGCTCCGAGCCGACGGCCTTGTCATTACCCGCCAGGGGCTTGGCGCCTTCGTGCCTGCGGACGTGCAGCGCCGGCCATTCCGCATCAATCCCGACGAGGTGAAATCCGGCAAGGACGTACTGCAGATTCTCGAATTGCGCATGGGCCTGGAGATCGAGGCCTCGGGACTCGCCGCCGAGCGCCGGACAAGCCACGACCTCATCCTAATCGAGGCCGCCTTGCGGTCGATCGAGGCCGAAATCGAATTCGGCGGCAACGCGGTGGATGCCGACTTCCGGTTCCATGTGGCTATCTTTCGCAGCGTCCATAATCGCTACTTCCCGCAGCTTCTCGAATTCCTGGGGAACTTTATCATTCCCCGCCAGACCCTAAATCTCGCGAGCGGCAGCGAGGAGCAGGTCCGATACTTGCGTAAGATTCAAGCGGAGCATGTGGAGATTTACGAAGCCATTCGCGCCCAGAACTCCGCGTCCGCCCGCAAGGCGGCGCGACAACACCTGTCCAACGCTCTAAGCCGATACCAGGAGACCAGCTCCCGCGCCTCGCGTCGCGCCGAAGCCGTGCGGCTGGCGGAGGCCGAGTGACGTCCGGAACCGGCGGAAGGTTCCGGGCGTTGTACCGCCTGATGTCACTGAAGCGATTTTTGGCCGGCTCGTTGACGATCCGGTCGACGGTGACGCCTGATTTGCAGCTGCCTCGGTCAGGAACTCCTGAACTCGCACCTGGATGAGGTCATTTGCGGTCATCCGCGGCCTCCTTGCCGAAGATGCCGGTGTATTCGACCCGCTGCTGCTCGACCGCTGCCTCGGACATTGCGCCCGTGACGTTGACCCGCAGCACCTCAGAGAACCAGTCCTGGCGCGTCTGAGCCATGTCGAGAGTGGACTTGGCGTGGTTGCGCCCGCGGGCGGCGGTGATGAACAGCGCCCAGTCACCATTCTCGGTGACGATCGGCGTGAGATAGGCGCAACGGCGCTTCACGTCGACTCCGGACCTCGGGGGATGATTGAGCCTTGTCCGCTATCCGGCCAAAGCGACACGGAACAGAGGACTATCGGGTTTCGACATCATCAGGAGGCTGCGTGACCCGGTCCGACTTCACGCCGGTGACTGGAACAACCGCTGGCCGATGAACTCGCCCTCCCGGACGCCGCCGGGGCAGGCAAACAGGCCGCCGCCGGTGTGGGTGGTGAACTGGTTGAGGGCGTCCAGTTTGGACATGTTGCTGTAAATCTTGATGAAGCCCGAGCGCGGATCGCGCTGGTAGGCGACGAACATCAGTCCGGCGTCGTAAAGCATGCCCTGGCGCCAGGGCGGCCAGCGCTCGGCGGTGAAGCTGACCCCGTCGTTGTAGGAATAGGCCCGGCGCAGGATTTGCGCGCCGTCATTGACCGACGCCGCGCCGAGNNCTTGCCGATCGGCGCCCCGGAATATTTGTGCCGGCCGATCACCTGCTCCTGGAAGTCGATCTCGGTTCGATCCCAATGCTCGAGCGAAATCCTGATCCGCCGGACCACCATATAGCTGCCGCCGCGCATCCAGTCCGGGCCATCCTCGCCGACCCACACCACATCATCGAACCCCCGCGGAGCATCGGGGGTGGCGGGGGCGCCGCCGAGCGCAGGATTGACGGTCCCGTCCTTAAATCCCATCAGGTTGCGCGGCGTCTCGCCGGCGCCGGTCTGAGGCAGGAAGCCGCTCTGCGCCCATCGGATCTGCGCCGCGCCATAGCTGAGGCGATCGAGTTCGCGCACCGCGTGAAACGCAACCAGCGGGTCGTCGGCGCAAGCCTGCACCGATATGTCGCCGCCGGTGCGCGCAGGCTGCAATTGATCGCCGTTGAATTTGGGCAGGTCGACAAGCGCGTCCGGGCGCTTGGCGGCGAGACCATAGCGGTCGACGCCGTTCTTCACGAACAGCCCCGCGCCGAAGCCGAACGTGATCGTAAGCCGCGACGGAGCGAGGCCGAGGGCGGATCCGCCGTCCGGCCCTTCGATGCTGACGTCGTCGCCCAGAGGACGGGCAGTCTCTCCCGCCGTCATCCGCTGGGCGGCGTCCGTCCACAGCCGCAACATCATCGTCACCTCATCGACGGTCTTGGCGACGAGGTCGAAGGCGACAAAATAGCTGTTGGTCTGCGGGGGCGTCGCGATGCCGCCCTGATGCCGGCCGAAGAACGCTTCGGTGACCGCGGCGCCGGCGGGGGCCGCCGCGCGCGCGACTTTCCCCAACCCCGCGCCCGCCATCAACCCGGCGGCGCCGACCAGAAGTCCGCGCCGGGAGGGACCCCCGCCGGGCGCGAACGGACAACTCATTTTGCGATCGCCAATGTGTTGTCCTCGTCCTTGACGAAATAGAATCCATCGCCCGCCGGGGTCATGGCGATGCCGAACAAGTCGCCGCTGCCCGGCGGCTTCTGCGCCTTGTTCGGATCGATCCACCGCGCCTTGATCTGGTCGCCGCTGACCGGATCGATCTCGACCACCTGCCCGTTCTTGGCGTTGACCACGAGAAGATGGCCGTTCGGCGCCGTCGCCAGCGCCAGCGGCGTTTGAAGCAAGCCATCCTTGGTCACGGTCCGGCCGACGCCGGCGCTGTGGTCCCGGGTCGTGGCGTCCCAGATGGCGCTGATCCGGTTCCCGGTCGCATCAGAGACGTAGAGCGTATCGTTCGGGCCGAGCGCCAGGCCGGTCGGCCCGACCAGGAACACATCCTTGTTCGGCTGCGAGCCGAAGCCGCTGCCGACCACCGTCTGATCGACGACCGTCGGCGGCTTGCCCTCCGGAATGGACAGCTTGATGCGAAGCACGGTCGCCTGGTTGACGACCCGCGGATCGCCGTCGGGCGAGCCGACGCCAAACCCCGCGTTGCTGACGAACAAGGTCGCGGTATCGCCGTTGTCGATTACCGCCATGTTTCCCCAAGGCATGTCGATCTTGTCGCCGGCGATCGTTCCAGCGACCTTGCCGTTGGCGTCGAGCACGATGAGGCAGCCCGCGCCTCTGGTCCCGGTCGTGCCGTCCGCGCTCGGCGCGCTGCCGACGATGACCCAACCGCTTTTGAGCACGGCCAGCGCCGTCGAGAGGCCGACGCCGCCCGGACATCCGGCAAGATCGCGAGGCAGCGCCGCGAAGGTCGTCAGCTTCTTGGTCGTCGGGTTATAGTTGACGATGGTGGTGCCGAGACCTTGCAGATTGCCGGCGTTGTTGAAGTTGGTGATCAGCACGTCGTCCTTCTGGAACGATCCGGCGGACACCGGCGCGACGACGATCGCATAGGGGTTCTGGTCGCCATTGTCGGGAACGGTCGAAGTCAGGACCGTCTGCCGATGGATTCCATCGAGGAAACTCGCCGGCGGGGTGGCAGGCGCCGCCGCCTGTGGCGTTGCGACCGCCAATGCGACCCACGCGCCGAGCGCCAACGCGCGGCGGCTGTCACGCAAAACCATGTCGCGATGTCTGCTCATATCAGTCTTTCCCTGACGGTTGGGACGAAGGCGCGCTTCGGAAGCGTTCGGGGTCTGTCGGCCGGCGCCCGGGCGAGGTTCTCGACCCGCAGAAGCGGAGCCGGGCGCGGATAGGCCATTACCGGGCCTTCGACGCTGAGCCACACCCGGGCGCCCTGCTCGGGCGCCATGTGGCCGGCGACGCGCGCCTCGAGCGGCTCGCCGCCCGCGTCCAGCGCGACCGCGATGCTGGCGTCGCGGCCGTAGTAGGTGACGGCGAGAACCTTCGCCTGGGTCGCGCCAGCTCTGGCGCGCGACTCAAACCGAATCTGCTCCGGCCGCACCATCACGTCGGCGGGCCCGTCCGGCGCGGCGCGCGCGAGCTCAAGGCGCCCCAGCGCGCAGGTGGCGAACCCTGCCGCGATGACGCCCGGCAGCAGCGCCGCCTCGCCCACGAACTGCGCCAAGGCTGCGTCCGCGGGCTGGCGATACAAGTCTTCGGGCGGCGCGACCTGCGCCAGCACGCCGTCGCGCAGCACGGCGACCTCACGGCCCATGGAGAGAGCCTCCGACTGGTCGTGCGTCACCAATAGCGCGGTCGCTCCCGCCGCCTGCANNACGCGCTGTTGCTCGCCGCCCGAGAGCTCGTGCGGTCCGCGGCTGGCGTAGGATGCGGGGAGTCCGACGCTTTCCAGGATCGCCTCCGCCCTGAAGCGATCGCGGCGTTCCCGCCGGGGGAGACCGAAGACGACGTTCGCTGCGACCGACAGGTGGGGAAAGAGCGAGCCCTCCTGCGTCACGTAGCCAACCTGCCGCTTCTCCGGCGGAAGCTGAAAACCCGGACCCGATACCTTCCGGCCGTCGATCTCGATCGTCCCCGAATCGGCGCGCTCGAACCCGCTGAGCAATCTCAGAAGCGTCGTCTTGCCGCTGCCCGACGCGCCAAGAATTGCAAACAGCGCGCCCGATGGCACCGCAAGATCGACCCCGCGCAGGATCGATGTTGCGCCAAACGACTTGCTGAGGGCTGAAATGCGGACCTCGGCCATCGTCAGACCCGAACCGGAAATGCGGCGGCGCCGAAACGGCGCGCGAGAAGCCAGGTGGACAACAGCGAGATCGCCAGCATCATCGCCGCGAACGGCGCGGCCGCGGCAAAGGCCAGGGACGTCGTGTTGGCCCAGACCTCGGTCGCGAGCGTGCGCGTGCCGATCGGCGCCAGCAACAGGGTCGCCGTCAGCTCGGTGGCGACGAAGACGAACACCATGGCGGCTCCAGCTCCAACGCCCGGCCCCGCCATCGGCGCCAGGACGCGGACCGTAACCCCGAACCAGCCGAGCCCGAGCGAGCGGCCGGCCTCCTCGAGTCCGAGTTGGACCTGCGCCAGCGCCGAGCGGACCCCGACGAGAGCGAACGGCAGGAACAGAATCGCATAGGCGATCACGAGCAGCGCCGCGCTTTGATAGAGCGGGCGGATCGTCTGGACCGTCAGCGAAATGAACGCCAGCGCGACGACGATGGCCGGCACGCCCTGCGCGAGATAAGCGATCCGCTCGACAGCGATCGACAGGCGGCTCGGGTAGCGCGTCGCGAGGTAAGCGACCGGCGCCGCAAGCACCAGGGCCGCGGCGGCTCCGGCCAGTCCATAACCGACGGAAGCGAGCGTCGCGTCGAAGAGAACCGGCCAGGATGGCGCGACCGGCGAGGTGGCGGCCTGAGCGTGCTGCATCAGCCAATAGCCGATCATGCCCAAGGGCACGCCAATCGTCGCCGTCGTCAGCGCCACGAACGCCAGCAGCGCCGGCTGCCGGATCCACCCGAGACTCACGGGCGCGGCGATCCGTCGGGAGCCGGAGCCGACGCGCGCGTAGCGCGCCCGGCCGCGCAGGTTCAATTCTCCGACCACGCAGATGAGACACAGAGCGATGAGCACGAGCGCCAATACCGAGGATTCCGGCCCATCCAGTCCCGTCCGGTATTGGGCGTAAAGCTCGGTCGTGAAGGTGCGAAAGCGCAGCAGCGCAAAGGCGCCGAACTCGATCAGGACATCGAGCGCTACCAGCAATACGCCGCCGTAGAGCGCCGGGCGCAGTTGCGGCGCCACGACGCGGAAGAAGCATCCCCACGCGCCATGACCCAGCGACCTGGCGGTTTCTTCCAGCCCCGGATCGAGACCGCGCAGCGCGGCGGCGACCGGCAGATAGACGAGCGGATAATAGGCGCACGTAACCACCAGCAGCGCGCCGCCGAAATCCTGCAGCCCGTTGCTCAGCGAGACCCAGGCATAGCTCGAGATGAATGGCGGAATGGCCAAAGGCGCAACGGCCAGCACAGCCCAAACCTTCCGTCCCGGAACGTCCGTCCGCTCGACCAGCCAAGCCGTCGCGGTCCCGATCACGGCGCAGGTTGCGGACGCGGCGACCACCAGTCCGACGGTATTGACGAGCAGCCGCCCGACAAGCGGACGCATCAGCAAATCCACCGCGCCTTGCGCGCTCATACCGGCCGCCTGAACGACCGTCACCAGGATCGGCAGCAGAACGAGCACGGCGGCGAATGCAGCGGCGCCGATCAGGCCGGCGGGCGCGCGCCCCCTTCGAGTGGCGTGCGCAGGCGGACCAAAGCCGAAGGCTCGCCCAGCGCCATTCAGGCTCGCGACTTGCGACATCAGAGCAGGCCCGCCTCGCTCAACAGCGCAGCAGCGTCGTGGTCGTCGCCAATCTGCTTGAGGGTCAGGGACGGCGGCTGCAATTCGCTCGTCGGCTTCAGCATCGGGTTCGCCGCCACGCCGGGAACCAGCGGATACTCGAAGGTGATGTTCAGTTTCGACACCAGCTCCTGGGCCGGTTTGCTGACCAGGAAGGCCAGGAACTTCTGCGCCGCGGCCTGGTTGCGCGAACTCTTGAGCACCGCGGCGCCGGAGACATTCATCAATCCGCCGACATCGCCGCCGGCAAAATGGTGAATGGCGCTCTGCATTTTGTTTTCGCCTTTTTCCATGCTGAGCCGCGCCCAGTAGTAATTGTTGATGATCCCGGTCGCGACCGCGCCCCGGTCGACCGCGGCGACGACGCCTTCGTCATCGTCGAAGATCATGGCGTTGTCGCGCAGGCCCTTGAGCCACTCCAGAGCGGCCGGACGCCCTTTCACCGCCGCGACAGCCCCGACCAGCGGCAGGAAATCGGCGTCGGTCGGCGCGATTGCGATCTTGCCCTTCCACTCCGGCTTCGCCAGATCGAGCAGCGACGCAGGCAACGCCGTCTCCTGGATCATGCCGGGGTTGTAGGCCAGCACGTTTTCGCGCGCGAGAACGCCGACCCAATCGCCGGCGGACCCGCTGTCCTGGGCCGGCACGCTGGCCAGCGTCGCCGGAGCGACTTTCGCCAACAGCCCCTTCTCCGACAGCAATTCGAGTTCCGGCGAGTTCTCGGTGAAGAAAACGTCCGCCGGGGACGCCCTTCCCTCCTTCACCAGCTGGCTGGCGAGCTCCGGCGCTTCTCCGGAGTGGACTTTGACATCGATCCCGGTTTCCTTGGTGAACTCCTTGGTCAGGAGGTCCACGGTCTGCTCGTGCTGGGCCGAATAGAGATTGAGCGAGGCGGCGCGTGCGCCGGGAGAGACCACGCCGAACCCGAGGCCGATCGCGGCGGCGGAAAGAAACAAACGGACAACCAGGGAACGGGGCATCGCAATTCCTGTATTCGGCCCGCGGCTCGAGCCTCTTGATCACGGGTTTTCCGTTAACAAGGGGGCGCCCACGGGACAAGAATGGAGCGTGAAAATTAGAAACGATTCAATTTAGAAGCGTTTCAAATCGGGACCCTGACGGGCCTTTGGACCTACGCCGCCGGGATAACGCTCGATCTCTTTCGATTTTGGCGACTCTGTCGCAAAAATGTTCGCCCGCGACGAAGAAACCCCTTGCGCTGAGGCGCGATTCGAACAAATAGTCGTCTTGCCCAATACGCACGTGCCTGTGGTCGTGTGTCGGTCGGCGGGGATCTGGACAAGAGGCCAGTTAACCGCCCCTGGAAGACCGGCAGCCGGAGGCGAACCGGCGAACCCCGCCAAACGGGGGACGCGACTTGAAGCAACGACGGACCGGGCTTTTTTGGTCTCTGTCGGCCCTCCAAAGGTCGGCGTCCAAAGAGGCTTGTCTATCTTGCCGGGCGTGCGGACGGGACTTTTCCTCGTCCAAACGATGGCTCTGATCGCTTAGGCCTGCAAACAGGCCCAGGCGCGTCATGGCTACGGCGCAGCAGCTGATTGCTCGCGCGCCTTCGCTGGCGGCTTAAAAGCCGTCGCCGAAGTCGACGGGCAATCGCGTCGGCGGGTCAACGACTTCGCATCGCGTCTCCAACGCGCGGCGCGAAAAGTCGCATCGCCGGCGAATCCTTCCTTTGCCAGGCGCGGAGAAACCGCGCGCTTGGGGGATGCCGCTATGACGGACCGCATCAAGGAATACCTCGCCCGCAACCGCGAGGACGGACCGCGACTCGTCGTCGATCTCGACGTCGTGCGCGAGAACTATCTGGGCTTCGCCGGCGCCCTGCCCGACACCCGCGTGTTCTATGCCGTCAAGGCGAACCCGGCTCCGGAGATTCTCGCTTTGCTCGCCGGGCTCGGGTCGTGCTTCGACACCGCCTCGCTGACCGAAATCGAGCAGGCGCTTGCCGCCGGCGCGACGCCCGACCGGATCAGCTTCGGCAATACGATCAAGAAGGAAAAGGACATCGCCCGCGCCTACGCGCTCGGCATCCGCCTTTTTGCCGTGGATTGCGAGGCGGAGGTCGAGAAGATCGCCCGCGCCGCCCCGGGGGCGAAAGTGTTCTGCCGCATATTATGCGACGGCGCGGGCGCCGAATGGCCGCTGTCGCGCAAATTCGGCTGCGCGCCGGACATGGCCGCCCGCGTGCTCGAGCGCGCCCACGCGCTCGGCCTCATCGCCCATGGCCTGTCGTTCCATGTCGGCTCCCAGCAGCCCAACCCGCGGATGTGGGACCGGGCGTTGAAAGTCTCCGCCGCGATCTTCCACGACCTGGCCGAACGGGGCGTCCAGCTCGCCATGATCAACCTCGGCGGCGGCTTTCCGACCCGCTATCTGAAGGACGTGCCGGCGATCAAGACCTATGGGCAGACGATCTTCCGCGCCCTTCGCCGCCATTTCGGCAACCGTATCCCCGAGACGATCATCGAGCCCGGCCGCGGCATGGTCGGCAACGCCGGCATCATCGAGGCCGAGGTGGTGCTGATCTCGAGGAAGTCGGATGAGGACAAGAGCCGCTGGGTCTATCTTGACATCGGCAAGTTCAACGGGCTCGCCGAGACGATGGACGAGATGATCCGCTATCCGATCCGCACCGCCTTCGATGACGACGCGCTCGGCCCCTGCGTCGTCGCGGGACCGAGCTGCGACTCGGTCGACGTCCTGTATGAGAAGGAGCCCTATCTTTTGCCGATCTCGCTCGAGATCGGCGCCAAGGTGCTGATCGAGGGAACGGGCGCCTACACGACGACCTATTCCTCGGTCGGCTTCAACGGCTTCCCGCCGCTGAAGTCTTATGTGATCTAGGCGTGGTTTCGGGCCGGCTCGTTCGCGAGCTCGAGCGACGCTGGCTCAAGAGGCGGCCCAAGACAATAGCTCACCCGACGGCGCCGCCCGTGGCGCCGTTTTGTCTAGGGCGCGCCCCTTTTGGGTTTACGCGGGGACCGGCCCGCCGCGTCTCCTCCCCC
>PLUH01000028.1 GCA_003164825.1 Hyphomicrobiales bacterium
TCGACCCGAAGCGGCGGTTCTTGACGAATTCCTCGGCGCGTCACTCGGCGAAGATCGAAACGGAACAAGGCTCAGCGTCCTTTCCGCGTTCGCCCGGCTCAATGTCGATCCCTGGCAAGAAGCAACGAGCCTTGCGCTAATGCCGAGGGATGCGGCTGCCGCACGGTTGACCGAGCTGATTGAAGCGCTGCCGGGCGCGACGGCGGACGCCATCCCCTCAAGGATGATCGCGGATATGGTAGCGTTGTTGCCAACGGGCAGGACTCTCGACGTCCGTTCTTCGGATGGCGGACTAGCGATGGCGGGCTGGCGCGGGTTCACCAGTCCTCATTGCATTGAGCGCCTTTGCCGTGATGATGCTCATCGTTTACGCGATCTCAGCCATTCTTTCGCCTGGGCTCGGGAACGGAGCGAATCCGCCGCCGCCTCACGGCGATCACGCCTCAACGGATATGCCGCGCCAATAAAGACAGGCTGCGAAAATCATCGGCGGACAAATTGGGTTTGACGCTTGGCAAAGATCCAGACCCACTTCGCCCCGACAGGCGCGCCGCGCGCGAGCTGAGTAGTTTCCGCCCGGCAAGCGCCAAGACTATGCGGTGCGAGCTGACCCGAACGCACCTTGTCGCGGTCACGATCAAGCCCGGCATCATTGCGCTGACCGACGCTATCGTCAGAATGACTCTGACGACGATTTGCCGCCCCGACCTTCCCATCCTCAAGGTGACGTTGCCACCTGTGAGCCAAGCTGGCTCGGCCACGAGGGCGTCAGCGTGGTCGAAGAGGTCGGTGCGGCCGTCATAATGCTGAAGCCGGCAGACCGCGTCCTCATTTCCCGCATCACCGCCTGCGGCAAATGCGTCTTTTGCCGAAAGCTGGGTGTAGTCACATTGCACAAACGGCCGCGGCTTGACCGCTCTTGGTCAATACGGCCGAATTGGCCAAGACTGGAAATTCTTCAGAAATGAGGGTTGGTTTACGAACCTCCGGGGCGTCAGTTTAGAACCAACGTCCCCGCCCATAAAAGCCGAACCCGCCGAATGGAAATATCACGACGAGGATGATCAATAAAAAAGCCGGTTGGGCATTAACCGTTCTCTCGCGATGGGAAGTCAGACTCCAGTTCCGGCCAATGGTGATACCCATCCTTCGTAACATTTGTCAGGACCTGCCCGCACTCGCCGCCGCCCGTAAGGCGCGTCTTTGTTACGACATTTATGGTTCTGGAAAAGACCCACTTCCCGAACGAATGGGATGGTAATTTCTTACCGCTTTTATCATCCGTAACCATCTCCGCATGTCCGGTCGTTCCGCGAAACACGTAAAGCCCCCCTGTTTTCCGCCAAGCATATCGGTCGCGGGAGCCGCGTCCGAGCCCTTGTCAATCCGCCTTCTTTTCTACTGAGACACTGCCGACATTGTCGATGAGATGAAGGCGGAAATGATATCGAACGGATCCGTCGTGACGAAACGGCCGTCGAGATGCGGTGTCGTTGCAAACAAAAGCGGTGTCAACAACGTGGCGGATGGGTCGCCGGTGCGCTCGTTCCGCTGAGTCTCAAAGATCATCCTCTGACCCTCCTTTAGGTCGCTCAAGCCGGCGCTTTCGACGGCGGACTTGTGAACGAAGATATTAGGACCGCCGTCGTCGGGATGAATGAATCCATATCCCTTTTGAAGGTTGAACCATTTCACGGTTCCGGTCTTCATGATCTATCCTCGGCGACCCCGTTTTCATCTCCAAACAGCGAATGGCGGCTTCGCCAGTCGACGTCTAGACAGTTTGGGATAGAAGCAACGGTGCTCTGCGGCAACCCTCGGAAACCACTCACGCGATGCCTGCAGCTTAGGACCTTCGTACGCTCGGGCTGGCGAGTTCTCAGGAGAAGGCTTGGCCGCCATGGTCGCGGGCGTAGTGGCGCCCCGCTTGATGCGCGCCACAATGAGAGCGACGCGCCACTCACGCCCGCTGAATCCGACGCCCGGCTGATATTCGAGGCTTCAGCCTTCCTGTGAGCCGAGCGTCGACGGCGCCGATCTCGTCATCGAACTCGGAAGTCAGGGTTTGCTCTTTGGGGCTGGCTGGTTGAAAGCGGCATCCACCTCGTCTTCCTTGATACGCTTCGTAGGATCACCCCGCTCCGCGAGGTTTTGCTCTTCCGTGCCGTCGCCCATCATTCCCAGATGGATAACGGGCCGGGATTCTTTGGCGTCCTTCTTGGCGCCCTTTGGCTTAGGTTTGTCATTCATTGAGAAATCCCTTGTGTTGGCGGTTTCGGGCCCGCTCCCCCAGCGCTAGGAGATTATCCAACACGACGCGGAGGGAGACTGTCAGGGTCGGAATCTACTCAAGCCATCACTTTGGGNNTCATCCGCGATAGTCCTGGACCTTTCATTGTCGACGATCTCGATGAAGTGGACGCCGCCAGGAGGAGGCCGAGGCCAAAGTAAGGGAGCGCCGGGTCATCAAGAGGAGTCCATCGCGCCTCCGCGCGCAGCCT
>PLUH01000080.1 GCA_003164825.1 Hyphomicrobiales bacterium
GCTGGGACGGCCTGATTTATCTTTAACTCATTGAAGTTATTATAGTATCTCCATATGCAATCGTCATTCGCGATAACAGATTCAGAGGGGCGTTCGTCGTCGCGGGCGTTTCCCGGTTTCGAATCGTCTTTTCAATAACCCTCCTGGCTTCCCCCATCCCTTGCCTTCCGGAGTGTGACGCGCGTCACAGCGCGCAGCGCGGGGCGGCGTTAAATTTTTATTAAGGATTTGGAAGGAATTGCGTCATGAGGATCCTGGTTGCAGTCGCCTGTCTCCTGCCTTTCGCGCTAGCCGCCGAGGCGGGCATCAACAGACATTCGCCCGACGCCGCGGTGAACGCGGCTTACGCCGCCGATGAAACGGCCATTCAGGGCCGTGGCGCTGGAATCATGGGCGACAATACGCTTCGATCGCGCTTCTTCTCGCGCTCGCTCCTGCGCTCGCTCGCCGCCAACGAGGTCATTGCCGACGCGCGCACCGCGCCCCCGGCGGTGGTTGGCGATCTGTTCAGCGACCAGGCGCCCCATATGGTGGCGCTGCGGGTCGCCCCGATCTCGGAAAACCGCGACACCGCGAAGGTTTTGGCCGAGTTCGCCCGCGGCGACGGCGCCCGGGAGCGGCTGACCTACGCCATGGTTTACGAGCGTGGCGAGTGGCGCATCGACGACATCACCTACGCCATGCTCGACGGCGAAAGCCACACCCTGCGCGGCGAACTGGCCGCGAACTAGTCGATAGAGTCTCCTGCGGTCCGCCGCAAAACTCACGCGCGAGAGGAGCTGCAAATCAAGGATGCGTCATAAGGCGACGGGGCTCTGTTCCAAGAACGGACTTCGGGACGCACCGCTCCAGCGGCGGCCCTTTTCGGGTCGTCCTTGATTTGCACCTCCTCTCGCGCGCTTTCCGTCAGCCGCGCGAGCCGACGAACCCGTCCTTCACATCAGAGTGATCGCGCTCGGGGCTTCCGGGGCGCCTCCCCCGCGCGTATGCTCGAGCGGGCGGGGCGGAGGAGGCTTGGGTGCGCGGATTGCGGATCGGCCTGGCGCTCGGCGCCGCGGTCGTCGTTGCGGTCTTCGCGCCGCAAGCGCGCCGGGCGGGCGCCGCCGGGGCGCCGGTCGCCGTCGACGCCGCGATCGTGCTGGCGGCGGATGTCTCCCGCAGCATCGACGACGACGAGTTCGCGCTCCAGCGGCGCGGCTACGCTGACGCAATCCAGAGCCAGCAACTTCTCGATGCGGTCTCGACCGGGCCGCACGGCGCGATCGCGCTCGCCTATGTCGAATGGGCCGGCGACGGCGAGGACAAGGTCGTGGTCGACTGGGCGGTGATCCGTAACCAGGCCGACGCACAAGCGTTCACCGCTGCGCTGACCGCGGCGCCGAGGTCGTTCGTCGGCCGGACGGCGATCGGCACGGCGATCGATTTCTCGTTCGCGATGTTCGCCGAGAGCGCGTTTTCGACCGACCGCAGGGTGATCGACGTCTCGGGCGACGGCACCAACAACCAAGGCCGCCAGGTCATGGAGGCGCGCGACGCCGCGGTCGGGGCCGGAGCGGTCATCAACGGGCTCGCGATCTTCAACAAGAAGGCGGCGGCGATGGGCGGCTATCTGGCCCTGCACACCAATCCGCCGGGCGGCATCGCCCAATATTACCGCGACAATGTGACCGGCGGTTCTGGCGCGTTCGTGCTGCAGATTGATGATTTCAAGAGTTTCGGCGAGGCGATGATGCGCAAGCTCGTCAACGAGATCGCCGACGCCCGCCGGCCCGAGGAGTGAGTCGCTCAGCCCTCACTGCAGGCGCGGGCGCTTCATGAAGCTCGAGCGATCGGCCGAACGGATCCGCAAGCCGATCGCCCGGCCGTCGCGCACGATCTCGATCGGGATTTCGACCCCCGCCGGACCGCGGGTCCAGACCTTGTGGTAGAAATCGCCGAGGCCCTCGATCTCCGATCCGCCGACGCTGGCGAGAACGTCGCCGCGGCGGATGCCGGCGGCGGCGGCCGGCCCATTCTCGGCCACGCTGGCGACGATGATCTCATCGCCATTTTCGGCCGAGAAGATGCCGAGCCACGGCCGCGCCGGCTTGTTGACGCGGCCATAGGCCAGAAGATCGTCGAGGACCGGGGGCAGAAGATCGATCGGCACGATCATGTTGATGTCGCGGGGGCCGGTGCGGGCGCTCAACTGTTCGACATGGAGCGAGCCGATGCCGATCAGCCGGCCGTTGCGGTCGATCGCGCCGGCGCCGCCCCAGAACGGATGGGCGGGGGAGGTGAAGATCGCCTCGTCGAGGAAATATTCCCAATAGCCGGCGAACTCCTGCTTGCCGACCACCATCGCCCGGACCGGCTTGGTTCCCGCGCCGGCCGCCACCGTCACCTGATCGCCGAGCTTCGTCTCGCTCGATCTTCCGAGCTCGAGCGCCGGACAGTCGAGCGGGCCCAGCGCCTGCACCAGGCCGAAGCCGGTCTCGCCATCGACCGCGAGCGCGTGTCCGGGGGTGACGCGGCCTTCGGCGTCGGCGAGCCAGACGCTCTCGGCCTCCATGATCAGATAGCCGATCGTCAGCACCAGGCCGCTCTCGCGGATGACGACGCCGCTGCCCGACCGCTGCTCGCCCAGCGTCTGGGCGGTGAAAGCGTCCTCGGGAATCGACGCTTGCACCGTGACGATCGATTTGAGCGCGCGGTCCAGATTGACGCCGGGGCCTCGGTTCGGCAGGCCGGCTTGCGGTTCGCCGCGTCGCGGCTTCTCAGTCATCGGCCCAATCCTTTCGGTTGAAAAGGCGCGGTACAACACGTTACTTCGCCAGTCGGGCAGCCGCAATTCGCGCGCGGCCGCAACACGCAGGCGCCTCGTCATTGCGATCGAACACGGTTCTACGGGACGATTATGGCGGCAAACGTGCAATCACCGCCGCGGCGAGGCGTGGCTGCGCTCCTCGAGCACCGCCATGAGGTATTGCCCGTAGGAGCTCTTGCCGAAGCGGGCGATGATTCGCTTGAACTGGGCGACGTCGATGAGGCCGAGGTCGAGGGCGATTTCCTCGGGGCAGCTGATCTTGGCGCCCTGGCGCTGCTCGATGGTCCTGACGAAGCTCGCAGCGTCGATGAGCGAGTCCGGCGTTCCGGTGTCGAGCCAGGCGAAGCCGCGTCCCATGCGCTCGACGCTCAATGCCCCGGCCTCGAGATAGACGCGATTGACGTCGGTGATCTCGTACTCGCCGCGCGCCGAAGGCTTGAGCGCCTTGGCGATCTCGACCACCTTCGAATCGTAAAAGTAGAGTCCTGTCACCGCCCAGTGCGACTTGGGGGCGGCCGGCTTTTCCTCGATCGACAGCGCGCGGAAGGCCGAATCGAATTCGACCACGCCATAGCGTTCCGGATCGGGCACATGATAGGCGAACACGGTTGCGCCGCGCTCGCGCGCCGCCGCGCGCCGAAGCTGCTCGCTCAGGCCCGCGCCGTAAAAGATGTTGTCGCCGAGCACCAGCATCGCCGGACCGCCGGCGACGAACGCCTCGCCGATGACAAAAGCCTGCGCCAGCCCGTTAGGCTCGGGCTGCGCGGCGTATTCGATCCTGATGCCCCATTCCGCGCCGTCGCCGAGGAGGCGGCGGAACATCGGCAGGTCGTGCGGCGTCGAGATGATGAGAACGTCCCGGATCCCGGCCAGCATGACGACCGAGAGCGGATAATAGATCATCGGCTTGTCGTAGACCGGGACAAGCTGCTTCGAGACCGCAAGCGTGATCGGATGGAGCCGCGTGCCCGCGCCGCCGGCCAGAATGATGCCTTTCATCGCCGTACCTGTTCCCGATCGCCGCGCGTAAAGTCCGACGATTTCAAAATTGGACCCACCCCGTCATTGCGAGCGAAGCGAAGCAATCCATGCTCACCGCGCTGCCCTACGAACTCTGGATTGCTTCGTCGCTTACGCTCCTCGCAATGACGGCAGCGCCTAAGTCCCGGCCTCGGCGATGACGCCGAGGCGCTCGCCGGCGTAGACCTTGTCGCGCAGCGGGCGCCACCACCATTCGTTGTCGAGATACCAGCGCACCGTCTTCTCGATCCCGCTCTCGAAAGTCTCGAGCGCGCGCCAGCCGAGCTCGCGCTCGAGCTTGGTCGCATCGATGGCGTAGCGCCGGTCGTGCCCGGGCCGGTCGGCGACGAAGGCGATGAGGGATTCGTGCGAGCGGGCAAGCGGGCGAAGGCGGTCGAGGATGGCGCAGATGCGCATCACGACTTCGATGTTGCGGCGCTCGTTGCGGCCGCCGACATTGTATTTCTCGCCGACCCGACCGCGCGCGACGATCAGGTCGAGCGCCCGCGCGTGGTCCTCGACATAGAGCCAGTCGCGGACATTGGCGCCTGCGCCATAGACCGGCAGCGGCTTGCCATGGATGGCGTTGAGGATGATCAGCGGAATGAGCTTCTCGGGGAAGTGATAGGGGCCGTAATTGTTCGAGCAATTCGAGATCAGCGCCGGGAAGCCGTAAGTGCGCGCCCAGGCCGACACGAGGTGATCGGCGGCGGCCTTCGACGCTGAATAGGGCGAACTCGGATCGTAGGCCGTCTCTTCCACGAACGCGCCGTCCTCGCCGAGCGAGCCGTAAACCTCGTCGGTCGAGACATGCAGGAAGCGGAAGCTCTCCCGCCGCGGCTCCGGCAGCCCGCGCCAATAGGCTCGCGCGGCTTCCAGCAGGGAGAACGTGCCGACGATATTGGTCTGGATGAAAGCATCCCCGGCCATGATCGAGCGATCGACATGGCTTTCGGCGGCCAGATGAATCACCTGGTCGGGAGCGAAGGTCTCGAACGCCTCGGTGAGGGCGCGCCGGTCGCAAATGTCGATCTTGGCGAAGCGGTAGTTGGGCGCATTGTCGATCGCCGCCAGGGATTGCAGGTTTCCGGCATAGGTCAGCGCGTCGATGTTGAGCACCGAGGCGCCATCGCCGACCAGGCGCCGGCACAAAGCCGAACCGATAAACCCTGCGCCGCCGGTCACAAGCACTTTGCGCTGCATGAGGTCTCCAGATTGAACCGTCGAGCCTTGCGCCTGTTGCTCGGCGATCAGGCGAGAAGGCGGCCGCAACTCGCCGCGACCGACTGGCGCCAGTCCGGCAGCCTCAAGCCGTATACGCGAGCAAGCTTTTCGTTGTCGAGGCGGGAATTGGCCGGCCGCCGGGCGGGCGTCGGGTAGTCGGCGGTCGCAATGCGCTTGACCCGGGTCAAGCGGCGCCCGCGCGCCGCGGCCTCGCCGAACACCGCTTGAGCGAAATCCGCCCAGGTTCCCTCGCCCGACCCGGTCATGTGGAAAATGCCGCGAAGCGCCGGGGACGAATCGTCCTTCACCCTCGCCGCGATGGCGATCAGGGCGTCGGCGATATCCAGCGCCGAGGTCGGGTTGCCGCGCTGGTCGGCGACCACGCCGACCTCGTCGCGCGTCTCGTTGAGCCTCAGCATGGTGCGGACGAAGTTCGCCCCGAACGGGCTATAGATCCAGGCGGTGCGCAGAATGACGCTGTCCTCGCAACGTCCGGCGACCTCTTTCTCGCCGGCGAGCTTGGAGCGGCCGTAGGCCCCGGTCGGGCCGGTCGGATCGTCCTCGCGGTAGGGCCGGTCGAGCGCGCCGTCGAACACGTAGTCGGTCGAGAGATGGAGGAGGGGAACGCCGAGACGCTCAGCGGCTTCGGCCACATGGCCCGCCCCCTCGCCGTTGACCCGAAGGGCGAGAGCCTCCTCCGCCTCCGCCTTGTCGACGGCGGTATAGGCGGCGGCGTTGACGATGACGTCCGGGCGCGCCGCTTCGAGCCCGGCGAGGACGGCGGCGCGGTCGGTCAGGTCGAACGCCGGCCGGCCGAGCGCGATCACCTCGAGCTTCGGCCCCGCGCGCTCGATCAGCGATGTCGCCACCTGGCCCTTGGATCCGGTGACCGCGACCCTCATTCGAACAGGTCCGGCGCGTCCTTGAGCCGCGGCCATTTGCGATCCTTGTCCGACAGGACCGGACCTCCGGGCGGCGACGGCCAGGCGATCCCGATCCCCGGATCATCCCAGGCGACGCCCCGGTCATGGGCGGCCGAGTAGGGCGCGGTCGTCTTGTAGAGAACCTCGACGTCCGGCTCCAGAGTGATGAAAGCGTGGGCAAATCCGATCGGGATCAAGAGCTGGCGCCAGTTTTNNCGACGCGCACCAGCTTGTCCTGCGCGAACGGCGGCGTCTGGAAGTGCAGGCCGCGCAAAACGCCTTTCGCCGCGGAATAGGAATGATTGTCCTGCACGAATGTGAGGGGAAGGCCCACCTTGTCCCAATCGGCGCGGTTATACACTTCGGAGAAGAACCCGCGCGCGTCGCCATGTTTTTTCGGCGTCACGATCTTGACCGCCGGAATGGCCGTCTCTTCCACCTGCATCGCGGACCCCGTCCAAGCCGCCCGACCGCTCCGGGCGCCGCTCTCCTTGCCAGAAGCCGCGGCCCGCGACCACCTCGAATCGCAATTCAGGGTCAGCGGCAAAGCCCAATCGGCTTGACTGATTTCGATCCGAAGCGGACCTCCCGTCCCTCACACGACGAGGTCCGTCTGGC
>PLUH01000168.1 GCA_003164825.1 Hyphomicrobiales bacterium
TGTCGGATTTTCCACTCGCAAAAAAGCAATTCGCTTCAATTGATACTGCGATGTAGAGCTGGCTCAACGCGCCTCCAAAGCGCGCATGGACCATATCCACGCCAGTGATCAGGACTTAAGCGTTTTGTGCAGTCTATCGACCCCCGAATCTAAGATCAAGGGCAATTTGGCATATTGCATGAAGGCCGGCCGGTCGTCGTCTCGCCNNTTGCCGCCGAGCTCGAGCGTCACCGGAATCAGGTTCTGCGACGCATATTGCATGATGAGCCGGCCGGTCGTCGTCTCGCCGGTGAAGGCGACCTTGGCGACCCGGTTGCTCGAGGCGAGCGGCTTGCCCGCTTCCAGGCCGAAGCCCTCGACGACATTGACGACGCCCTTCGGCAACAGATCGCTGATCACCTCCATCAGGACCATGATCGAGGCGTAGATGCAGCGCCTCAACGCCCTTCAGGCGTTATGTGTCGTTAGACATAACGGCAAGTCTACGCGCCAAATCGCCAAACCGCAATTCCCCGAAGGGAGGCGTCTCAAGACGGTCGATCGTCCGGCCGATCGACCGCTTACGCGTCCATTAACCCGGCGGGCGTTAGCTTGGGCGGTTCACGAAGTCGACGAGACGACAGGACATGGTTCCCTTCATCGCCCGGGCCGCGACGGCGCTCAGCGACTGCGCCTGGCTCGACGGCGAGCGTGCGCGCGCCTATGCGCGAATCCTGCTCGCGGTGACGCTCATCGGCGCCATCGGCTGGATCGCGCTGAGCCCCGGCGGTCTCGATCGCGAAGGCAAGCCGATCGGAACCGACTTTATCGGCTTCTACACCGCTTCCCGCCTAACGCTCGACGGGAGTCCGGAGCTCGCCTACGACGTCGGCGCGCATTGGGCGGCGCAGAAGGCGCTGTTCGGTCCGAAGCTCGGCTATACGGCGTTCTTCTATCCGCCGCCCGCGCTCCTGGTCTCCCTGCCGCTGGCGCTCGCGCCCTATTTCTGGTCGCTCGCCGGCTGGCTGGCGATGACCGGTTACGCGTTCTATCGCGTCCTGCGCTTCTATCTGCCGTCGCTCGACCCGGTGGCGTTCCTCGCCTTTCCCGCTGTGTTCGTCAACGCCGCCCACGGGCAGAACGGCTTCCTCAGCGCGGCGCTCATCGGCGGCGGTCTCTTGGCGATGGATGGCAGGCCCGCCCTTGCCGGCGTTCTTTTTGGCGCGATGGCGTTCAAGCCGCACTTGGCTTTGGTGATCCCGTTTGCGCTCATTTTCGCCCGTCGCTGGACAACGCTGATCGTCGCCGCGGCGACCGCGGCGGCGTTCTCGGCCGCGTCGCTCGCCGCGTTCGGCGCGCCGACGTGGGACGGCTTTCTTGCCGACAGCCAGTTCGCCCGCTCGGCATTGGAGAACAATCTTGTCGGCGACGAGAAAATGCAGAGCGTGTTCGCCGCCGTCCGCCTGTTGCATGGGTCGCTTGCGCTCGCCTGGGGAGCGCAGATCGCAACGTCGCTCTGCGTCGTCGCCGCGCTCTGGCGGCTTGAGCGGCGCGCCTTCCGGGCGCCGGCGGAGGCCGCCGCGATCGTCTGCGCCGGCTTGCTCGCGAGCCCGTTCCTGCTCGACTACGATCTGACGCTGATCGCCATTCCGCTCGTCTGGCTGCTCCGCGAGGGACTTCGGACCGGCTTTCAGTCGTTTGAAAAGGCGTTGCTCATGCTTGCTTTCGCGCTGCCGCTTGTCTCGCGCGCGATCGCCGGCGCGGTCGGGCTGCCGCTCGCGCCGCTGACCATTGCCGCGATCCTCGCCTTGACCCTGCGCCGCGCGGTGAACCCCGCTCCCGGCGGCGCGGCTGGCGCGGGTCTCGACCCAAAGTCGATGATGCGTCTCACCCCCGCTCTCAATCAACGCCAGGGGGTAGTGGGTCCGCCGGATATTTCGGCAGACGCCTTTTTGTAAGGTCCGGGGTCTTTGCCTTGTTCCTCCGGCGTCGGTGCGCGATCCTGGACCTCACCGGTCAGGATATCGACCATGAGCTTGGCGAGTTGGTTCGTAGCGCGCGGGCGCTATTCGCCTTGAGGGCCTTTAGACATATCGGCTCCTTAGCAGCATTCCCGACCTGCCCAAGCCTCGCGGCCTTCTTTGACCAATAGCCAAACGATCGCCAGTGATCCGACGCCATCAATCCACCATGCGCCGAACGCCCACTGAGCAGCGAGGCTAACGATGACGACCACAGATAGCCAACCGCAGGTTACGGCTTCCATCGCATCCGCCCTAAGGGCGCGACTGCCGATCTTGTCTGCGATGGCGATCTTGCGACGCGCCAGATAACGCATCGATGGAATCGCAGCCAAAGCGACGATGAAGCCTGGCCACGAGAACGCTTCCCCCTGTCGCGTCCACAGGCTCCAAAAGGCCGCGATCGTGACATAAGCGGCCAGCGCGAAAAGCAATCCGCCCGCTATCTGGCTCGCCAACCGCTCGGCATTCTCCGAGAATGCTTGTCCGCGACGAAGCTCAACGGTTAACCGCCAGATCAGGGCGCCAGCCGAGGCCAACTCGATCACGCTGTCGAGTCCAAACGCCATCAAAACAAGACTGCCGGCCGCAACGCCCGACGCTAGAGCGACTATCGCCTCGACGCTCATCCATCCGATCGTTAGCCATTCCAGCTTAAACGCTTCGCGGATAAGGACTTCGCGATCCCCGGAGGGCTTGGGAGGCAGCGCCAATGCGGGCGGCGCGCAGCACTCATCCGCACATACGGCCGTCATCTTCTCGGCTTGGGCCTGGCTCATTTGCTTTCTTCCATGCTTCCCGCTCGAGGCATATAGGAAGCGGATGGCGGGCGCGAGGGAGGCGTCAAGNNGATGCGGAGCCTCAGCGCGCGAGGGGATCGATGGCTGCGGCGCCGGGAAAATCCTGCGGGGCCTGCACGATGTGCTGCTCGGCGCTGGAGATCGCCCATTTCAACAAGCCGGCGGGCCCGCTGTGCGCCCATTGCCGCCTCGGCGGCGGCTGCACGATTTACGCCGAGCGCCCCGCGGTCTGCCGCGACTTCGAGTGCGAATGGCTGACCAGCCGCGATCTGCCGCGGCAATTGCGTCCCGATCTCGTCGGCACGATCCTCATGGAGGACGGGGACAGCGACGAATACCGCGCTGTTTGCGCGCCGGAGAGGCCGATGGCCTGGCGCCATCCGCGCGTCTTCGCCCATCTGGTCGCAGTCGCCAAGTCCGGGAGGATTGTGGTCGCCAAGGCCGGGCTCACGTCGTGGCGGATCTTCGGCTCGGGCGAATGGGGACCGACGGTCTGACTGGTCGCCCGAAAATTCGCCAGCCTGCCTATTGGCGAGGCGCCTTAGTGAGTGTCGCCGCATTCCTGACCGGCCCGCGGGGCGCCGGGTAGCGCGGTCTGCGATCCGATGCTATTGAGCCCCGCGCGCGCCAGCCCGGCGGCCGCCGTCGATGGGGGCAATAGGATCGGCGGCGCAACGCGGGGATGAGGAGTTTCGAGAAAAATGAAAAAGATCGAGGCGATCATCAAGCCGTTCAAGCTCGATGAGGTGAAGGAGGCGCTGCAGGAGGCGGGAATCCAAGGCATAACCGTGCTGGAAGCGAAGGGCTTCGGCCGCCAGAAGGGCCATACCGAGCTTTATCGCGGGGCCGAATATGTCGTCGACTTTCTGCCGAAGGTGAAAATCGAGGTCGTGGTCTCCGACGAAAATCTTGGGCCGGCGATCGAGGCGATCCGGGGCGCGGCCCAGACCGGCCGCATCGGCGATGGCAAGATATTTGTATCGCACATCGACGAGGCCATCCGGATCCGCACCGGCGAAACCGGCGCGGACGCGGTCTAGCGCCATTTCGGGGGCTCATCAAAGGGCGGCCCGTCGCTCCCTGCGGCGGGCGGGAACGTACGAACCTTAATTTGAGGAAAGGCTAACCATGAAGACCGCCAAGGATGTCCTGAAGGCGATCAAGGACAACGACGTCAAATATGTCGATCTGCGCTTTACCGATCCGCGCGGCAAATGGCAGCACGTGACCTTCGATCAGACACTAATCGACGAGGACGCCCTGGCCGATGGGCTGATGTTCGACGGCTCGTCGATCGCCGGCTGGCGGGCGATCAACGAATCCGACATGACCCTGATGCCCGACCCGACCTCGGCGTGCATGGATCCGTTCTTCGCCGCGTCGACCATGGTCATCAACTGCGACATTCTCGATCCCGCCAGCGGCCAGCCCTACAACCGCGACCCGCGCGGCATCGCCAAGAAGGCAGAGGCTTATCTCAAGTCGACCGGAATCGGCGACACCGTGTTCTTCGGACCCGAGGCCGAGTTCTTCGTCTTCGACGACGTCCGGTTCAGCTCCGAGCCCTACAACACCGGATTCCAGATCGATTCGATCGAGCTGCCGATCAACGGCGACACGGCTTATGAGGGCGGCAATCTCGGCCACCGGGTGCGCACCAAGGCCGGCTATTTCCCGGTGCCGCCGCAGGATTCCGCCCAGGACATGCGCGGCGAGATGCTGGCGGCGATGGCGCAAATGGGCGCGGTGGTCGAGAAGCACCATCACGAGGTCGCGTCGGCGCAGCACGAGCTCGGCCTCAAGTTCGGCCCGCTGGTGACGATGGCCGACCACATGCAGGTCTACAAATATTGCATCCACATGGTCGCCCAGAGCTACGGCAAGACGGCGACCTTCATGCCGAAGCCGGTCTACGGCGACAACGGCTCGGGCATGCACGTCCACCAGTCGATCTGGAAGGGCGGCAAGCCGGTGATGGCCGGCAACAAATACGCCGACCTCAGCCAGGAGTGCCTCTACTACATCGGCGGCATCATCAAGCACGCCAAGGCGCTGAACGGCTTCACCAATCCCACCACCAACAGCTACAAGCGCCTGGTGCCGGGCTTCGAGGCCCCGGTTCTGCTCGCCTATTCGGCCCGCAACCGCTCGGCCTCGTGCCGAATCCCATGGACTTCGAATCCGAAGGCGAAGCGGGTCGAGGTGCGCTTCCCCGATCCCGGCGCCAATCCCTATCTCGCCTTCTCGGCCATGCTGATGGCCGGCCTCGACGGGATCACCAACAAGATCGATCCCGGCCCGGCGATGGACAAGGATCTCTACGATCTGCCGCCGAAGGAGCTCAAGAAAATCCCGACCGTTTGCGGCTCGCTGCGCGAGGCGCTTAGCAACCTCGACAAGGACCGCACGTTCCTCAAGGCGGGCGATGTGTTCAACGACGACTTCATCGACAGCTATATCGAGCTCAAGATGGCTGACGTTCACCGCTTCGAAATGGCTCCGCACCCGGTCGAGTTCGACATGTATTATTCCTACTGACGGGTTCGGCTTTCAAACGTGTGATGAAGGGCGGCCCGCGCGGCCGCCCTTGGCTTTTTCAAGCAAACAAATCCAAGCAAAATGACTTGGATTTGCTTGGGTTCATTCGTCCTGGAGCGGTCTGTATTTCGGTTTACGCATATCCTGCGTTTCTGAGGTAGGCGGCGCGCGGGTTCCTGTATTCTGTTTTACGGAAATTAGATCAAATGGCGCGGCGAGAGTCCTGTTTTTCATCATCCGAGCGCTTGCTTGGTCAAGACGCGCCAGCCTGATATTGACGGATCATGCACATTCATGCATGATTTTGGCTCATGGCTTCCCTTGATCGTGCGCACTCATGTCGATTCTTGCCGCCGAAAGACAGCAACAGATTCTCGAGCGCCTCGGCCGCGACGGCCGGGTGCTGGCTGCGGCGCTCGCCCAGGCTTTCTCGACCTCGGAAGACACGATTCGCCGCGACCTCCGCGACCTCGCGGAGCGTGGACTTTGCCGACGCGTTTACGGCGGCGCGCTGCCGGTTTCCCCGGCTTCGACCTCTATTCTAGTCCGCGTCGGGGAGGCGATCGACCGCAAGGCGGCGCTGGGCCGGGCGTTGGCCGCCCTTGTCGCGCCAGGGTCGTTCATTTTCATCGATTCGGGCTCGACCAACCTCGCCGCGGCGAAGGCTTTTCCCGGAGGCCTTCGGGTGACGGCAGCGACCCATGATCCGGCGATCGCTACCGCTTTGCTGGCCAAGCCGGAGGTCGCGGTTTGGCTGATCGGAGGCCGCATCGATCCGCATATCGGCGCGGCTCTCGGCGGCCGGACTTTGGGCGACGTCGAGGCGTTGCGCCCTGATCTCGCGTTCCTCGGCGTTTGCGCGCTCGATCCGGTCGGGGGAATCGCCGCATTTGATCCGGAGGACGCCGAGATCAAGCGGGCGATCTTGCGCAATTCTCGTCGCGTAGCCGCGGCGGTCCTCAACGAGAAGCTCGAGACCAGCGCGCCCTTCGCCNNCCGAGCGCGGGGTCAATGTTCGCCGCGCGCAGCCCGCGCAGGCGGGTTAGCCGCAGCGCTCGCGCCAACACAATTGTTCGTCGTTCGCGCATTCCCGGAGAACCCAATTGATCGACGCGCGGCTCGCACTCGCCCCTGATAGAACTGTCGCCCAGCCGTGGGCGCAGCGCCTGGCGACGTTCGGCGTCTTCCTGGCGAATGGCGCCGGAATCGGGTGCTGGGCAGCCGCTATCCCCCGGGTCAAGGCGGACCTCGCGCTTTCCGATGCGACGCTTAGCGTAGCGCTTCTTGCTTTTGCCGCCGGCGCGATCATTGCGATGCCGCTCATGGGCCTGTTCGCCCATCGTTTGCGCAGCGGACCGGCGTCGGTCGTTGCCGGTTTCGGCTTCGCGGCCACCCTTGCCGCCCTTGGCTTTGCCCGGTCGCTGGAGACCTTGTCCGCGGCGACGTTCCTCGCAGGAGCGACGCATGGGGCGATGGACATCGCGATGAACGCCAACGCGAGCGACATCGAACGCCGCTGGGGGAGGCCGATCATGTCCTCGTTTCATGCCGGATTCAGCTTAGGCGGCGCGGCGGGCGCGGTGTCGGGCGCGTGGCTCGGGGAATTGGGAACGGTTTGGGGTCTCCTGGGGCCGGCGCTGCTCGCCTCGCTGCTCCTCGCCATCGCCGCTCCGTTTGTGGCGGGCGAGGGCGGCGGTTTCGGCGGCGCGGGGTTTGCGGCGCCCAGCCGGCGCCTCCTGCCGCTCGCCGCGCTGGCGTTCGTGTCGTTTGGGACCGAAGGCGCGGTCGGCGACTGGAGCGGAACTTATCTCGCCCGCTCGGGCGTGTCGCCGGGCTTCGCCGCAGCCGCCTATGCGGCCTTTTCGCTATTGATGATCACCGGCAGGATTGTTGGCGATCGGATCGTCGCCGCTGCGGGACCGCGCGCGACGGTTGGCCTGGGCGCCCTCATCGCCGGGGCGGGGCTTGCGATCAGCGCCGCATCGCCAGGGCTCGCCGGCGGCGTCGTCGGCTTCGGACTGGTTGGCGCCGGGCTCGCCAACGTGGTGCCTGTGATTTTCAGCGTCGCTGGGCGGACGGGGTCATCGTCGGCGGTTGGCATCGCTTCGGCCGCGACCTCGGGCTACGCGGGCCTGCTGATCGGACCCGTCGTCATCGGCGCTGTCGCTTCCGCCGCCGATCTGCGCTCGGCGATCGTCATGCTGGCCGGAGTGGCGCTCTTTGCGGCCGCGTTCGCCTCGTCCAGAGCCGGAGGCCTTGCGCGCGGGCGGAACGTGGATTGATCGCTCGCGATTAGGGAGTTTCCCGGGGTGCAATATCCCTCCGGCAGTGGCCGGTGACGGGCGTCGCGGAGGGCGGTCGGCCTTGGTTTCGCCTATTACGGCGCGCATGAGGCGAGCCCGAACGCGATCCACGTTCAAAAAGCGTTTCGAGGATGCGAGTGGCAGAAAGCAATCTTGATGGAATGGGGCGCCCGTCGCGCGCCCCCGGCCCCCAACAAGCAAACGCTGAAGAAATGCTGGCTGAATTGGTGCGCCTCGTCGAATCTTCGGGGCTCGCGCCGAAGCGTTCAGCGCCGCCTGTCGAAACCGTGTCGGAGCCCGAGCGGACGGATGCGGAGCCCATGCAACCGCTCGAAATGACGTCGCCGCGCTCGTCAGTCGACGCGCCGCGGAGCAAGCCGAGTGAGACGCGGCCCGTCGACGTCGAGCCGCCGCGAAACGATCCGAACGGAATCGATTTGGCGACGGGACAACGTTCCGGGGCCTGGACATTGAAGGTTTCGGCGCTCGTCCTTGCCTGCGCGGCAGTGATTGGTTCGATCTTTTGGTTCAAACGAGTCGAGCCCGGACTGCCAACGGCGCCCCCCTTCATCGCCACAGCGCAGGCCCCGGCCACAGCGCAGCCGCGAAGCAATTTGACCGTCGCGACTTCGAGCGACGCCGGGGTGACCCCGCTGAAAGACATTACGCAGCCGGCGGTTGTCAGTCCCGAAGAGCGGCCAATCGATCTGAACGCTGGCGTCTCGCTCAATAATCCGCCGCCGTCGGCGGGCCTGGGGCCAATAGCAACCGCCGCGGCGCAACCGGCGGCCGATGCGTCCGCTGGAAAGCCGCTCGCGGAGTTGGTCAACACGCCGACCGCAGCGGCGCCGATCGCCGCCTCTCCGCCTACGGGGTCGCAATCTCTTGATTCCAAGCCCGTGCCCGTGCCCACGGTTCCGCTTTCGCCCGACCAGACGCAGATCGCGGCGCCAACCCCCTCCGCCACGAACTCGGGCGTGGCGGCGCATGCAATCGATGCGCCGTTGCCACCCGTCAGGCCGGCGCCGAAGGCCGCGATCGAGGCGGCTGGGGTTGCGGAGCGGTCGACGCCAAAACTCGAATTGCCCACCAAGCTTTCAAGTAAATCTGCCGCCCACGTCGTGGTCGCCAAGGCAGACGCCACCGGCCACTGGGCTCCCACGGAGACGGCGAGCGAACCACTTCGGCTTGGGGCGCCCGTGAACCCCGAGAAGGGAGCAAAGACGCTCAACGCCACGCAATCCCCGGCCGAGGCGCAGGCGGCCCCGTCACAGCAACCGGCGCCGGCCAAGCAATCCAATCCCAATCCTGTGGTGCATGCCTTCAGCTATATGGTTGGCGCGCTGACCGGCCTTATTCCTTTCGCACCCCATTGATCGAGACTTAGCGATCCCGATTCAGTTTTTTCGAGGACCACGCTCCCTATCAAGTTAGTTGAGGACCCGCTTGCCGTCGGGCGAATCGAGCGAGAAGGCGGGGATGGAAACCTTGAAGCTCCGTCCTTCCGGGTCGACCATCAAATATTCGCCGACCATCATGCCGCTCGGGGTGGCCAGCGGGCAGCCGGAGGCGTAGCGGAACGACTGCCCCGGCGCTATTGTCGGCTGCTCGCCGACGACGCCCGGTCCGCGCACCTCCTGCTGCCGGCCGTCGGCGTCGGTGATCCGCCAGTGGCGCTCCATGAGCGTCACAGGCTTGTCGCCGAGATTGGCGATTTCGATGGAATAGCGCCAGAAATAGCGCGGCTGGTCCGGGTCGGAGCGCTCCGGATCGAAGGCTGGCTCGACGGTGACTTTGACCCGATGCGTGACGGCCTCGTACATGAAACCGGCATTCTAGCGGCGCCCGTCGCGCCGTCCACTGTTTCCCTCACCCCGGGGCGCGGCGCTCTGTCGCGGGCGTCCGGATGACGGGAGGGGGCCGTCTCGCCGAGGCCAAGGCGCTGCTCAAGCGGCTCATCGCCATCGACAGCGTCAGCGACGCCTCCAACCTGCCGGTCGTCGACTTCGTCGAGGCCTATCTGCGCTCGCTTGGGCTCGAGGCGCGTCGCGCGCCGAACGCGGCTGGCGACAAAGCGGCGATCCTGGCCACTATCGGCCCCCGGGGCGACGGCGGCGTCGTGCTCTCAGGCCATACCGACGTCGTCCCGGTGGACGGCCAGCCGTGGTCGAGCCCGCCCTTCCGCCTGCGCGAGGCCGACGGCCGGCTTTATGGCCGCGGCGCCTGCGACATGAAGGGCTTCGCCGCCTGCGTCCTGGCGATGGTCCCAGCCTTCAGGGACGCCGGCCTGAAGCGGCCGGTTCACATCGTGCTGAGCTACGACGAGGAGACGACGTGCCTGGGGTCCCGCGACGTCATCGGCTGGTTCGGCAAGGATGAGCCGCTTCCGGCTGCGGTCATCGTCGGCGAGCCGACGATGATGGCGGTGGCCGACGCCCACAAGAGCGTCGCGACCTTCCGGACGCTGGTGACCGGGCGCGAAGCTCATTCGGCCCTGCCGGCGCTCGGCGCCAACGCGGTCGCGGTCGCGGCCGACATCGTGAGCGAGATCGGCGCCCTGGCGCGCGCCTATGAGGAAGGCCCGCTCGACTCCCGCTTCACGCCGCCCTATTCAACGCTTCACGTGGGCATGATCCGGGGCGGGACGGCCCGCAACATCCTGGCGCGGGAATGCGTGTTCGATTGGGAATTTCGCGGCCTCCCCGGGGCGTCGACCGCCTCGGCGATGGCCAAGGTGCAGGCGTTTGTCGACGCAGTCGCGACGCCGCGCCTGACCCGCTTTGTATCAGGCCCGGCGATCGCCACCACGATGGAGGTCGACGTGCCGCCGCTCGCCGCCGNNGTTTCGTTCGCCACCGAAGCCGGACATTTCCAGGCGGCCGGCCTGCCGACCATCGTGTGCGGGCCGGGTTCGATCGACCAGGCGCACAAGCCCGACGAGTTCGTGGACGAGGCGCAGCTCGCGGCCTGCCTCGAATTCCTGCAACGCCTCGCGGACGATCTCGCGCGCTGACGGATGGCGCGCGCCGCCGTCAGTCGGAGCCGATCCCCCGAAGCCTATCGGATCCCGCTTGCCGGCAGGTCCCGCCTGGCGCAGATTTGGCCGTTTTTCACGATTCGGGGGGCTCGCGAACGATGGCGGGGATTGAACGTTGAGACTTCTGACGCTTCTCCTGCAGCGGCTGGCCGTTTTCGCAACCGGCGTGTTCAGCGTCTGGCTGATCGTCTTCGTCGTCTTCCGGGTGAGCGATCGCCAGCTGCCATGGATTGTCGCCGTGAGCCTGACCTATGCGCTCGCGGCCTATGTGATCTTGCCACGCATCGTGCGCATGAACCTCAAGATCCTGCAGCGCAAGAGCGTGCCGAGCTTCACCGTGACCGGCGACGGACTGCCCGGAGACCCTGTCAACCTCGTGCTGATCGGCGAACTCGATAAGCTGCGCGCCGCCTTCGCGGCGGCCGGCTGGACGGAGGCTGACCGGCTCGGCCCCAAGAGCTCATGGCGCATGGTCGTGGCCTTCGTGTTCAACCGGCCCTATCCGGCGGCGCCGTTCAGCACCCTCTTCCTGTTCGGACGCGGACAGGACGTCGGCTTCCAGAAAGCCATCGACGGCAGCCCGCGCAAGCGTCATCACATCCGCTTCTGGGCCCTCAGCCTCGAGCAGGGGGAGGAGACGTTGGGAACGCCCGAGTTCTGGCTCAACATCGACCGCCCGCCGCTCGATGCGCCGGCGCTTTGGGTCGGCGCCGGGACCAAGGACACCGGCATTTCGCTGACCCGCTTCACCTTCCAGATTACTCACCGGACCGACGTCGACGCCGACGCCGAACGTGACTTCATCATTGGCGAACTCAAGCAAGCCGGCGCGATCGTCAGCGTGACGTCCTATACGGCGGGCCAGAGCCTGCGCGTCGGACGCGTCAACCGCTATGTCACCGACGGCGAAGTCGCCGCGGCCAGCCTGGCTTGACGCGAACCCGGCAGGGGGGTGGCCGACCGGCTCATATTGTCACACCCGCGAAAGCGGGTATCCAGACCAGCGCCTGCGGCGGGCGCCTCGATTGCCGCGTTCGCTGGAATGACAGGCTGCGTCGACTAATCCCAGCGGCCGCGGGGCGAGTGCATCGTCATGACTTCGATCCGGCCGCGCGGGCCGATCCAGCCGGACATCACCCAGCTCGTGAGGCTGACGACGATCGCGGCGAACACCGCCGACCAGAAGCCGGCGACCAGGAAGCCCGGGAGAAACCACGCCACGAGCATGATCATGAGCGCGTTGATGACCAGCAGGAAGAGGCCAAGCGTCAGCAAAGTTATGGGCAGGGTGAGGATGACGATGACCGGACGCACGAAGGCGTTGACGATGCCGAGCAGCAGCGCCGCGGCGATCAGCGTCTCGGTCGAATTGAACGCGATTCCCGTGCCGATCTTCGAGGCCAGCCATAGGCCGATCCCGACCACCACCGCGCGAATGAGGAACCCTTCCATGGCCTGCGCTCCTGTTCAGCCGTGTCATTTAAGGATGAAGCGCGCGCTCCGCCAGAGCGTGCGCGATGACATGGCTGGGCGGACTGGATATCAAAGGCGCGGAGGTCCCTCATGTCCGATGACGCCAAACGCCCAGTCGCCATTCGCGCCGCCGACGTCCCGCCGCGCGCGTTCCGCACCAACTATCCCGAGCCGTTCGCCTCACGGATGGCGGGGCGCGACAAGCGGCCGCTCGGCGACCTGTTCGGGCTCGCCAATTTCGGCGTCAACATCACGCGCCTCAAACCCGGCGGGTCGTCCTCGATCCGCCATGCGCATACGAAGCAGGACGAGTTCGTCTACATCCTGGAGGGAGAGCCGACGCTGGTCACCAACGCCGGCCGCACGGCGCTGAAGCCAGGCATGTGCGCCGGCTTCAAGGGGGGAAGCGGCGACGCCCATCACCTGGTCAACGAAACCGATCAGGACGTCGTCTATCTCGAGATTGGCGATCGCACCGACGGCGACGCGGTCACCTATCCCGACGATGACCTCGCGGTCGTCACGGTCGACGGCCGGCGGCGGATGGCCCATAAGGACGGAACGCCTTACTGAGCGGCGACGACCACGAGCGACGCCTGCCAGCCGGCCGATGAGCTTTCGCAACGGCACGCCCTTCATCCGGCTGATCGCGCTCAATTGCCGACCGTGCTAGAGTGGCGCGCTGCAACAGGCGTTCACTCGGTGGCTCTGTCGTCGGGGGCGATCCATGATCACTTTGCCCAAGCTGGCGGCGGACGCGCTAGGCTCGTTCCTCGCCGCCGACATGAAGGACCGGTTTGGGCGCTCGCATGCGCGCCTGGCCGAAATCATTCCGTTCGCGGCGCAGCTCACCCTGGAATGCATCGGCAACAGCGACGCCCTCTACCACAACGTTGAGCATACGATGCTCATCACCTTGGCCGGCCACGACATCTTCAAGGGGCGCGCGCTGCTGACGGCATCGACCCCGGTCGAATATTCGAACTTCATCGTCGCCTGCCTGGCGCATGACATCGGATACGTCCGCGGGGTCATCAAAGGGGACGGGAGAGACGGCCTGGTTATCGACGCCAGCGGCCGAAAGATCGCGTTGCCGCGCGGCTCCTCCGACGCGGCGCTCGCGCCGTATCACGTCGAACGGTCCAAGCTGTTCGTGTTGGATCGGCTCGCAGCCGTCGAGCAGCTCGACGGCGAATTGATCGCAGGCGCGATCGAGCACACCAGCTTCCCATACTCGTCTGCGCCCGATAGCCACGACATCGGCGAATGGGCCGCGCTGCTGCGGGCCGCCGACCTCGTCGGTCAGCTCGGCGATCCGCACTATCTGAGAAAGGCCAATGCGCTCTATCACGAATTCGAGGAAATCGGCTTGACCAGGCAGCTCGGCTACGAAACGCCGGCGGACATGGTCGACCAATATCCGCAATTCTACTGGGAGCGGGTGTCGCCGTACATTCAAGACGCCATCCGCTACCTGAACGTGACCGCGAGTGGGCGGCAGTGGATCAACGGCCTCTACAGCAACGTCTTTCGCGCCGAGCATGAACTGCGCCTTTGGGGGCCGCAACCTTAGCCCGGCATCAGCGCGTCGCCCGCGACCGACGGCCCTGGATTGCTCGCAATGACGGCCGCATTGCAGTCCTGAAGAAACAGGCGCTAATTCATCGCCTTCAGGATCTGTGGCTTGACTTCGCTCTCCAGCGTCTGCGCCGTCATTGGCCCGACCAGCTTGAACGCCAGCGATCCGTCGCCCCTGACGATGAAGGTTTCCGGCACGCCATAGACCCCCCAGTCGATGCCGGCGCGCCCATCCGCGTCGAGACCGACCTTGGCGTAAGGGTCGCCCTTGGCGCCGAGGAAGCGGCGAATGTTCTCGGCCGAGTCCTTCTGCGCGACGCCATAGATCGCGACGCCCTTGGCGTGAAGCGACGGATCGGCGGCGAGCGTCATCAGGAACTCATGCTCGTAATGGCAGGGCTCGCACCACGAGGCGAAGATGTTGACCACGCTCACGTGGCCTGAGCGCAAGTCGGCGTCGGTCAGGCCCGCCGCGCCATCGAGGCTGGGCAGGGTCAGCGGCGGAGCGGACTGGCCGATCAAGACCGAGGGAATGCTCGCCGGATCGCCGGCGTTGAGGCGCATGAACAGGAGCCAGGCCAGGGCGGCGAAAACCGCAAGCGGCAGATACATGAGCCAGCGGCGCGAGCGCGGGGCGGTTTCGGCATCCACGCTCATCGGCGCTCCGAGTCCTTCAAGCCGCCGCGCGCGGCGTCGAGCGCGCGCGCCGCCGCGTCCAACTGGGCGTCGAGGCGGCGGCCGTCCAACAGCACGGCGCTGATCATCGCTGCGATCGTCGCCGCCGCGACCGCGTAAGCTGCGATGACGAAGCCGATATGCGGGTCGGCCATCACGCGCCCCCCGTGGCGAATTCGGGCTCGAGCCGGTCGCCCGCGGCCGCCGCCAGCATGGTCACGCGGGCGATGCGCCGGCGAAGGATCTCGTTGCGGATCGCCATCACATGCAGCGTCAGGAAGAGTGAGGTGAAGGCGAGCGACATTACGATCAAGGGCAAGAGCAGCGCGGGCGCGATCGTCGGCCCGCCGAGCCGGAACACCGAGGCCGGCTGATGCAGGGTGTTCCACCAGTCGACCGAGAATTTGATGATCGGCAGGTTGACGCAGCCGACCAGGGTCAGGATCGCGACCGCCCGGGCGGCGCGGCCCGGATCGTCGATCGCGCGCCAGAGCGCGATCAGACCGAGATAGAGGATGAACAGCACCAGCACCGAGGTCAGGCGCGCATCCCACACCCAATAGGTCCCCCACATCGGCTTGCCCCACAGCGAGCCGGTGGCGAGGCAGATGAAGGTGAATCCGGCGCCGAGCGGCGCCGCCGCCTTCTGCGCCGCGTCGGCGAGCGGATGGCGCCAGACCAGGGTGCCGAGAGCAGCGGCGGCCATCACGGCATAGACGAAGGTCGCCATCCAGGCTGCCGGCACATGGAGATACATGATCTTGACCGTCTCGCCCTGTTGATAGTCCGGCGGCGCGGCGAACGAGAGCCATAAGCCCACGGCGAACAAAGCCGCCGTCGCCGCCGCGAGCCACGGCAGCACGCGGCGCGAAAGGTCGACGAACACCGTCGGGTTGGCGATATTGGCCATGACAGCGCCTTTTAGCGCCGGGCGAGGGGAGGGGCAACGCGGAACGCGGTCGAGCACGATAGGGCGAGAGTGTCGCCAATCTGTTTCCGAATCCAGGGAATCAAGCGATCCTAGGCATTTAACCGCCGACGTCGCCCCTTCAGCCGCCCTCCCGCCGGTCGCGCAGCGACGCGGCCACCGCCGGCGCCGCCGAGCTGCGCAACGACTGGGCGAGCGCCTCGAGCGCAGCGCGGCGCGGGGAGCCGCGGCGGAAGATGAGCCGCACCTGACGCGAGGCGCCGCCGCCGACGATTTTCGATCCGTCGAGACTGGCCCCGAGCCGGCGCCAGTCGGCATAGGCGAGCAGCGGCGCGAGCGTTGCGCCCTGTCCGGCGGAGACAAGGTGGCGCAGCGTCTCGAGGCTGGTCGCGCGCACGTCGGCGCGGAGCGCGGCCTTTTGCGCCGCGGCGCAGAGGGCGAGGGCCTGATCGCGCAGGCAGTGGCCTTCGGCGAGCAACAGGAGCGTCGCAGAATCGATCTCCTCGACCCGGATCGAGGCGCGCCGGCGCCTGTCACGGCGGCGGGCGGAGACGAAAAAGAACGGTTCGTCATAGAGCGCGATCCCGGTCAGCTTGTCGTCTTCGGGATCGGTCGCGATCACCGCGCCGTCGAGCGCGCCGCCATGCACGCCCGCCAGCAGGCGATCGGTGAGGTCCTCGACGAGATGCAGCGGGGTCAATGGCAGCGCATCGATCGCGCCGGCGAGCGCGATCGGCAAGAGATAGGGCGCGACCGTCGCAATGATGCCGAGCCGGAGCGGCCCGGCGAACGGATCGCGCGCCGCCCGGGCGGCGTCG
>PLUH01000381.1:0-9763 GCA_003164825.1 Hyphomicrobiales bacterium
ACACGACACTTCCCGTAAGGCCGCGCATTGTCGGACGTTTGCGGCGCCGGCGCAATCGCCGGGAGACGGAGCGCCATTTCTTTCCGTGAATCGGGGCGATCCAAGGGGTTGCGGCGCCATTTCCATCCGGGCGCCCGATTGGTGAGCCGCTTGACTTATGATTGAATAATGATAAANNCGATCCCCCGAAGAGACCCGCGGCTGCATCCTGTCCGTCGCCTGGGACCTGTTCCGTCAGCTCGGGACGCGCACGACCGTCGCCGACATCGCCGACAAGTCGGGCATGTCGAGCGCCAACGTCTATCGTTTCTTCCCGTCCAAGCAGGCGCTGAGCGAAGCGGTATGCGAGGGCCTGCTCAGCGAGATGCTTAAGGCGGCGCGCCGCGAGCTCGATTCCCCCGGCGCCGCGGCTCAGCGGATCGCCGGCATGATGCTGGCCTTGCATCGCCTGATGCGCGACCAGATGACCGACGAAGCGCGAGCGCACGAGATCGTGAAGATCGCGGTCGACGAGGTCTGGCCGCCGATCGTCGACTATTTGCACAAGTGCGCCGCGATGCTGGCCGAGGCGATCGCGGAGGGCCAGGCGGCGGGCGAATTCGGCCCCGGGGACCCGAAGGAGCTCGGATGGCAGACGCTGCAAGCCTGCGTGATCATCCAGGATCCGACAATGATCGCCCAATGTCCGGCGATCCGCCCTGAGGCGCGTCCTGAGCATGCGATCGATTTCGCCTTGCGCGCGCTCGCCAATCCGCGGCCGCCCGCGCCCATCCCGGAGAGCTAGGCCATGAAATCGCTTGCGTCTCTCCCCGCCCTCGCCGTCGCGCTCCTCGTCTCCGCCTGCGATCAGAAGACGGAAACCTCGAGAGCCGCGCCGATGAGGCCGGTGCTGGTCGCCGAGGCGCATTATGCGCCGCGCGAGCAGGCGCAAGTGCTGGCCGGGGTGGTCAAGGCGCGGGTCGAGAGCGATCTCGCCTTCCGTATCGCCGGCAAGATGGCGACGAGGCTCGTCGACACCGGCGCGGTCGTGCACAAGGGCGACGCCCTGGCGGAGCTTGACGACGCCGATTTTCGGCTCCAGCTCGAAGAGGCGCAGGCGGAACAGAGTTCCGCGGCCGCCGCGCTCGTTCAGGCGGAAGCGGAAGACCGGCGCCTGACGACGCTCGCGAAGCAGGGCTGGACGGCCAACGCCGATTTCGACAAGGCGCGCTCCGCCGCCGACCAAGCGCGCGCCGCGGTCACGCGCGCCGACCGCGCGGTCTCGCTGGCGCGCAACGCCATCGACTATGCGACGCTGCGGGCCGACGCAGATGGTGTCATCAGCGCGGTCTCGGCGGAGGCCGGCCAGGTTGTGGCCGTGGGCGCGCCGATCGTTCGCCTCGCACATGCGGATGAGCGGGAGGCGGCGGTTTCGGTTCCGGAAACCCTCGTCGATCGCGCGCGCTCTGACTCCGCGCGGGTCGAATTCTGGGCTCTGCCCGGCGTTTCCGTCAACGCCAGGCTGCGCGAGCTGTCGCCGACGTCCGATGCGGCGACCCGCACCTACCCCGCGCGGTTCACGCTTGTCGACGCGCCGGCGGGCGTCAGGCTCGGCATGAGCGTTACCGTGTCGCTCGAGGCCGACTCGGCGAAGGTGGCGCGGATGCCGATTTCCGCCTTGTTCGACATCGGACAGGGGCCGAGCGTCTGGGTGGTCGATCCGGTCTCCGCAACCTTGACCGCCGCCCGCGTCGTCCTCGCCGGCTACGACGCCGAATGGGCCTTCATCGGCGCTGGCGTGCCCGAAGGGGCGAAGGTCGTCGCGCTCGGCGTGCACAAACTCGACCAGGGCGAAAAGGTGCGCGTCGTCGACAGCCTGGCGGGGCTTTAGATGGGCCGCTTAAACCTTTCGGACTGGGGGATTCGGCATCCCCAGCTCCTCGCCTTCCTCATTCTGGTGATCGGGCTCAGCGGCGCTTTCGCCTATTCTCGGCTCGGCCGGGCGGAAGATCCCGCGTTCACCATCAAGACAGCGGTCGTCAGCGTCGAGTGGCCCGGCGCGACCGCCGCCGAAATGCAGGGTCAGGTCGCCGACCGGATCGAGAAGAAGCTGCAGGAACTGCCCTGGGTCGACAAGATCGACAGCTATTACAAGCCTGCCTTCGCCTCCATCTCGCTGAATTTCCGCGACTCGACGCCGCCCCGCGACGTGCCGATGCTGTTCCTCGAGCTGCGCAAGAAGATGAGCGATCTTCTGCCGGACCTGCCGGCCGGTGTGCTCGGACCCTTCGTCAACGACGAGTTCGGCGATGTCGATTCGGTTCTCTACACGATCGTCGGCGACGGCGCTTCATACGCGCAATTGAAGGACGTCGCCGAGGCGTTCCGCAAACGCCTGCAGCGCGTCGCCGACGTCACCAAGGTCGATCTCTACGGCGATCAGCCGGAGCGCATTTTCGTCGAGTTCAGCCACGCCAAATTGGCCACGCTCGGCGTCCCGCTTCAGGCCGTGTTCGATTCGATCGGGAAGCAGAACGCGCTTAGCCCCGCCGGCGAATTCCAGACCGACGCCCAACGCCTGCCGGTGCGGGTGACCGGCGCGCAGCAGGGCGCCGAAGCGGTGGCGGAGACCCCGATCTTCGCCGGCGGTCAGACCTTCCGCCTCGGCGATGTGGCGAAAGTCGCGCACGGCTACGAGGATCCGCCGTCTTTCCTCATTCGCGCCCAGGGGCAGCCCGCGCTCGAGGTCGGCGTCGTCATGCAGAGGGGCGGCAATATCCTCGCCCTCGGCAAGGCGCTTGACGCGACGCTCGCCGACTTCGAGGCCGAATTGCCGCGCGGGGTCACGATTTCGCGCGTCGCCGATCAGCCTGAGGTCGTCGACAGGGCGGTCGGCGAGTTCACCCGCTCCTTCGTCGAGGCGCTGGCGATCGTGCTTGCGGTCAGCTTCCTGTCGCTCGGCTGGCGGGCCGGTTTCGTCGTCGCGACCTCGGTGCCGCTGGTGCTGGCGATCGTCTTCATCGCTATGGCGTTCCTCGGCCTGGACTTGCAGCGGGTGACGCTCGGCGCGCTGATCATCGCCCTCGGGCTCCTGGTCGACGACGCGATCATCGCCACCGAAATGATTGTGGTGAAGCTCGAGCAGGGCTGGGACCGCGAGCGCGCCGCGTCCTTCGCCTGGACTTCGACGGCGTTTCCGATGCTGACCGGAACGCTGGTCACCGCCGCCGGCTTCATGCCGATCGGCCTCGCCAATTCCGCGGTCGGCGAATATACCGGCGGCATCTTCTGGGTCGTCGGCATCGCGCTCGCCGCTTCGTGGTTTGTGGCGGTGCTGTTCACTCCCTATCTCGGTTTCAAGCTCTTGCCGAACTATGCTTCTGGCGGCCATGCGCGCAACGAAACCGCAATCTACGCCACTCCTTTCTACCGGGCCTTCCGCCGCGCCCTTGAGTTCTGCGTTAGGCGCCCGATCGTCATCATTGTTATCGCCGCTGGGCTGCTCGGTCTGGGCCTCACCCAGTTCAGCAGGGTTCAGCAGCAATTCTTTCCCCTGTCCGAACGGCCGGAATTGTTTTTCGAGCTGAGGCTGGCCGAAGGCTCGTCGATCCAGGCGACCGAAGCGGCAGTGAAGGAGGCCGAAAACCTGATCGCCGGGGACCCCGACGCGCAGTCCTATACCTCCTATATCGGCAAGAGTTCGCCCCGGTTCTGGCTCGGGCTCCAGCCGGTCCAACCGAACGAATCTTTCGCCCAGATCGTCATCGTCGCGCGCGATGACGAAGCCCGCGAGCGCATCAAGGCGCGCATCGAGGCCGCGGTCGCCAAAGGCGCGCTCAGCGCGGCGCGGGTCAGGCTCGATCGATTCAATTTCGGCCCGCCGGTTGGATTTCCGGTTCAGTTCCGCGTCGTTGGGCCGGAGCCGGACGTCGTGCGCGAAGCGGCCCTGCGGGTGCGCGACGTCATGCGCGCCGATCCGCGGCTGATCGACCCGCATCTCAATTGGGGCGAGAAAATGCCGTCGCTCAGGCTCGAGGTCGACCAGTCGCGCGCCCGGGCGCTCGGCCTGACGCCACAAGACATCGCCGAGACGCTGCAGACCCTGGTCGGCGGAGCGACGGTGACGACGCTGCGGGTCGGCGAGGAGCGGGTCGACGTCGTCGCTCGCGCCATTCCCAGCGAGCGCGCGGCGCTCGACCGGATCGAGGATCTGACGATCGCCACGCGCGACGGGGCCGCCGTGCCGGTCGGCCAGGTCGCGCGCGTCATCCGCACGATCGAGGACCCGATCATCTGGCGCAAGGATCGCGAAGTCGTCGTCACTGCTCTGGCCGACGTCGTCGACGGGGTGCAGCCGCCGGACGTCTCGCGGTCCTTATGGCCGAAGCTCGCCTCGATCCGCGACTCGCTGCCGCCCGGCGCCCGCATCGAGATGGGCGGGGCGATCGAGGAATCCCAGAAGGGCACGGGCTCGATCTTCATCCTCTTCCCGGTCATGATCCTCGCCATGCTGACGCTGCTCATGATCCAGATGCAGAGCTTTTCGCGCCTCGCCATGGTGTTCTTCACCGCGCCGCTCGGGATCGTCGGCGCGTCGCTGGCGCTCAGTCTCGCCGCAAAGCCGTTCGGGTTCGTCGCCCTGCTCGGGCTCATTGCGCTCGCCGGCATGGACATGCGCAACACCGTCATTCTCATCGATCAGATCGAGGCGGACGTGCGCGATCGGGGCTTGACGCGGCGGGAAGCGATCGTGTTCTCGACCATGCGGCGGGCGCGGCCGGTGGCGCTCACGGCGCTCGCGGCGATCCTGGCGATGATCCCGCTCTCGCACAGCGCCTTCTGGGGTCCGATGGCCTTCACCATCATGGGCGGCCTGTCGGTCGCCACGTTCTTGACCCTCTTCCTGCTGCCGTCGATCTACGCGCTTTGGCACCGCCGATCGCTCGGGCCCGAAAACGCGAGCGCCCGCGCCCGCAGCGCACCCGTCCCAATGGCGCTCGGCTCGGCGACGCCGGCGGAGTAGTGGGGGTGATGCGGCGCGAGACAACCGGTCAATGATAGCCGAGGTCGCCGCGCACCTTGCCGCGAAAGACCCAGTAGGACCAGCCGGTGTACATGAGGATGATTGGCAGCAGGAACAATGTGCCCACGAGCAGGAAAGCCTGGGTCGCCTCGGAGGACGCAGCCTCCCATAGCGTAAACTTGTACGGCACGATCATCGGCCACAGGCTAATGGCGATGCCGAGGTAGGACATCGCGAACAGACAGACGGCGGCGATGAACGGCGCCGCTTCGGAGCGGTTGTTGAGCGACCGCCATTCCCAATATGCGATGAGCGCGGTGATGACGGGCACCGGAGCCAGGATCGCGATATGGGGCCAGGAGAACCATCGCTCCCAAATCTCGGCCTTGAGGAATGGCGTCCAGAGGCTCACCGCCGCGATTCCGATCAGGACGCCGCCGAGCGACAGCCGTCCCAGCGTCCGCGCCCAATCCTGGAGCGTCCCCTCGGTTTTCAGGATCAGCCAGCCCGCGCCGAGCAGGCTGTAGCCGAAGACGAGCGCGGCGCCGGTCAGGAATGAGAACGGGGTGAAGCAGTCGAACGAACCGCCGGCGAAGTGGCGGCCTTCGGTCTCGAAGCCCTGGATGAACGCGCCGAGCACGACGCCCTGGGCGAAAGCGCCGAGGATGGAGCCGTAGTTGAAGGCGCGATCCCAAAAAGTCCGATGCTCGGCGTCGCGGTAGCGGAACTCGAACGCGACGCCGCGAAAAATGAGCGCCAGCAGCATGATGAGGACCGGAAAATAGACCGCCGGTATGATGATGGCGAAGGCGAGCGGGAAAGCAGCCATGAGCGCAATCCCGCCGAGAACGAGCCATGTCTCGTTGCCATCCCAGATCGGCGCGATCGAGTTCATGACCAGATTGCGCGAATCCCGATCGGGCGCGAATCCGTAGAGGATGCCCACACCGAGGTCGAAGCCGTCCAGCAGCACGTAAAGGAAGACGCCGACGCCGAGGATTAGCGTCCAGATCGGCACAAAATCGAGGACGGGCTGGCTCATGGCCGCCCTCCCGCTCCCGTCGATGGAAGCGCCTGGACCGGATGCTGCGGCCGTCCGCTTTCGATCGCGTCGGGCTCGATCGCCGCCTCGGCGGGACCGAGCCGGATCAGTCTGACCATCAGCGCGAAGCCGGCCGAGAACATGACCAGGTAGACGATGCAATAGCCGGCGAACGAAACCGCGACGTCGAAGCCGGTCAGCGACGGAGACACGGAATCGGCCGTGCGCAGGAGACCGTAGACCGTCCATGGCTGCCTGCCGACTTCGGTCGTCGCCCAACCGGCCAGCACGGCGACGAAGCCAAGGGGCGAAGCCAGCGTGCAAAGCCATAAGAACCAGCGGGCGTCGAAAAGCTCTCCCCGCGATCGCAGCCATAGGCTCGCCACGACCACGCCCAGCATGACGAGAGCGATCCCGACCATGATCCGGAAGCCGAAGAAGGGAACGATCACCGGCGACGGGCGCTCGTCGGCCGGCCAGTCCTTGAGGCCACGCACGGTTCCATTTGGATCATGGGTCAAAATGAGGCTGCCAAGGTCCGGAATCGCCAGCTCATAGCGGTTCGTCTCGGCCTTCTCATCGGGAATGGCGAACAGATTGAGCGCAACGCGGCTATGGGTGTCCCAGATCGCCTCGATCGCCGCCAGCTTCGCCGGTTGATGCTCGAGAGTGTTGAGGCCGTGCGCATCGCCGAGGAAGAACTGCAGCGGCACCAGCACGGTCAACAGCCACAGCGTCATCGACAGCATCGTACGCGCCTCGTCGACGAAGCGCCCGCTTCTGAGATAAGAGGCGGCGACGCCGATGACGACGAAGCCGGTGGTGATGTAGACCGCGTCCACGGTGTGGGCGAGCCGGTAGGGAAACGACGGATTGAAGATGACTTGCAGCCAGTCCTTGGGCAGGAAACGGCCGTTGACGATTTCGTAGCCGGCCGGCGTCTGCATCCAGCTGTTGGTGGCGAGTATCCAGAAGGTCGAAAAGAGAGTGCCGAGGGCGACCATCAGCGCCGCGACGAAATGCGCCCATCGCGGCACCAGGTTGCGTCCGAACAGAAGCACGCCGAGGAAGGCCGCCTCGAGAAAAAAGGCGGTCAGCCCCTCGTAGGCGAGCAGCGGCGAGATGACGTCGGCGGCCGCGTCAGAGAACCGGCTCCAGTTCGTGCCGATCTGAAACGGCATGACGATCCCGGAGACGACGCCCATGCCGAACGACACCGCGAATATCTTGATCCAAAACGTCGAGATGCGAAAGTAGATCTCGCGGCCGGTGGCGAGATGAAGGCCCTCCAGGACCGCTATGAACGATGCGAGGCCGACGGTGAAAGCCGGCAGGAGGAAGTGAAAGGCGATGACCCAGGCGAATTGCAGCCGGGAAAGCACAACCGGATCCAGGCTCATTTCGCGCCGCCCTCGCTTTCCTCCCCGACTTCGGAGGCGGCGTCACAGTATCACGGACGGTCGCGATTTCCATGACGCTGCTCGGGGACGTCCCGGGCGCACTTGACCGAACCTCCTAAGGGGAATAGTGATTCCCAAAGGTCGTGACGCAATGCAACCGCTGGGTTGATTCTGTCGACCAGGGGGAATAGTGTTTACGTAAGGTCATTCACTGGCGATGACGGATGCCACGGCTGGGTTGATTTTATGGCGACGTTGATGACTCGGTTCGCTGGTTTGGCCGGCGCTATCGGCGTGGGCGTGCTGTGCGGAGCGGTGATCTGCGAACCCGCGCGCGCAGTGGAGGGGCTCGCATTCGGCCAGTCGGCCGGGCTCGACCCCGTCCTGGATCTGTACAACGGCGAGACGTTGGTGGCCACCGTGTCCACGAGCAGCGCGCTGGGCATCTTTCAGGGATTTATCAGCAACACCGAAGCCTCGGTAGTCCCCTCGGTCGGCGGTCCAAACGGAACCAATACCAGTTATGCGGCCGGCTCTTATGGCGGCATGCTTCTTGTCGATTATCTCGGCTTCAACCTGGCCAGCCTCCCCTCGACGGTCACCTCAATAACCTCGGCGACGTTGGGCATCGAGTCAGGCAAGGTCACCAGCAATCTGACCTACACTTTGTTCGGCGCGTCACAGTGGGTTTCTCAGTTNNCCTACGGCTCCTTTCAGGTCGCCAAAACCACCGGCAGTTCTGTGTCCGAGCTCATGTTCACGCTCAACGCAGCCGCGGTAAGCGACATCAATACGGCGATCAAGAGCAAGACCGTATTTGTGGTCGCTGGCCAAATCTCGGCGGCCGTGCCCGAGCCCTCGACCTGGGTGATGTTGCTTGCCGGCTTCGCCGGACTTGGCGTCGTTGCGCGCCGTCGCGCGGCCAAGCGCCGAGCCGCGGCCTTCACCGGGTAAGGCCTCTTTCAAGGCGTATCCCGGGACCGGGCCGGCTTCGGGCGCGGCTGTTCCAAGAGCCTGCCAATACGCCTTGTGGCGGCCTCGCCCTGACGGGCGCTTCAGTCTCTCGCCGACATTTGACGCGCGCCCGCCAAACGACCATCTGTGACGCCATGGCTGACGTCTCCTTCCCGGCCGCGTTCGGCGCGGGCCTGATCTCCTTTGTTTCGCCCTGCGTGCTGCCGCTTGCCGCGCCCTATCTTTGCTATCTTGCGGGCGCGAGCGTCGAGGCGTTGGCCGACGAGAGCGAGACAAAGGCGCGGCGTGACATCCTGGTCACCGCGCTCCTGTTCGTGGCGGGCTTCTCGACCGTGTTCGTTGGCTTGGGCGCGACCGCTTCGGCGCTGGGAGAGCTGCTGAGGCAATGGAGCCATGCGCTGTCAATCGCGGCCGGGATCGGCGTGATCCTGATGGGCCTGCATTTTCTCGGCGTGTTCAGGATCGGCGCGATGCTGCGCGAGAAGCGGCTCGAGATCGAGAAACCGGCGGGCGTATGGAGCGCCTATCCGATGGGCTTCGCCTTCGCACTCGGCTGGACGCCCTGCATCGGCCCGATCCTGGCAACCATTCTCGCCGTCGCCGCAAGTCGGGACACGGTCGCCAGCGGCGCGGCGCTGCTGGCCGTCTATAGCCTCGGGCTCGGCCTGCCGTTCATCCTCGCCGCCGCCGCGATCGGTCCGTTCATGCGCGCTTCGCGCCAGCTGCGCGGACAGTTCGGCCGGATCGAGAAGGCCGTCGGCGCGCTTTTGGTCGCGACCGGCGTCCTGTTCCTGACCGGCGGGTTCCAGAACCTGTCCTTCTGGCTCATCGAGACCTTTCCGCAGTTCGGGCAGATTGGATGAGCGACAGAAAAGGAAAACCCGCCGTCTCCGGCGGGTTCCTGTGATCGCGAAAACGAGGCTGCGGGACGGGGCTCGCCCCGCAGCCGGATCCGTTAAGACTTGTTCTGCTGGTAGGTGATCTTGCCGTCGGGACCTTTCTCCCACGTGTACCAGACGTAGTCGACGGTCGTCCGGTCGCCCTTCTTGTCGTAGGCAATGGGGCCGATCACGGTGTTGAAGGTCATGCCGGAATGCATGACTTCCGCAACCTTCTTCGGATCAAGCGACTTCGCCTTTTCCGCCGCCTGCTTCAGGATCTGTACTGCGGCGTAGGAGTAGAGCGTGTAGGCTTCCGGATCGAAGTTCTTCGCCTTGAACTCGGCCACGACCTCCTTGGCCGCCGGATTGTTGCGCGGATCGGGGCCGAACGACATCAAAGTGCCTTCGACGCCCGGGCCGCCGATCTGGGCGAACTCGTTGTCGGTGATGCCGTCGCCGGAGA
>PLUH01000381.1:9840-9960 GCA_003164825.1 Hyphomicrobiales bacterium
GCCCTGCTGGTCGTCGCGGCCGCAGGTGCGGAATGCGTCCCACAGCATGCGGTCGGTGACCTTGGGATTGGTCGCCGAGGGCGTGATAAACAGGATGCCGTTCTCGGAATAGACATCGGA
>PLUH01000407.1 GCA_003164825.1 Hyphomicrobiales bacterium
TCCTCGCGAATCGCGCCCAGTTCCGTCCCCGTTGCACGCAATTCCTCGCGAATGGCGCCCAGTTGCGTCCGCGTTTGGCTGAGTTCAGCTTCAGCTGTCTTCAGCTGGGCTTCGGCCACTTTCAAACGCGCATTCTTGGCCGCGACGAGGGCGTTCGCTTCCCGATCGCGCCGCTTAACTCTCTGGTCCTTTTCATTGCTCTCGAACTGCAGGCGATCAATCTCTTTCCCCTGCTGTAGGACATCCTCGCTCTTCGTATCGAGGAGGCGTTGCAGCCGATCAATCTCTTCGTCCTGCTTAAGGGCCCGCTGGTTCTGCGCATTGAACATCGCGCGCAATCGACCAATCTCTTCGTCCTGCTTCAGCGCGTCCTCGGCCTTGCAATTGACGATCGCCTCCAGACGCTCAATCTCCGCCCCTCTCTGCAGGATAAACTCGTCTTTATTGTTGATCGTTTGGGCGACGAGGTCCTCCATAAGGCGCGTAGCGAGCAGTCTATCGATCTGACTTCGCTCGGCTTCGAAATACGACCCGCCTACGCAGAGCACCCCAAGACATTTGGCAAGCTTGCTCCGCAGGCGTCGTTGCGAAGCGACGAACATGTAGCTTCCATAAGCAGAGCCATTGGTGGGCGCCTCGGCGGAGACCTTGTGGTGGAACGGCCCGCGCGCGCCGGCGGCGTCATATATTCCCGCCGCCAAACTTACACGAGCTATGAACAGCTCCACAAAAGGAAAAAATCTCTCAAGCAGCGTTCTGATCTGTTCCGCAGTGAAAGCGTGTAAGTGGAATCGATTCCGACCGTATTGAGTTGTGCAGAACGTTTCGAACGTCGCCGTGGGAACCGATCCGATCAATATGCCATCCGACCTCAGTACGCGTCGGAATTCGGCGAGTGCGCGGGTTGGGTCATTGAGGTGCTCTAGAGTCTCAAAACTGACGACGGTATCGAACTCGTCCTCCTTGAACGGCAGATTTTCAGCCGATGTCGCTAGGAAACGCGCGTTTTGGAACGGGTCGAGCAATGCCTGTTCGATCGCCGCGCTTTCGGCGTCTATGCCAACGTAATTCTCCACGTCGGGGTTGGACAGCAAGATGCGCGCGCCGTAGCCGACGCCGCATGCGGCGTCCAGCACCGCTCCGCTGGAAATCGCCGCGGCGCACATATAGCGGTGACGATGCTCCAAACTCGACGGGCCCGGAACTCGTAATTCCTCGGATCCTAGACGTTCCATTGCCAGGCGCTCAGTTATAGACAGAGGCGGCTTATCTAATTACCACAATATGTGCGCTGTGTAACCCTGAAGTGCGGCCGCTGATATGAGACAGGCGCTCCGAAAGGAGAGAATTACGCCAAGCGCTCTGACCGCGAGATGTCGGGCCTGAATTCACGCAGGCTTTTTCGTCGTCCGTGAAGAGCGCGTTCTGAGGTTTGAGGTAGGAGCGAACCTCCTGGGCGAAGCCAGCCGGGTCGCCCCCTCTTGCGACCTCTGCATTGGGGGGCGGCAAACCTAGTGTTCGAGCTTCTGCCAGTAGACGCCTTCGCCGCCTTCAATTTGTATGAAGTTGGGCTTTATACCCCTCGAGCTGCAAAAATCTTCAACAGCGCGCTCGCATGTCTTGAAGCAGTTGAAATCGTCCACAATGACGTAGCCCATAGGGGCTACCCGATCATAAAGACCGTTCAGCGAATCCATAGTTGAACTGTAATAATCGCCGTCCAATCGAAGAACCGCAATCTTTTTTATCGGCGCCCCCGGCAACGTGTCGGAAAACCATCCCTTGAGAAACTTGACATTGTCTCCGAGGAGACCAAATCGGGCGAAATTCTCTCTAACCTCATCCAACTGTACAATCATTTGGGAAACCCCGGCTAGCGGCGGATCCAACTTGTCTTCCTGCTTTTGGACCGGGAAACCCTCAAAGCTATCCGCCAACCAAACCGTCCTATCCTGTGCGCCCAATAAATTGAGCACACTTCTTGCGTAAATCGACGCGCCCCCTCTCCAAACACCGCATTCGACGAAGTCTCCTTCGACTCCCGAACTCAGCGCCGATCTTATGCAATATTCGATATTCTCAAGGCGGCGATGCCCAATCATCGAATAGCCAAACATTGGCCAATCTTCGCCATTGCCTCTTACTTTCGGGTCAAACGGGCGCTTTTTCACCAAAACGAAGTTTTGCGACGAGAGAATTTCCAAAATCGAGCGTTTAAGGAAGCTGGTGATCGCGAAACTGGCGATTCCTTTTCGATGCTCCTTTCTGATAACCATCCAAGAGCTTTCTGGGTAAAGAGACGCTGTAATTGCTTCCTTGAGGAGATTCAGGTAGGTAGCTTCTGATACTCCTACGGATTCGTCGGATGTCTGCAAACCTTGAATGCCCATTTGTGGCGAGCTCCAAATGATGAGATGCCTTCGACAATATCGGCAATCTCTTCCTCGGTCAAAGTGACGGTTATGACGACCCGCGATGGACTTGCAGTCGGTCAGCGAGCGTAAGGCCGCGAGTCCCTGACCCGATCCGACCCAACCGCCTCGGTCGTGTCGGAACCGCCAGAGCCATGCGCGAGGCGCGAGGCGATGTTCCTTCGCGTGAATCGATTTTCACTGAAGCAAGGGCGGAGAATGCTGACGCCCATGGGGTACGCACGACAGACGGACCTGTCAGGCAAGCCGTTTGAGACGCGCCGTTACCGGGTTGGGTTTCTCGGCAGCATTGAAAACCGGGCGCATCCTCGTTTTTCGGTCAAGAGGCTCGTCGGAACGCCGAAGCATATCGCCCGCTCCCGGATGGTAAATCCCTGCAAAGGCTTGCCGCCGCAGCGCCCGACAGCGTCTACCACGGCGAAACGGCCTCATTCAGGGAAAGCATTACGATAGGCGCCGGTGAGCGCTATTCGGAAATTATGGCCGATACAAAGATCTGCTTGGCGCCGCGCGGATCGTCGGTTGAGACCTATCGCTTCTTCGAAGGCATGCGGCAAGGCTGCGTTGTCATCTGCAATCGACTGCCTCCGCACTGGTTCTATGTCGGCTGCCCGGCGATTCAGATCGATGACTGGGGCAATCTGGAGGCGGAGGTAAGAGCCCTGACCGCCGACCCGCAACGTCTATTGGATCTGCACCGCGAAACGGTCGCCTGGTGGCGAACAAAGCTATCCGAACCGGCGATCGGCAGCTTGATTGCGAAATGCCTCGAGTCCCCCGGCGCGATTGAAGAATCGCCCGCCTAGAGCGAAGCCCTATTCGTCCATCGGTACAAACCTGCTCGCGTCTGAGCAGCCGCCGTCACCCAATGATGCGCGGCGACGGCTTCGGCGCGTAGAGCTCGTCGACCATCGCCGCGCGGCGGGTAAGCACCGCGCGCTGGTTGACCGAGCCCTTGTCGGTTATCTCTCCGGTGTCGAGCGAGGGCGGATCGTCCATCAGGATCAGGCGGGCAAAGCGGCCGGAGCTGCCGCCCGCCGCAGCGTTGAAAGTCTTGAGCAGGCCGGCGAACGTCTCCCGCACGCTCTGGCAGGAAAGGATCTCCGCGGGGGCCGCCTCTCCGCTTGGCGGATCTGCGAGTTCGCGGCAGGCGGCGAGGTTCGGGATGACGAGCGCGGCGGCGTCGTCGCGGTCGTGTCCGGTGACGACGACGTCGGTCACGTAGGGCGCGCAATGGGCGACGAATTTCGCCCGCATTGGACCGACGCTGACCCAGGTGCCGGTCGCGAGCTTGAAATCCTCCGCCACGCGTCCGTCGAACAGGAAGCCGCGTTCGGGATCGTTCTCGTCGGCGAAGCGCAGCGCGTCGCCGAACTTGTAGAACCCCTCCTCGTCGAACGCCGCCTCGGTGAGCCGAGGCTCCCGCCAGTAGCCGGGCGTGACGCTCGGGCTTTTCACCCGCGCCTCGAGCTTGCCGGCGTTGGGGACGAGCTTCACTTCGACCCCCGGATTGGGAACGCCGATCACGCCCGGGTCGCGCGCGCGCTCGGTGACGCTGATCGCCGAGGGGCCGGTCTCGGTCGAGCCGAACGAAGTCACCATGGGGACGATTTCGCCAACCGTCTCGAGCCCGAGCCGCTCGTAGCCCGCGCGGACATGGGGAGCGAGAGCGGCGCCGGCGTAGCAGAACGCCTGCAGCCGCGCGAACAGGCTCCGCCTCAACTCCCGGTCCGCCTGGAGATATGGCAAAAGCATCTCGAAACCCCGGGGCACGTTGTAATAGACGGTCGGCGAGATTTCGCTCAAGTTGCGGACCGTGGCTTCAATCGCGCCCGGCAGCGGCCGGCCCTCGTCGATGAAGAACGAGCCGCCGTTGGCGAGCACGAGGTTGAAATTGTTGTTGCCGCCGAAAGTGTGGCTCCAGGGCAGCCAGTCGATCAGCACCGGCGGCTCGGCGGCGTAGCTCGGATTGACGCCGCGCAGCATCGCCTGGTTCGAGGTCATCATCCGATGGGTGTTGATGACGCCCTTGGGCGTTCCGGTCGAGCCAGAGGTGAACAGGAGCTTGGCGATCGTGTCCGGTCCAACCTTCGCCTGGGCGCGGTCGACCTCGGCGCCCGCGGCCGTCGTGAGGATCGCGTCGAGCGTCATCGCGCGGTGCGTTGGGGGCGGATTTGCTCTTGCAAGGATCTCCACGTCGGTCGGCACGGCCGCTTTTATCGCGGCGGCGAAGGGAGCGCCGTCGTCGACGAACGCCAGGCCCGGCGTCAACAGGGCGATGATCGCCTTGAGCTTGGCGAAGTCCTTGGCGACCAGCGAATAGGGGGCCGACACGGGCGCGTAAGGGACGCCCGCGGTCATCGCGCCGAGCCCCACCAGCGCATGATCAACGCTGTTGCCGGACAGGACCGCGACCGGCCGTTCTACGCTGAGGCTCCGATCGATCAGGGCTTGGGCGACGCTGCGCGCCGCCGCGCGCGCTTCGGCGTAGGTCACCTTGCGCCACGACTCGCGCCCGCGTTCGGCAAGAAACACCCGCTCCGGCGCGACCTTGGCCCAGTGATCGAGCCAGTCGGTCGCGACGCGGGGGTAGGAGCCCAGCGGATGGGGCGAGCGCGCCAACATGACGCCGTCCGGGCGACGCTCGACGACCACCTCCGGCGGACCGAACGCCAGTTTCGTCCTCGTCATCCGCTCTCCTCCCGCTACGGCCGGCTTGCACGCGCCGTTGCGCGAACCATGCAAGGGTCGACGCCGATCGCCTGACTCATATTCCCATGCTCACCGGCAAATCCAGCAGTCTCCCCGCCATCAGAAGGCCCTTGTCGAGACTATAGATCGCCGCTGCCTGACGATTGCCGGCAATCGCAAGATGCAGGGCGTCTCCGGCCCGCAAGCCGGTATTGAATTTCCCCAAGTACCGCTTGGCAAGTCCGAAATCATCGGCGTTCGGAAGCAAAACCGCAAAGGACGCATCCACCATCGCCTCAAACCGCGCGTCGGCTCGCGCGCCTGCTGCCGCGTCGAGGACGCTCATGCGGACATCGCGGGCGATGAGCGAGGAAAACTCGACCCTGGTCTAGTGGCTGACCGTGAGCTCCTCGACCGGCAGCCTGCGCACAAAGGCTGCAATCTTGTCGCTCGTCGACTCAGGAAGAACAAGCGGCGCGTGGAAACTCGTGTCGAAATAGAGCACCCGGCCTGGGCCTTAAAGCCCTTCATCTCGCATCGCGCGCAGCCGTTCCGCGCTCGGCCGCCGCGGACGCGGCATAGTGGCGCGAAATGCCGCCAGATCATCGAGCGGCAGCGGGCGCCTCGAGGGCGCGACGGAGCGGAGCTGAGCCGCTGGACGGCCGTGCCGGGTGATGATCACCGCCTCACCAGCTTCGACCTTGTCCAAAAGCTCGCTCAAATGAGCCTTCGCATGAGCCAGATTGACCGTGAGCATGGCAGCCTATTGCCTGACCAGAAAACTGGTCACATCGTAGCGATCCTTCCTTGCCAGAACAACAAAAGGTTGTCGGCCGGCATTATCTGAGGGCTTGAGACATGGCCAACAGCCAGACCGTCATTCAACCGGCCGGTTGACTTTCGGAAAGCGGCCGCTTATATTCAACCACATGGTTGAACTAGAGTCGCCCGAGCTCACTCCCGTCTTTCACGCCCTCGGCGACGCCACGCGCCGGCGGATGCTTCGGGAACTCGCCGGCGGCGAGCGAACGGTCGGTCAGCTTGCGCAACCCTTCGCCATCTCGTTGGCGGCGGCCTCGAAGCACATCAAGGTGCTCGAGAACGCCGGGCTCATTCGCCGCGAGGTGCGCGGGCGCACCCATCTCTGCCGCCTCGACCCCGGGCCGCTCGCCAGCGCACACGAGTGGCTGAGCTTCTACGAGCGCTTCTGGACCGGACGTCTCGATGTGCTCGAACGCCTCCTCCGCGAGGAGGACGCACGCAAATCCCAAAATCCAAACAGAGGAGACGTTCAATGAATGACCTTGCAAAGCCCGACGCCTATGGCGCGCTGAGCGAGCCGGCGACGTTGACGATCCAGCGCTTTCTCCCCGGCCCGATCGAGCGCATCTGGGCCTATCTCACCGAGAACGACCTGCGCCGCCAATGGCTGGCGGCGGGCCAGATGGAAATGAAGGTCGGCGCGCCGTTCGAGCTGATCTGGCGCAACAGCGAATTGACCAACCCGCCCGGCCGGCGACCGGAGGGCTTCGGCGACGAGCACCGGATGGAGAGCCGGATCACCGAGCTCGACCCGCCCCGCAGGCTCGCCTTCACCTGGGGAAAGGGTAGCGGCGATGTTTCGTTTGAACTCGAGCCAAGGGGCGAGAGGGTGCTGCTCACCGTAATCCATCGCCGCCTGCCCGACCGCGGAATGAAGCTTGGCGTCAGCGCCGGCTGGCACGCGCATCTCGACGTGCTGGTCGCGCGCCT
>PLUH01000413.1 GCA_003164825.1 Hyphomicrobiales bacterium
GCGCCGCGGCCGGGCGAACGACAGTCCGGGCGCGGAGGAGGGCCCAATGAAACACTTTCTCATCAAATATCGCTTTAAGGACGGATCCGAGGCGGCGTGGCGCGAGCAGATCGGGCGGTTCATCGCCGCCGTCGAGGCGGACGCGACGTTAAACGGCCGGATTTCCTATCGCTGCATGAAAGCGGACAACGGCTCGGGCGAGTACTACCACCTCGCCGCCACGGCGGACGACGAAGCGGGGAAGGCGCTCCAGAGCCGCGATTTCTTCAAAGCCTATACCGAGGAGACCAAGCGGGTGTCGGGCGGAACGGTCGAGGTTCTGCCGCTTGCGATCGTCGCCGAGACGTCGGCGCGGCCATAGTTTCAAGGCCGCGCATGAGCCTGCTATTTCTTGACCAGCGGACAGGTCGAGTCGGCGAGCGATCCGTACGCCTCTTCGCCCGACATTGTTTTGACGAGCTTGTAATAGTCCCACGGCCCTTTTGATTCCGCGGGCGTCTTCACCTGCATCACGTACATCGAATGCTGCAGCAGCCCATCGGGGCGGATGACGCCGTCGCTCGTGAACATGTCGTCGACTTTGGTTTTGCGCAGCTCGTCCATCACCTTGTCGGCGTCGGTCGCGCCGACCGCCTTGACCGCGTTGAGGTAGGTCATCGTCGCCGAGTAGAAGGCGGCCTGATTGTAAGTCGGCATGGCGCCGGTCTTGTCGAAGAAGCGCTTGCCGAAGGCGCGGCTCTTGTCGTTGAGATCCCAATACCAGGCGGCAGTCAGGTAGAGGCCCTGCGCCGTCTCGAGGCCGATCGCGTGGATGTCGGTGATAAAGGCGAGGAGCGCCGCAGGCTTCATGGTGTTGGTGAGGCCGAATTCATGCGCGGCCTTGAGCGAATTGCTGAAATCGGCGCCCGCGTTGGCGAGGCCGACCACCTGCGCCCCGGACCCCTGCGCCTGCAACAGGTAGGACGAAAAGTCCGAGGTTGATAGCGGGGCTCTCACCGAGCCGAGGACCTTGCCGCCGCCGGCTTCGACGACCTTGGTCGCCGCCTGCTGCAGTTGCGTGCCGAACGCATAATCCGCTGTGATGAAAAACCAAGATTTGCCTCCCTGTTCGAGGATCGTCTTGGCGGTGCCGTTGGCGAGCGCGGTCGTATCATAGCCGTAGTGGATCATGTAGGCGTTGCAGTCCTTGCCGGTCAGCGAAGCGCCTGCGGCGCCGATCGCGAAAAACGGAATCTTCCTTTCTTTGGCGACCGGCGCCATGGCAAGGCTTACGCCGGTATTCGAGCCGCCGAGCAGCATCGTCAGCCCCTTCGTGTCGGCCCATTCGCGGAACTTGCTCGCGCCGATGTCGGGTTTGTTCTGGTGGTCCACCGTCAGGAACTCGATCGGCTGGCCGAGCGCGCTGCCGCCGAAGTCGGCGATCGCCATTTTGATTCCCTCGACCGCCCTCGGGCCGTTGACGTCCGCATAGAGCCCGGACATATCGTCGATGTCGCCGATGACGACCTTGTCCGCCGCCTGCGCCACGACCGGCCCAAACAAGCTGAGCAGCGCGGCCGAAACGGTCGCGAATCTTTTTGAGAATGTCATTCCTGTTTCCTCCAGCCAGCGACCCGCGGTTATTTGCGTTTGACGGCGCACGAGGAATGCCCGCGCCGTTTGTCTCAGCCGCCGCTCTAACATGCTTTCCGCCGATCGGGATAAATCGGGCGTTCGCACGCTTCGCTTTTCGCCTGATCGAGGCCGGTGTTCGTCGGCCATCCGCGGCGCGCCCTACCGCCCCATGCAGGCGTCGGCGAGCCGCTTGAGCTCGGCCCTGCGCTCGGCGCTGAGCGTCGCCAGCCGGTCGGCGTCGCCCGAGCGCTCGATAGCGTCGGCGACGCAATGGCAGCCGGTCGCGCAGTCGGGAGCCGCGCGCCCTTCGGCGATGCAAGCGCTCTGGCACGACGAAAGGAAGCCGCTCATGTCCCCTTTCGGCGCGAGGGGGCCCCAGGCGGTCAGCGCAGTCAGAAGCCCGATCAGGATGGGCTGATGCACGAGATAGATCGGCAGGCTGTGCCGGCCGGCAAAGCATAAAGCGCGCGACGGCCCCGACGCCGCACGCCAGCGCTTGGGCGAGGTCAGTCTCGGTATCACGCCCGGCGCGAGCGCGAGGCTAAGGCCAAGAAAGACGATGCCCGCCCACGGCAGGAGGGGGTACCAGTCGAGCGTGTTCGGCAGCGCTTCCCCGAGTCCAAGCCACAGGACCCAGGGCGAGTCGAACAGCGTCGAGTGGATGAGGAACGGCGCGGCGATCGCGGCGAGACCGGCCGCAAGGCTCGCCCAGGCGGGCGCGGTCACGAACGGCGCGGCAATGAGGCTCGCGGCCGCGATGCAGTGCAGGATGCCGAAGAAGATGCCCTCGCCGGGAGCGAAGACGACGCTGCCTGCAGTCACCAGCGCCGCCGCGCCGGCGACGATCGCGAGCCGCCACCAGAATGCACGTTGCTGGAAGCCCCTGCGATGGGCGAGCGCCAGCGACACGCCGACCAGGGCCAGAAAGACGCTTGCCACCACATGCGATAGAAGCCGCATCGGCGGGGTGAACGGCAGAAGCGGCCAAATGAGACGAAAGTCGGCAAGGTCCCAGGTCAGATGGTAGGCCACCATCCCGATGATCGCGAGGCCCCGGGCGCCGTCGACAGCGTCGACGCGGCCCGAACGCTTGCCGGCGCTGTCGTCCGCGATTTCCCCGTCGTTCACGGAGCCGCGGCTTCAAGCAACGCGTCGTCGAGAACGAACGCGCCCTCGTATTCGACCGGGCCGGTCATCAGCACGTGGTCGTCCGCTGAGCGCCATTCGATGATGAGCTCGCCGCCCGGCAGACGCACGGTTCCCTTCCGCTCCATCAGCCCCAGGCGCGACGCCGCGACCAGGGTCGCGCAGGCGGCCGATCCGCAGGCGAGCGTCAGTCCGACCCCGCGCTCCCACACCCGCGCCTTGACCACGTCACGCGCTAGCACCTCGGCGAAAGTGACATTGGCCTTTTCCGGGAACATCGGATGGACTTCGATCCTAGCGCCGAGTTCCGCTGCATCGATGCGCTTGAGATCGGGGACGAAGAACAAAGCGTGCGGATTGCCCATGTTGACGAGCGAAGCGGGTCCGAGCGCCTTTGGTCCGCCGCCATCGGGCCAAAGATCGACCCGCCGGGTGTCGGCGACGGGGCGCAGAAGCGGAATGGCGTCCCAGTCGAGCCGCGGCGCGCCCATGTCGACTCGATAGGACCACGGGCCCAGACGCTCGCAGGCGATGACGCCGGCCTCGGTCTCAATTCTGACCGCGCTGACCTTAAGCTCGCGGCACAGCCGGTCGGCGACGCAGCGCGCGCCGTTGCCGCAAGCGCCGGCGAGGGTGCCGTCGTTGTTGTATATGAGCACGTCGGCCGCGGTTCCCGCCGTATGCGGATCGCCGATGACCATCATCTGATCGTAGTCGAGATGAGGCGCGCGATGAATCGCGCGCGCGTCCGCCGGCGCCGGCCGAACGGGTGCGCCCCGCATGTCGAGGACCAGGATTTTGTTGCCGGCGCCGTTCATGCGCGCGATCGTGCGCCCGGCGAGCGGATGGCGGGAGACCAAGCCCTCAGTCTCCCTTTACGGTTTGGCCGCGTTGCGGCCCGGGCAGGCGCGCCGACCTGTCGATCGCCCGTGCGCCGAGTCGCGCGACCGCCTCGCGCAAGTCTTCGTTCTCGATCGACGCGGCCGCGGCGCGCCCGGCGGCCTCAGCCGCATCGGACGGGGGCGGCGCAAGGCGGCGTCGATCCTCGAGCGGCGGCAACGGGCCCTGACGGAAAGCGATCTTGTCGACGCAGCGCCAGCCGAGATGGGCGTTGACCCGAGCGACGATGACTGAGGCGCTGTGCTGGGCCTCGAGCGCGAATGCGCCCTCGACCCTCAGAACCAGGGTCGCGGGCCTCGCCGGCGCTTCGGGGTCGCGTCTGACGGCCCGCGGCGGCCATTGGAGCTCGATCGGCCGGGCATGACGGGCGAAGGTCTCGCCGACGATCGCCGGCCAGTCCGCGATCAGGCTCGCTTCGCCCAGGCCGCGCGCGGCCAAAGCCTCGGCGATGAGCCCGGGGGTGAATTCGGCCAGCCGCTTGGCGCCGCGCCGCGCGGGCTTCATCATCGCTTCGACATGAGGCGCGGGGAATTGGGACATGAGGTCGCTTGCATGAGCGCCAATGTAAGCGCGCTGGGAGGGAAGGCAAAGCGAAAGGCGATTGTCGCGCGAACGCTTCGTTGGTGGGATCGCCATCGCCGCGCGCTCGTTTGGCGCGCCGCCCCCGGGGAGGCGCCCGATCCTTACCGGGTCTGGCTGTCAGAAGTGCTGCTGCAGCAGACGACGGCGCAGGCGGCGGCGCCCTACTACCAGGCATTCATCGCGAAGTGGCCGCGGGTCGAGGATCTGGCCGCCGCCCCGATCGAGGCCGTGGTCAGCGCGTTCGCGGGCCTCGGCTATTACTCGCGGGCGCGAAACCTGCACGCCTGCGCCCAGGAAATCGCTCGGCGCGGGGGGCGATTTCCGAGCGAAGAGGCGGATTTGCGCGCCCTGCCCGGCGTCGGCGCCTATACCGCCGCGGCGATTGCGGCGATCGCCTTCGGGCGCCAAGCCGCGCCGGTCGACGGCAACATCGCCCGCATCATGACGCGCCTCCTCGCGCTCGATGAGCCGATTGCGCGAGCGAGAGGCGAAATCGAGGCGGCGGCGCGAATGCTGGCGCCAGGCCGGAGAGCGGGCGATTTCGCCCAGGCGCTGATGGATATCGGCGCGACGATCTGCCGACCCCGCAACCCCGATTGCCCGTCGTGCCCGCTCGCCCGGGACTGCGGGGCGTTCCGGACGGGCAGCCCGGAGGCCTATCCACGCCGCGTCGGCGCCAAGGCCAAACCGCGCCGGGAGGGCGCTGTGTTCTTCGCCCGCCGCTCCGACGGCGCCTTTCTCGCTCGCCGCCGTCCGGCGCATGGGCTTCTCGCCTCGACGGTCGAGCTGCCGGGCACGCCGTGGACCAGCGCGGGCCGGCAAGGCGAGTTGGCTGACCTTGGGCCGGTCACCGCAAGCTGGCGCCGGCTGCCGGGGACGGTCGAACAGGTCTTCACCCACTTTGCGCTAACCCTGACAGTCTACGCCGGGTCGTTTGAGGGCGGCGCGCCGGATGGGCATTTCTGGGTCACGCCCGAAGCGGTAGGCGAAGCGGGGTTCTCGAGCGCGATGCGCAAGGCGGTCGAGCACGCCCTCAGGCGGGGATGAGCGCCGGCGCCAGGAGGCCGGCTCGAGGCTCCTTGCGGATCAGGCTTGCCCAAATTGCGACAAAAGGGCAGATATCCGACCGCGCCGGGGTCGTGCAGGCAATGTCGGTTACAAAGGGGTCGCCCCCGGGGGCCGAGCGGTTCGGCGCGACGAAGATCGTCGCGAGCGGCTCGGCGTCGGTCGCACGTCTCTCTATCGCGCCTGGGCTCCGAAGGCGGCCTGGAGGCTGGCATGATTCTTCCTTGGCGGCTGCCGCACAAGGCAGGCTCAAACCCGGCCGATGACGTTAGTTGGCCCGCTCCATCAAGCGCTAGCCGTATGCGCGGCTTGCCGGCCTCTGCTCGAATTTTATGGAAAGGTCAAAGCGCCGCCGCTAGTCTGTACGCCCCTCGGACGTCACGGAGCCTTGAAGTTGGCGCGTAAATCCAGTGCATGGCTATGGCGCCCTTGATCGCGCCGGCTGAGTTCCGTCTGCCGTCCGACGAGGCGTTGCGGGCGCGCTTTGGACACATAACGACCTGGGTCTTCGATCTCGACAACACCCTATACCCTCCGGACAGCGGAATCTGGCCCAGGATCGACGAGCGGATCACCCTGTTCCTGATCGAGCTTTTCGGCATCGACGGCCTGTCGGCGCGAGCGCTGCACAAGCATTATTATTCCCGCCACGGCACGACCTTGCGCGGACTGATCGAGGAGCATTTCGACCAGACCGAGCGCTTTCTCGAATTTGTCCATGATATCGACCGCTCCGGCCTCAAACCCGATCCGATCCTGGCGCGCGAAGTCGGGCGACTGCCGGGCCGCAAGCTGATCTTCACCAACGGCTCGCGAAACCATGCGATTCTCACCGCCAGCCAGCTCGGCCTCGATGGGTTGTTCGAGGATGCGTTCGACATCGTTGCTGCGGGGCTGACCCCAAAACCGACCGAAGCCGCCTACGACGCTTTTCTCGAGCGCTGCCAGGTCAACCCCCATACGGCGGCGATGTTCGAGGACGTGGCGAGAAACCTCGCCGTGCCAAAGGCCAAAGGCATGACGACGACCCTGGTGACAACCAAGGCCGGACGCCTGGATCACCGCGAGGCGCACGACCGGGCGATCTCCGACGCGGCCGACGTCGTGGACTTCGTCACTGACGACCTCTCGGAATTCCTCGCCCGGCTGAATTCGCATTTGACCGATTAGCCGTCGACCCCGGTCCTGCTCTCACGGCAGAAAGCGATCGAAGCCCCGCTCAAATCGCAAAGCCGCTCCTCGCCGGGTCTGGAGCGCGGCGCGTCCCCACGCAATCGCCCTGGCCACGTCGGGATGGCGAAAAGCCCGTCACTCATCCCTCCTCTTCGAGTTGGTGTGTCGACAAGACCTGTCGATAAGACCTGTCGATAGCGAATTAAGTTATCCGGTTTTGGTAGCTCAACATATGTCCGCTTCTTCTGCTTTTG
>PLUH01000156.1:0-2167 GCA_003164825.1 Hyphomicrobiales bacterium
TTTCGGTATGGTCGGGCTGGGCGGGATAGCCGGGCGCTGGCCGGATGCCGTCATAGGGCTCGGCGATCAATTCGTCGGGCGTGAACGCTTCGTCCGGCGCATGGCCCCAGAGCTCGCGGCGCACGCGGGCGTGCATCGCCTCGGCCAAAGCCTCCGCGAACCGGTCCGCCAGCGCCTTGACCATGATCGACGAATAGTCATCGTTGGCGTGCTCGAAGCGCTTTGCGATTGCGTCGTCGGCCATGCCGGCGGTGACGACGAACGCGCCGACATAGTCGCGGGCGCCGCTCGAGGCGGGGGCGACGAAATCGGCCAGCGCCACATTTGGCCGCCCGTCGCGGCGCGCGAGCTGTTGGCGCAGCGTGTAGAGGGTCGCGATCGGCGCGGCGCGCGAATCATCGGCGAAGAGCTCGATGTCGTCGCCGGCCGCCGCCGCGGGCCAGAAGCCGACCACCGCTTTCGGCGCAAACCATTGCTCGCCGATGATCCGTTTCAGCATCGCCTGCGCGTCGTCAAACAGCGATCGCGCCACCGCCCCTTGCTCCGGATCGTCAAGCAGGGCGGGGTAGCGGCCCTTGAGCTCCCAGGTTTGGAAGAACGGCGTCCAGTCGATGTAGCGCGCAAGATCGGCGAGATCGTTCCATTCGAACCCGCGTGCGCCGAAATAGCTCGGCGTCGCGGGACGATAGGCGCTCCAGTCGAGCTTCAGCGCATTGGCCCGCGCCTTGACGAGCGGCACGCGTATCTTGTCGGCTTCGCTGCGTTCGTGCGCTTCCGTCACCTTGCGGTACTCGGCCCGCACCGCCTGGATCGTCGCGGCGCGGGTCTCGGGAGACAGCAGCGCCGAGACGACGCCGACTGCCCGGCTCGCGTCGTTGACATGCACCGCCTGGCAGCGCGCGTAGCGGGGGTGGATCTTGACCGCGGTATGGACGCGGCTGGTGGTCGCGCCGCCGATGAGGAGGGGAATGTCGAACCCCTCGCGCTCCATCTCGGAGGCGACGTGAACCATCTCGTCGAGCGACGGGGTGATGAGGCCGGAAAGACCGATCGCATGCGCTTTCCGCTCGCGCGCGACGGCGAGAATCTTCGACGCCGGCGTCATCACGCCGAGATCGATGATCTCGTAGTTGTTGCAGGCGAGCACGACGCCGACGATGTTCTTGCCGATGTCGTGCACGTCGCCCTTGACGGTCGCAAGCACGATCGTGCCCGCGGTCTGGCGCTCGTCGCCCCCCGCGGCCTTTTCCGCCTCCATATAGGGCAGGAGCTTGGCCACCGCCTGCTTCATGACGCGGGCGGACTTGACCACCTGCGGCAGGAACATCTTGCCGGCGCCGAACAGGTCGCCGACGACGTTCATGCCGGCCATCAGCGGGCCTTCGATGACGTCGAGCGGGCGCCTGGCCTGAAGCCGCGCCTCTTCGGTGTCGGCCTCGATATGGTCGGTGAGGCCGTTGACGAGCGCGTGGGCGATGCGCTTGTCGACCGGCCACTCGCGCCACTCGAGGTCCTGCGGCTTTGCTTCCCTGGCGCCGGCGCTGCGGAAGCGCTCGGCGATCGTCAGCATGCGCTCGGTCGCATCGGCGCGGCGGTTCAGGACGACGTCCTCGCACGCCTCGCGCAGGTCCGGGTCGATGGTCTCGTAGACCGCAAGCTGGCCGGCGTTGACGATCCCCATATCCATGCCCGCCTGGATGGCGTGATAGAGGAAGACCGCGTGCATCGCTTCGCGAACCGCCTCGTTGCCGCGGAACGAAAATGACAGGTTGGAGACGCCACCCGAGATATGCACATGCGGCAAGTCGGCGCGGATGCGCCGGGTCGCGTCGATGAAGGCGACCCCGTAGCCGTTGTGCTCCTCGATGCCGGTTGCGACGGCGAAGATATTGGGATCGAAGACGATGTCCTCGGGCGGGAAGTCGGCCTGTTCGGTCAAGAGCTTATAGGCGCGGGCGCAGATTGCGACCTTGCGCTCGAACGTGTCGGCCTGGCCCTGTTCGTCGAACGCCATCACCACCACGGCCGCGCCATAGGCGCGCACCAGCCGGGCCTGGCTCAGGAACGCCTCCTCGCCTTCCTTCATGGAAATCGAGTTGACGATCGGCTTGCCCTGGACGCACTTGAGCCCGGCTTCGATGACGGAGAACTTAGACGAATCGATCAT
>PLUH01000156.1:2184-15333 GCA_003164825.1 Hyphomicrobiales bacterium
ACGTTGGTGCGCTCGCCGATGTTGACGAACGGAATGTCCGCGGTGAGGGTGAACGGCTCGAGGCCGGAGAGCCGCATCAGAGGCGCGATCTTAGGCGCTTCTCGCGGCTTGAAGCCCCGGACGGCTTCGGCAATCGCGCGAATATGGTCGGGCGTCGAGCCGCAGCATCCGCCGACGATGTTGACGATGCCATCGGCGGCGAAGCTGCCGATTTGCGCCGCCATCGCCTCGGGGCTTTCGTCGTATTGGCCAAACGCGTTGGGCAGGCCGGCGTTGGGATAGGCGCACACCAATGTGTCCGCTACATTGGCGATCTCGGCCAGATGTTCGCGCATAGCGCTCGCGCCGAGCGCGCAATTGAGACCGACGGAGAAAGGGCGCGCATGGCGCACCGAATGCCAGAATGCGGTCGGCGTCTGGCCGGAAAGCGTGCGCCCCGAACGGTCAGTGATGGTGCCCGAGATCATCAGCGGCAAGCGGGCGCCGCGCTCGGCGAACGCCTCGAAGCAAGCGAAGATCGCCGCCTTGGCGTTGAGCGTGTCGAAAATGGTCTCGATCAGGATGAGGTCGGCGCCGCCGTCGATGAGCCCGCGAATCTGCTCGCCATAGGCGATGCGGAGCTCGTCGAAGCTGACCGCCCGGAAGCCCGGATTGTTGACGTCCGGGGACAGCGACGCGGTGCGATTCGTCGGCCCCAACGCGCCGGCGACGAAGCGGCGCCGACCGTCTGCTCTTTCCGCCTTGATCGCCGCCCGCCGCGCCAATCGCGCCCCGTCGCGATTGAGCTCGTAGACGAATTCCTGCATTCCGTAGTCGGCCTGGGCGATCGAGGTCGAGGAGAAGGTGTTGGTTTCGAGAATATCCGCGCCGGCCATCGCGTAGGCGAAATGGATGTCTTCGATCGCCCCCGGCTGGCTCAGCGTCAACAGATCGTTGTTGCCCTGAAGATGGCGGTCGCAGGAGTGAAACCGGTCGCCGCGAAAATGCGTCTCGTCGAGACCGAGACACTGGATCTGGGTGCCCATCGCCCCGTCAATCAGCAGAACCCGTTCGCTCGCCGCCCGGCTAAGGGCGGACGATGCGTCCTCCTGGCGCGCGAACCCCGCGTCGATCACCAAATCGGGAGAACCACTCATTCTGCGTACCGCTCAAGTCATTATTCCGCGCTGACATAACCATATAAACATGTCTTTATATGAAAGCAAGCGACTTGGCTCCAGTGCTTGCCAATTTGCCAAAAGTCCGACGCCCCCTCACTATGGCGGTTCGCCAAAACGGCTCTCCTCATCCGCGCTAACGAGGCGGGCCGTTGGGAGGAAACCGATCGGACATAACCGTGCAATTCCCCTCGACGGCGCAAGGCCGCCGACTGAGTTGCGTTTTGACAGGGAACGCGCGCTTCCGATTCGCAGATCCAGGCAGGGTTTGAACGATGGCTGACAAGGCCGACGGGCCAAGCAAACGTCCCTCGATCACCGATCAGGAGGCGCTCCAGTTCCACTCGCGAGGGCGCCCGGGCAAGCTCGAGATCGTGCCCACCAAGCCGATGGCGACCCAGCGCGACCTGTCGCTCGCCTATTCGCCGGGCGTCGCGGTCCCGGTCAAGGCGATCGCCGCCGATCCTTCGACCGTTTATGACTATACCGCGCGCGGCAACATGGTCGCGGTCATCACCAACGGCACGGCGATTCTGGGCCTCGGCAATCTCGGAGCGCTGGCGGCCAAGCCGGTGATGGAAGGCAAGGCGGTGCTGTTCAAGCGCTTTGCCGACGTCGATTCGATCGACCTCGAAGTCGGGACCGAGGATCCGGACGAATTCGTCAACGCGGTGAAATACCTTGGGCCGTCGTTCGGCGGGATCAATCTCGAGGACATCAAGGCGCCGGAGTGCTTCTACATCGAGGAGCGCCTGCGCGAGATGATGGACATTCCCGTCTTTCACGACGACCAGCACGGGACCGCGATCATCGCCGCCGCGGGGATGATCAACGCCATCCATCTGACCGGACGCGACATCAAGACCACGCGCCTCGTCTGCAACGGCGCCGGAGCGGCCGGCATCGCCTGTCTCGATCTCATCAAGTCGATCGGGTTCGAGCCCTCGAACGTCATATTGTGCGACACCAAGGGCGTCGTCTATCGCGGCCGGCAGGAAGGCATGAATCAATGGAAATCCGCCCACGCGATTGAGACGCCCTTGCGGACGCTCGCGGAAGCGATGGCCGGGGCGGACATCTTCTTCGGCCTTTCGGCCAAGGGGGCGCTGACGGCGGATATGGTCAAGACCATGGCGCACGATCCGATCATTTTCGCGATGGCGAACCCGGACCCGGAAATCACGCCCGAAGAGGCGGAGAAGGCGCGCGACGATGTGATCATCGCGACCGGCCGGTCCGACTATCCCAACCAGGTCAACAACGTCCTTGGATTTCCCTATATCTTCCGCGGCGCGCTCGACGTGCGCGCCAAGACGATCAACATGGAGATGAAGATCGCCGCCGCGCACGCGCTCGCCGATCTCGCGCGCGAGGACGTTCCCGACGAGGTGGCGAACGCCTATCGCGGCGCGAGGCCGCGCTTCGGGCGCGACTACATCATTCCGGTCCCGTTCGATCCGCGCCTCATTCATGTCGTGCCGATCGCGGTGGCCAAAGCGGCGATGGCTTCTGGAGTGGCGCGGCGGCCGATCGTCGACCTCGCCGCCTACAAGGCGCAATTGTCCGCCCGCCGCGACCCGATCGCCGGGGCGATGCAGCGGATCATCGAGCGCGTCCGTCGAACCCCGAAGCGCGTCGTCTTCGCCGAGGGCGAGGAGGAGCAGGTCATCCGCGCTGCTTATTCGTTCGTCAACCAGGGCCTGGGGGCCGCCATTCTGGTCGGCCGCGAAGAGCGGGTGCGGACCGCAGCCAAGGCGTCGGGTCTCGATCTCTCCGACAAGGGCATCGAGATTCACAACGCCCGCCTGTCGCAGCGCAACGCGATCTACGCCCAATTCCTCTACGAGCGCCTGCAGAGGAAGGGATATCTGCTGCGCGACTGCCAGCGCATGATCAACCAGGATCGCAACTATTTCGGCGCCGCCATGGTCGCGCGCGGAGACGCCGACGCGATTGTGACCGGCGTGACCCGCAACTTCTCGGTCGCGCTCGAGGAAGTGCGGCGGGTGATCGACGACAAGCCCGGACACCGGGTCGTCGGCGTCTCGATCATCCTGTCGCGAGGACGGCCGATTTTGGCCGCCGACACCGCGATCACCGAAATGCCGACCGCGGAAGATCTCGCCGAGATAGCGATCGAAGCGGCGGGCGTGGCGCGCCGCCTCGGTTACGAACCGCGCGTGGCGTTGCTCGCCTTCTCCAATTTCGGCCATCCGCCCGGCGAGCGCACCCAGCGCGTCCAGGAAGCGGTGCGGATTCTTGACGCCAAACGGGTCGATTTCGAATACGACGGCGAAATGAGCGCCGACGTGGCGCTCAACAAGGAGCTGATGGCCGCCTATCCGTTCTGCCGGCTCAAGGACACCGCCAATGTCCTCATCATGCCGGCCTTTCACTCCGCCTCGATTTCGACTCGCATGCTGCAGGAATTGGGCGGCGCCACGGTGATCGGACCGTTGATCGTGGGGCTCGAAAAGCCGGTGCAGATCGTGTCCCTCGGCGCGAAGGACTCCGACATCATCAACATGGCGGCGATGGCGAGCTTCAATATCGGCGGGTGAGCCTAGCGCCGGGCGGGCGCAACGATTTCAAAATCCACGCAACGAAATCAAAGCCGGATGCCAAAATCAGGCACAACGGAATCAAAATCGAACAGGCAGCAGAAATCTAGGTCGGACGGGTCAACCCGCCTCGGCGTCAGCGATTCTCGAGACCCCAGGTCAAAGACGTTGCGCGAGGATTGCGGCCCAAGCCCTCGCTGTTTTCACTTCTCCTGAATCCGCGAAGTGACAGTCGTCATAACGATCCTGAGGTTCCAAGAGCTTGTCCGTATCGACGCCTGGCTTGAACCCTTGCCGGCTTGAGGCGAGTTCTTGTTGGGCCGCTTGGATTGCGTTTCTCTCCGACCAGCCCGGTAAGCAACGGGTCGCAGTTGACACGAACACCGTCGCGTCAATCCCATTGGCCCGCAAGGTCGCCACAAATGACAGGAGCTGCTCCTTGTATCGGGCCGGATCAGTCTTGAGGGCGAAATCAGACTCGCCCTGGTGCCAGAGAACGTGTGTGATCCGGTAGCGAGCATTGAGGTCCTGCAGGAGGGGAATCATCGACGCGTTCAGGGCTCCGCCTTGAGCCCATTGCGCAATGCTGGATGCGCCCACCGCGACAGGGGAGAGGATGATATGATCGAAGGCTCCAGTGTCGATGAGCTCGTCCGCCATCAAAGTCCAGTACTCGCCGGCAAAGCCGGTAGAGCCCAAAAGGGGCGAGGCAGCGATATAGCAACGGCCGCCGGCAAAGTTGAGAACCCGATCGGGATAGCGCGTGTTGTGCCGCTGCGCTGCGCTGTTTGCGGCGTTGGACTGTCCGGCGATCAGGATCACCGCAGTTCTTTCAGTCTGTTTCGGGCATTGGATCTCAATCTTCCCCGCGTAGCTCGTCAGGCGTCCAGCGGAGTCGCCCGCAAAAGGTCGCGACTCCGGCGCGCTGACGAAGGGCTTCGGCAACCCAGCGAGGAGCTGAACCGAATAGCGCACCGGCCAAATTCGAACGACTCCCGCCCACGCGCCTACGATGAAGACGCTCGCCGCGAGAAGCGCAAGTCCGGCAAACATGGCCGTCCTGCGGCCAACCCATGTTCCGAAGACGATGGCCGTCACCACGCGCTCTCCGGTCTAGCCAAAACGGGCCGCATTTTCGGCGGTTCAGAGCGGCGGGGCGCCCCAAGGCGCCGGCCATCCACGCGGGCCAGGTCCGCCGGGGCCACAATTCAGAGCCAGATCTCCAGGGTGAGGCGACAAGCTTGGTCCGCCAGGCGGCGGGGGAAAGGGGCCCGGGAATGGCGGGGAAGGGACGATGTTCCGCGACAGGATGTCGCGTTGCGCAGTCGTCAGATTGGGAGCGATCGCCACATAGGCTTTCGCCATGGCGCCAAACATTGCCTGCATGGCGGCCGCATGTCTCTCCATCCGTTGCAGTCGCTCGCCCGCATCGACGGAGAGGGGGCGCGGGGGCTCCTCAACGCAAGCCCGGTCAAGCTCGCTTGCGGAGGATCGCATCGCGTTCGTAAAACTTCGCCAGGCGTCCTGCTGGCTCGGTTCCGGAGATATGCGCGCCTCGAGATAGGCGAGCTTCGCCGCGAAGAGCGCGCGTCCCTCGGCGCAAGGCGAACTGTCGTCCATGGGCGGCGGATCGGCCCTCGCGTCCATCGCGTGGAGAGCCCACAGTCCCGCGCCGGAAAGCGCGATGACGCAAACCGCGGCCCGAGCGGCCGACGCCGACAGGAAAGACATGACAAACTCCGGTTCAGGCATCGTTGCCCGATCGGGGTTAGCCGCGCGGTGTTTCCGGCGAATGTCCCTATTGTTGCAAAGGATGACGAAAAAGCGCCTCGGGCCGGGGCCTGAAATATTCGGTTACAAATTCCTCCTCGCCCGCTCGCTGGCCTCGGATAGACTGCGCCTGAAAATTGTTCCGCCCGGAGCGCGTTTTTGAGCACAGGCCCCACTTGTCACGTCCTGGTTGTTGACGACGATCGCGAGTTGCGCGCCCTTGTAAGCAAATACCTGACCGAACATGGCTTCAGGGTCACGCAGGCGGCCAACGGGCGAGAAATGATGAACGCGATTGAGGTTGGGCGGTTCGACCTCGTCGTGCTCGATCTCATGATGCCCGGCGAAAGCGGGCTTGTTCTTTGCCAAAAGCTGCGCGAACAGAGCGGCCCGCCGGTCATCATGCTGACGGCGATGGGCTCCGAGGTGGACCGCGTCATTGGCCTCGAGATCGGCGCCGACGACTACGTCACCAAGCCGTTCAGTCCGCGCGAGCTGGTCGCGCGGATCAAAGCCGTCTTGCGTCGCGCGGCCAAGGTCGTCGCGGACCCTGACGACCTGCCGCTCGCCTACGAGTTCAACGGATGGCGCCTCGAGCCGACACGACGCGTCTTATGTGACCCGCGAGGCGCGGTCGTCGACGTGACCAGCGGCGAGCTCGACCTGCTCCTGGTGTTCGTCACGCGCCCACAACGTGTGCTGACACGGGACCAACTGCTCGATCTCGCAAGAGGTCGAGCAAGCGCGGCGCTTGATCGCAGCATCGACGTGCAGATCAGCCGGCTCAGGCGGAAGATCGAGACCGACCCTCGCGAGCCTGCAATCATCAAGACGATCCGAAGCGGCGGATATGTCTTTACGAGCCAAGTCCAGGCCGTGAGGTCACCAGCGTGATCAGCAGAGCGTTTGCGCGGCTCGGTCTAGCCGCGCGGATTGGAGCTGCGATTGTAGCGGCCGTGATAGCGATTCAGGTCCTTGTGACGCTCGTGTTCGTCCTGAACTCGCCGAGCCTGCACCCGTTCTATAGCGCCCGCTGGCTCAGCGCCGAAGTCGCCGAAATCATCAAGAATGCCATGGAGGCCGAAGCGCCGCCGGCGGGCGCTTTGGGGAATCTGCAGAATGCCGACTCGCTCGCCATTGGTATGGAGCGTGCGCCGCCGCCCCGCCTTGATCCTGGCGACCCGCCGTGGCCCCTAAACAGGGTGCTGGCCACCGTTCGGAACGAAGTTAGCGGCGCAGCTGCCCCTTACGTTCAAGCTCTGGGTATCGGACCGTCGGGCGAGCCCCTTCAAGTCGTGCCGGCTGACGCTTTCGCAACGCTGCCAAGCGGACCTCTTCAGTCAGGAGAAGACCTTCTGGTGCCACCGACCTTCTTAATCACAATAGATCTTCACGATGGCCGGTGGCTCACGATTGGGCCGAGTCATAGCGCTGCGCGAAGACGACTGATGCAGTCTCTTGCGTTAATATTCGCCGGCACGCTCGTTATCGCCGCCATCGCGGTTCTTACGGCTCGCAGCCTCATCGCGCCTCTTTCCAGTCTTGCGACGGCGGCTGACGCGCTCGGGCGGTCGCCGGAAATCATTAAAACTCCCCGTCCCGCGATCCGCGAATTCGCAGCGATAAACAACGCGTTTGAAACTATGCAGAAACGCCTCAAGCGTTTCGTAGGCGAGCGCACCCGTATGCTCGCAGCAATCTCGCATGATCTCGGTACGCCACTGACCCGGCTCAGGCTCCAAGCCGAGTTCATCCCGGAGGGAGAACTGCGCGAGCGCATGCTCGCCAACATAGACGCAATGGGAAACATGTTGGCGGAGACCCTCAGCTTCGCAGAGGGCGATGCAAGCCCCGATCCGTCGGCCCCCTTTGACCTGGCGTCCATCCTCATCAGTATTTGCGACGAAGCGTCCGACGCGGGCGCCGAGGCCGAATATAGCGGGCCGAACCACGTGACGGCTTACGGCAAGCGCACAGCGATCCGCCGTATGCTCTCGAATCTGATCGACAATGCCGTGCGCTACGGCGGGGCGGCGCGCGTGTCACTTATCGAGAACACGAGCGACTGGATCGTCACCATAGCTGACGACGGGCCGGGGATACCTGCCGATTTGTTCGAACAGGCTTTCGAACCGTTCCAGAGGCTGGAATCCTCACGCAACCGGGAAACCGGCGGCACGGGACTCGGACTGTCGATCGCTCGCGACATTGCGCTGGCGCACGGCGGTCAGGTCTTACTCGCTAACGCTCCTCTGGGTTCAAAAGGACTGGTCGTCAGCGTTCTGCTTCCAAGGGCCCTCGGCGCTGCAAGTTAGACTAACGCCAGCCTCATACGGGGTCGGCCTCGCCGAACACGGCTCCGGTCGGGGTCCGAGAGACTTCTCCCGTTCCGATTTCAACCAACGCCGACCGTCGTGGTTACGACGCCCATGATCGCCTTCCGATAAGCCCATTCGATCGAGCCGGCGGCCTGGCGGGCGAGGCGGCCGGTCTCGCGTCCGAGCTTGCCGAGCGTCGAGGCGCGGGGACGGGGCGCGGCGTCGCCATCGGCGCCGGCCATCGCCGTGGCGAAGGTCTTGCCGCCCTGGTCCGGCGGCAGAAGGTGATCCTGGATCGCGACCGCGGGAATGAGCTGATAGATACGCAAGCCGACGCGGCGGGGGTGATTGGGGAACAGCGAATAGTCGGCCGGCAGGGAGACGCTGGCGGTCAATTCAAGATAGCGGGCGGCGCCCTCCCGGCTGAGGATGTAAGCCGCGCTGCTTTGGTGGCGGCTATGGAGCCTGGCGAGCTCACGGCCGCCGATCGCCGTCCGTTTGTCGCCGAGCTCGACCGCCTGAAGGTAGGTGTCGAGCTTTATGGAATGCGCGTCCGCCGGTATCCACGCCTCGCTGCCGACGAGCGCATCGAAACCGGGCCAGACGTGCAGATCGTCCTCGAGGAAGCAGGCGTGGGCCTCCGGGCCAGCGAGGAATTGACGCCAGGCGACCTTGTGGCTTTCCAGGCAGGCCAACTCGAAGCGCGTGAGGCCTTTCGCCGTCGGCGGCTGGCTCGATCCGTCGAGCGCTTTGATGCGCTCGAACGCGATCCCGTTCAATTGACTGCGCATGTGCGCGAGGCGATCGGGGTTGCGATCGAGGTTGATGAGATAGACCTTCATCCGCGGATGCCCGGCGCTTCCCGCCTCGTCTCGCTCAGCGTCGAGCGCCTGCGACGTCGCTTGAGGCGCAGCGCTCACACCTTCATCTGCGCTCCGAGCTCGACGACTCGGTCGGAGGGCAAATTGAAGAAGTCCGGCGCGCTCGCCGCCTGCTTGGTCATGGCGATGAACAGCTTGTCCTGCCACAGGGGCATACCGGAATTGGGCGCGGTCTTCAGCGTGCGGCGCCCAAGGAAGAACGAGGTGGTCATGATGTCGAACTTGAGCCCCGCCTTTCGCATCGCCGCCAACGCCCGCGGGATATGCGGCTGCTCCATATAGCCGAAATGAAGCGTGACCAACATGAAATCGGGCGACAGGCTGGTCTTCTCATAGCGGCTGGCGGCGGCGACGCGCGGGGTCGTCTCGGTGCGGACGTTCAAAAGAACGACGCGCTCGTGCAGCACCTTGTTGTGCTTGAGGTTGTGCATGAGCGAGGATGGCGCGGAGGTTGGATCGTTGGTGAGGAAGACCGCCGTTCCGGGAACCCGGACCGGTTTCGATTTGTCGAGCATCTTGATCAGGTCGAGCGTCGGGATCGAATCCCGATGAGTGCGGATCATGAGGATCTGGCTGCCGCGCGACCAGGTCCACATCACGACAAACATCGCGGCGCCGAGCGTGAGCGGCACCCATCCGCCGTCCACGACTTTGTAAAGATTGGCGATGAAAAAGCCGACGTCGATCGATAGGAATGCGCCGGTGAGGGTCAGCGCCGCCCAGAGCGGCCATCGCCACAGCTTCCAGACCACAAAGAACGCGAGCGCGGTCGTCGCCACCATGGTGCCCGAAACTGCGATGCCGTAGGCATTGGCCAGGGCGTCGGAAGAGCGGAAGAGCAGCACCAGCCCCAGAACGCCGATAAGCAGCACCCGGTTGACGCGCGGGATGAAAATCTGGCCCTCCTGGGTCGGGGAGGTATGGACGATTTCGAGGCGCGGCAGCAATCCGAGCTGGATCGCCTGGCTGGCCAGCGAAAAGGCGCCGGTGATAACCGCCTGGCTGGCGATCACCGTGGCCGCCGTCGACAGTAGAATGAGCGGCACCAGGCCCCAGCCCGGAGCGAGGAGATAGAAGGGGTTGGCGACCGCCTTGGGGTCGTTGAGAATCAGCGCGCCCTGGCCGAGATAGTTGCACACCAGCGCCGGTAGAACGATGAACAGCCAGGCCGCCTGGATCGGCCGCCGCCCGAAATGGCCCATGTCGGCGTAAAGCGCTTCCGCTCCGGTCACCGCGAGAAAGACGGCGCCGAGCACGATGAACCCGGTCGCGCCATGGGTATGGATGAAGCCAAGGCCGGGCAATGGGCTCAGAGCCCCCAAAATGCTCCATGCCGACGCGATATGCACGAGACCGAGCACGGCGTTGACGGCGAAAAAGATCACCATGATCGGGCTGAAGAAGGCCGCGACCCTGGCCGTCCCCCGGCTTTGGGCGCCGAAAAGAACGACAAGGATGACGATCGTCGCCGGCAGGATGTACGGCGCGAGGTTGACGTCGACCTGTTTCAGCCCTTCGAGCGCCGACAGAACGGAAATCGCCGGCGTGATCATGGCGTCGCCCGAGAACAGCGCCGATCCGGCGACCCCGAGGAAGAAGACCAGTGTCGTCTTCTGTCCGAGCGCACGCTGCGCGAGCGCTTTGAGCGACAGGATGCCGCCTTCGCCCTTGTTGTCGGCCAGCATCAGGAACAGCACATATTTTCCGGTGACGACGATCAGGAGCGCCCAAATGATGAGCGAGACGACGCCGATCACCTCGGCTGGTCCGAGCGCGGAGCCCTTGAACTGGCCGAGCGCGGTCTGCAGCGCGTAGAGGGGGCTGGTGCCGATGTCGCCGAACACGACGCCGATCGAGCCGAGCGCGAGAACCCAGAAATGCCCGGACGAATGGGCGAGGCCCTCGCCCTCACCGCTCAAGGTTGCGGGCGGAAGGGCGTCCTTCGAAAGGGGGTGGGACATGCGAAAAGGGGGATCCCGCGGTCGCCGGCTGCCGCCGGGCCTTCAAAACGGCGCGTGTCTATACTCTCTCATACCAGGAAGGGAAGGGCTATATTTTCAGCCTTTGGATTAACTCTCGGCAATTTGGGCGACAGGCATGCTGCGCGCTCAAGCGGCCGTTCGCGTGACGTGCTCGGCGATCAGCCGCGCCACGGCGGCTGGCTTCTCCACATTCGACAGATGGCCCGCGCCTTCGATGATCTCAAACCGCGAGCCTTTGATCAACCCCGCAGTTTGTCGCACCAGGGCCACGGGGGTGGAGCCGTCCTGGTCGCCGACGAGGCAAAGGGTCGGCGCTTCGATCGCGCCGGCGTAGGGCCGAAGGTCGGCGCGCTTCAAGGCGCCGCAGGCGGCGAGATAGCCCTGCTTGGGGGTCCGGGTCAGCATGGCGCGGACGCCGGCGAATTCCGCCGCNNCGACTCGATGCCGCCGCGCTCGACCGCGGCGATGCGCTCGTCCCAGGATTCGTCGGTCCCGATCTTCGCCGCCGTGTCGCAGAGAACGAGCGCGGCGACGAGCTCCGGGCGCTGGCGAGTGAGCTCCTGGGCGATCACGCCGCCGATCGACATGCCGACGATCGCGGCCCGGTCGATTCGTAAGGCGTCGAGGAGCCCGGCAAGGTCAGCCGCATAATCGGCCATCTCAGTGCGGTCCGGCCCGGATTCGGAAAGGCCGTGGCCGCGCTTGTCATAAGCGACGACGCGGAAGTCGGGCTTCAGGATCGAGGCGACGTCGGACCAGACGCGCAGGTCGCAGCCGAGCGGGTTGATGAAGACGAGCGGCGGCAGCGCTTCCGGGCCCTCGGCGAGGTAATGGATCACGAGGCCGTTCGCTTTGACGAATCTCATCCCGGAGGATCCCCCGATCCGCCCGTTCCGGGACTCGCGCGCGCGGGCGCCTTCGAGCCGCCGCGGCGCGCGTCGCGGAAGAAGGTCCACCAATACCAGATGAGGGCGATCGGCGCGCCGACGTCGATAAGAGTGTCGAGGCCGGGGATCGGGGTTGCGGGAATGACCAGCATCCCCGCCGCCGCGGTCGCGCCGACCCGATAGCTCAGCGCCACCATGATCCGCTTCAGCGGATTGTCGTTCGGCATGCGGGAGATGATGACGAGAAGCGCCGCCAGGATCGCGCTCATCGCGACGACGAAAACGAGCAGGTCGCGGACGATCCGTTCGATCGCGGACAAGGCCTCCATGCCACCCTCCATGCCCCGCGTCATAACGACCGCCGGCGGGGTGGAGGTCAAGGACGTCCGCCCCCCAAAGGCCGAGGACGGCCGGCGTTGCACGCGAAACCGGCGCGGCGTCACAGGCGGAGCCGGATTTCTGATTTTCGCAAACAAATTGCGCGAATCATTCTTCGAGACCCCAGCTCTGGCGAGATACGTTTCGTCGGAATATCGGCGCATGGGCGCCCGGGCCGTGGCGGGGGGCCGCAAATCCAGTAGAGGCAGCTACCAGCCGTGATCGCGTCCGAAAATGCGGTAGATGGAACTGGAGGGGTCGCCGCAATGCTGAGGATAACGAATGCAACCAACGCTGGACTTCAACGCCTTCTTCGAGGCCTACAAATCGTCCGTGCTGAACAAGCAAGTCGACAAGCTCATGGATCTCTACGACGAGGACCTCATCGCCTTTGATATGTGGGGCCGATGGTCCTATGTCGGCGAGGGCCCTTGGCGCGGAATGAACGAAGAATGGCTGGGCTCGCTCGGCTCGGAGTCGGTCGTTGTCGAGTTTGACGACATCAATGCCGTTTATGGCGCGGAAATTTCCGCCGCATACGCGACGGTGACTTACAAGGCGCGATCGGAAACCGGTGAGATATTGCGCTCAATGCAAAACCGCCTGACCTGGGTGGCGAGGCAAAAGAACGGCGCCTGGAAGATTGTTCACCAGCACACTTCGGCGCCGATCGATCCCGAGAAGTTCAGCCCCATACTCCATCGCTAGGGCCGTTTTCGCCGCGGCGAGGCGAGCGACGCCTCGATTGATGCGTTCTGTCTGAAGGACGTGGGCCGAAATGCTTCTCGGCGCCGCTCGGACGACCTACGAGCGCCGATGCGCCATTCATGATAGCGTCGCCAAATCCCGAGGCGAAACCATGGCTGAAACGCGGAAGATCGCTGCGATCCTCGCCGCTGATATGGTTGGATTCAGCCGTCTGGCCGCGGCTGACGAGGATCGCACGCTCGCCAGGCTCAGGGCGCTGCGCAGCGATTTGATCGACCCGACCATCGCCGTTCACAAGGGGCGGGTCGTCAAGCGCACGGGCGACGGACTCCTTGTCGAATTTTGCAGCGTGGTCGACGCTGTGCGCTGCGCTATCGAAGTGCAGCACGGCATGGTCGAACGCAACGCGGGCTTGCCGTCCGAGCGGCGAATCGAATTCCGCATCGGCGTCCATCTCGGCGACGTCGTCGAGGAGGCCGACGGCGATCTGATGGGCGACGGCGTCAA
>PLUH01000340.1 GCA_003164825.1 Hyphomicrobiales bacterium
CTGTCGGCGGTGTTGATCGCCTTATAAAGCGCGCCGCCGATGAGGCCGCCGAGCGCGGTCCAGAGGATCGGCGCAACGACGCCGTCGGAGAAGTTCTCAGCCAGGCTCTCGATCGCCGCTCGCGCGACGCCCGCCTCGTCCAGCGCCGCGGGGTTGCGGCCGACGATCAGCGCCACCGCCCGGCGTCCATCGTCGAGGCTCACGTAGAGACCGTCGGCCACCGCCCGGACATGGCTTGAGAGGCTGCGTTGGGNNCGCGGCGAGAACGGCGAGCGCCGCGAAGCCAAGAGCGCCGCGGGGAAGAAGCGCGCGCGTCGCCGCCCAGGCGATGAGCGCGACCGGCGCGAGGTAAAGGCAAAGCGCGACGACTCCCGACGCCCGGCGCATGGCGAAGCTCGCGGCGGGGCGATTGAGCTTCGCATCGAGCCATTCGAGCCAGCGGCCCATCCAAGTGACGGGATGGCCAATGGCGCGATAGAGAGGCGCCGGATAGCCGATCAGCGCCTCGACGACAGAGGCGGCGAGCGCGAGCGGCAGCGAGAGCGAGAGCGGCATGACGGCGGGACGGGACTGGACGGCGGACGCGGAAGCGTTCACCTATCACGGCGGCGCGCTCGACGTCGCCCGCCGGCTCGCGCCCGGCGCGCCGGAGCCCTGGATCGATCTCTCGACCGGCATCAATCCGCACCCCTATCCCCTGCCTGAAATCGCCCCCGAAGTCTGGTCTCGGCTGCCCGGGAGCGGAGCGCTGGCCGAGCTCGAGGCCGCGGCCGCCGCCCGCTATGGGGCGCCCGCCGGAATGGTGGTCGCGGGCCCCGGCTCGCAGGCGCTCATCCAGACGCTGGCCCGGATCATTCCGCGCGGCGCCGTCGGCGTGCTGGGGCCGACCTACGGCGGCCTCAAGGCGGCCTTCACCGCCGCCGGCGCGCAGGTCGACGAAGCGAAACGGATCGAGGACATGGGCGACCTCGACGTCGCCATCGTCGTCAATCCCAACAACCCGGACGGGCGGATCACGCCGCGCGCCGACCTCCTCCAACTTCACAGGCGCCTTGCGCCGCGCGGCGGCGTGCTGATCGTCGACGAAGCCTTTGTCGATTTCGACGGCGAGAGTGAAAGCCTGGCGCCGGTCCTGCCCGGGAAAGCGGTCGTGCTGCGATCGTTCGGCAAGTCGTTCGGGCTCGCTGGCTTGCGTCTCGGCTTTGCAATCGCTTCGCCCGAGATCGTCCACTCCCTGCGCGCGGCGCTTGGACCCTGGCCGGTCAGCGGTCCGGCGATCGCGATCGGAACAAGAGCGCTCGCCGATCTCGCCTGGACGGACGCAATGCGCGATCGCCTGGGCGCCGAAGCGGCGCGGCTCGACGGGCTGCTCAAGCGCAATGGCTGGCGCATCCTCGGTGGGACCCGCCTGTTCCGCCTCGCAGCGAAAGCCGACGCGCGCGCTGCGTTTGAGCGGCTCGTGGCGGCGGGTATCCTGGCCCGGCCGTTCGCCGATGCTGCGGATTGGCTGCGGTTCGGGATTCCGGGCGATGAGAGCGCGTGGCGGCGGTTTGCCGGGGCTCTTGCCGGATGACTGGCGCCGCTTGCCTTCCCCCGCGCGCCGCATAAAAGGCGCGCATGCCGATTCGGCCTCCCCGAGTCTTCACGATTCCTTCCGGCGCGCCATTTCTGCCGACCTTGAGCCGCGCGCTCCTGGACGGCGTCCTGGTTGAGGACTTCCCCGGCGCGGACGGACCGACGGCGCTGGCCGACGCGACGATCTATGTGCCGACGCAACGCGCCGCCCAGGCGCTAGCCCAAGCGCTGCTTTCGGCGAGCCGCGCGCGGAGCCTCATCCTGCCGCGGATCGCGCCGCTCGGCGCCTTCGAACCCGACGAGCCGGCGACAATGTTCGCCGCCGAGGGCGAAGAGGCCCCNNTGGGGAAAGGCGCTCAACGGCGCAATCCGCACGGTCGGCGCCGACGGGCGGCTGATCGTCGATGCTTCCGAGCCGGCGCTGGTCGCGGCGACGCCCGCGCAGGCATACGCGCTCGCCGGCGATCTCGCGGCGCTGATCGACGACATGATCATCGAGGGCGCGCCGTGGGCGAAGATCGAGACGCTGGCGCCCGACGCTTATGACCCCTATTGGCGCATCACTCTCGACTTCCTCAAGATCGCCTTCGCCCATTGGCCGCTCTGGCTCGCCGAGCGCGGCCTCATCGACCGGGCGAAGCGGGTCGCGCTCCTGATCGACGACGAAATCAAGGCGCTCGAGGGCGCAGCGCCGCGCGGTCCGACGATCATCGCCGGCTCGACCGGCGCCAATCGCGCCACCGCCCGCCTCATCGCGGCGATCGCGCGCGCCCCCCAAGGCGCGGTCGTGCTGCCCGACCTCGACCTCGATCTCGACGACGGCGCCTGGGCGATGATCGGCGCGGACGACGACGCGACGCTCGGGCTCGCGGGCCATCCGCAGTCGCTCATGCGCCGGCTGATCGGCGCAATCGGCGTCAAGCGGGAGGACGTCGCGAAGCTGGGCTCGCCCTCGCCGGCGCTTGCGGCGCGCTCGGCTTTCCTGACCGAAGCGCTCCGTCCCGCCGAGTCGACGGAGCGCTGGCGCGAGCGGGAGGGCGCGCTGTCGCCGCCGGCCCTCGCCGCCGCGCTCGCGGGCGTCACGATCGTCGTCGCCGACAATGAAACCGAAGAGGCCCTGGCGCTGGCGATCGCGATGCGCGAAACCCTCGAGACGCCCGGCAAGACCGCGGCCCTCATCACGCCCGATCCGTCGATCGCGCGCCGGGTGTCGGCGGAGCTGGCTCGGTGGGGCGTCGAGGTCGAGGACTCGGCAGGGCGGACGCTGGGGCAGAGCCCGGCGGGCGCGCTCGCCCGGCTCATCCTTGACGCCGCGATCGAGTTCTCGCCGCGCTCGATTCTCGCGCTCCTCGCTCACCCGGCGGCGCGCTTCGGCCGCGCCCGCGCCGATATCGAAGGCGCGACCCGCGCGTTGGAGCTCGCCATCTTTCGCGCCATCCCGCTCAAGTCCCTCGATGACCTCGATCGGGCTTTCGTCGAGGCGCGTCAGGCCGCCGAAGACATTCACGCCCATCCGGCGGTCCACCGCGTCGGCGAGGTCGACCGGCAGGCGGCCGAGGCGCTGGCGCGCGAAGTCGCGCGCGCGCTTGCCCCCTTACGCGCGCTAGGGCCCTCCGCCTCGCTCAGCGACTCCCTTACGTTGCATCGGGCCGCGGTCTCAGCCGTGGTCGCGGGGCCGCGAGGGGCGGCGCACGACACGGTCGAAGACCCGCGGGGGTTCGAGCCGTTGATGGAGCTTATGGACGAATGGAGCGAAGCTGCGGCTGAGAGCTTCCCGACCGCGCTCGCCGAATATTCCGCTTTGCTCGACGACGCGCTGGCCTCGGCGCGCGCTCCTCCGGCGAGCGGCGGCCACCCGCGCCTGCAGATCCTCGGCTTGCTCGAAGCGCGCCTGCTCAGCTTCGATTGCGTGCTCCTGGCGGGCCTCGACGAAACGGTCTGGCCGCCCTCGGTCGACACCGACGCCTTTCTCAACCGGCCGATGCGCGCCGCGCTCAGCCTCTCGCCGCCGGAGCGGCGAATCGGCCAGACGGCGCATGATTTCGTCGCCGCGCTCGGGGCGCCCAAGGCGGTCTTGAGCCGGGCGAAGAAACGCGGCGGCGAGCCGACCGTCGCCTCGCGTTTTCTGCAGCGTCTCGTCGCCGCGGCCGGCGCAGGCGCGCAGGCGTTTGCCGACGCCGAGGAGCGCGGCAGGCGCTACCTCGCCTTTGCGCGCGCTCTCGATCAGCCGGCCGAGTTCCGGCCCGGAGTAAGGCCGGCGCCGCGACCGCCGGTTGAGCTTCGCCCGCGCGCGCTGAGCGTCACCCGGATCGAGACCTTGCGCCGCGACCCTTATGCGATCTACGCCGAATACATTCTCCGCCTGAAGCCGCTCGAGACGGTCGAACGCGACATGGGGCCGCGCGAAATAGGAATCGCGTGGCACGCCGCGTTGCAGGAGTTTGTCGAGACACACCCGTTCGGCGCCCTTTCGCCCGAGGCGCGCGATCGTCTGTTTTCGATCGCCCGCGAGCGCTTTGCGCCCCTTCGCGCCGATCCCGCCTTCGCCGCTCTGAATTGGCCGCGTATCGAAGCGGGCCTCGACTTCTTTCTCGCTTTCGACCGCAAATCGCGCCTCGATGCGACGAGCGTCTGGGTCGAGCAGCACGGCGCAATCCCGATCCCGCTCGCGAGCGGCGCGCCGTTCAAGCTGAGCGCGCGCGCCGACCGGATCGACGCCCTCGCGTCGGGCGGCGCGAGGCTCATCGACTACAAAAGCGGGACGCCGCCGGGCGCCAAGGAAGTCAAGGTGGGATTTGCGCCCCAATTGACGCTGGAGGCCGCGATGCTGCGGCGGGGCGGATTCAAGCGGCTGCCGCCGCTCGAAGCCGAGCAGGCGCTCTATCTCAAACTCGGCGGCGCGAAGGGCGGCGAGGAGAAGCCCGCCGGAGGCAAAGGGGAAGATATATTCGCGCTCGCTGAGAAGCATTTCGCCGAGCTCAAGATCCTCCTCGACCAATTCTCCTGCGAGGACACCCCCTACCTCTCGCGCCCGTTCCCCAAATTTGCCAGCCGATTCTCCGACTACGACCATCTCGCGCGCGTCAAGGAATGGGCGACGGCTGATGGCGACGCCGAATCAGGGGATTCGCCGTGAGCCGGCGCCTGACGATCCCTGAGGCGCTGCGGGAGCGGCAGACCCGGGCCTCGAACCCGAGAACCTCGGCTTGGGTGTCGGCCAACGCCGGCAGCGGCAAGACTCACGTCCTGACGCAGCGGGTCTTGCGGCTCCTCATCGATCGCACGCCGCCGGCGCAGATCCTGTGCCTCGCTTACACCAAGGCGGCGGCCGCCAATATGGCGGAGCGCATTTTCGGGCAGCTCGCCGAGTGGACGAGCCTCGACGACGACGCACTGGCGAAAGCGGTCGTCGACTGCGGCGCGCCGGCGCCGGGGCCGCAGGATCTCGCCTTTGCCCGGCAATTGTTCGCGCGCACCATCGAGACGCCGGGCGGGCTCAAGATCCAGACGCTGCACGCCTTCGCCGAGCGATTGCTGAGGCTCTTTCCGTTCGAGGCCAACGTCCCGGCGCATTTCAAGGTCATCGACGAACGCGAATCGAAGCTCATGCTCATCGAGGCGCGCGACGCGGCGCTCGCGGCCCTGAATGCTGCGCCCGATAAAGCGGCCGCGCTCAATCTGGTCGCGCGCGAAGCGGGCGCCCACTCGTTCGACGATCTTCTCAAAGAGGCGCTGAGCCGTTCCGAAGCTTTCACCGCCTACGATGACCCGGCGGGCTATGTCGCCGCGCTCGGCTGCCCGCTCGGGCTTGTGCCCGGCGCGACGGTCACAGACGTCGAAATCGAGATGCTCGGCGGCGAAGTCGGGCGCATGCGACGCGCTGCCTGGGCGCGAGTGCTCGAGGTCGGGAAGGGGGATGACCGCAAGTTCGCGATGAGGCTTCGCGGGGCGGATGACGACGTCGCGCGGGAAGCCCGGATTCGGACGCTCCTCGAGGCGTTTTTCGTTGACGGAGGCGACGGGAATCCGCGCGGGGAAAAGACGGGTCATCTGACGGCCAACCATATGTGCGAACGGTTTCCGGCGCTCGAGGACGACTTGCGCCGCGAGCAGGATCGCCTGATCGTTTTGCGCGAACGCTGGCGGGCCGCGTTGACGCTCGAGCGCAGCGCCGCCCTATTTGCCGTCGCCGAGGCGATCCTCGCGGCCTTCGCGCGGATGAAAGCCGAGCGCGGCATGCTCGATTTCAACGATCAGATCGCTCGCGCACTGGCGCTGGTGACCCGGTCGAGCGCCGCCTGGGTGCTCCACAAGCTCGACTATGGGCTCGATCACCTGCTGCTCGATGAAGCGCAGGACGCCTCGGCGCCGCAATGGGGCATTCTGGCCGCTCTAAGCGCCGAGTTCTTCTCCGGCGCCGGCGCGCGGGCGGCGAACCGCACCGTGTTTGCGGTCGGCGACGAGAAGCAGTCGATCTTCGCCTTTCAGGGCGCGGCGCCTGAGATGTTCGCCGAAATGAAGCGCGCGTTCGACAAGCGTCATCGCGACGCCGAACGGCCGTTCGCCGACGTGCCGCTGACCTTCTCCTTCCGGTCGTCGCAAACGATTCTCGACGCCGTCGACAAGACCTTTGGGTGCGAAGCGGCCTGGCGCGGCGTCGCCGCCGCCGGAGAGCCGCCCCCGAGGCATGAGGCGATCCACAGCGACCTGAAAGGCGTCGTCGAGCTATGGCCGCCGATCGCCCCCGGCCCGGCGCCAGACCCCGAGGACTGGCGCCTGCCGCTCGATCATGCGTCGCCCGACGACCCCCCGGTGATCCTGGCGAAGCGCATCGCCCAGGTCATCAAGGGCTGGGTGTCGGCGAATTCACTCGAGCGCGTGGTCGACCCCGTGACCGGCGAGATCAGGCGCATTCGCGAAAGCGACGTGATGATCCTGGTTCGCAGCCGCAACGCCTTCTTCGAGGCGATGGTGAGAGCCCTCAAGGCCGCTGAACTCAAGGCCGCCGGCGCCGACCGCCTCATGCTCAAGGACCACATCGCGGTGATGGACCTCATCGCCGCCGGACGCGCGGCGCTGCTGCCGGACGACGATCTGACGCTGGCCTCGGCCCTCAAGTCGCCGCTGATCGGGCTCGGTGACGACGCCCTCCTCAAGCTCGCTGCGCGGCGGCGCGGTTCGCTGGCCGAGGCGCTCGCGGTCTCGGACGACCTCTTCGCGGCCCAGGCGGCGCGTCTGCTCGTCCGATGGCGGGGGCGCGCGAAGGCGGTCTCGCCTTTCTCGTTCTACGCGCTTCTCCTGGGCGAGGACGGCGGCCGGCGAGCGCTGATCGGCCGGCTCGGACCCGAAGCCGCCGACCCGATCGACGAATTCCTGACCCTGGCGCTGGCGCATGAGCAGCGTGAAGCGCCGTCGCTGCATAATTTTCTCGCCGAGGTCGAAGCGGCCGACGCCGAAATCAAGCGCGACATGGAGGTCGAGACCGAAGGCGTCCGGGTATTGACCGTCCACGCCAGCAAGGGACTTGAGGCGCCGATCGTCTTCCTGCCGGACACGTGCAGCGCGCCGAACGGCCGGCATGACCCGAAGCTGATGCGGCTGACGCCGGCGAGGCCAGGCGACCCGCCGCTTTACGCCTGGGCCAAGACGGCCAGCGGTGATGCAGAGGCGGTCGCCGCGGCGCGGGCGCACGCGCGCGAGACGGCTGAGGGCGAGTATCGGCGCCTGCTTTATGTCGCCATGACCCGCGCCGCCCAGCGCCTCATCATCGCCGGCTATGATACCAGAAACGCTCGTCCGACCGAGTGCTGGTACAATCTCGTCCAGACGGGCCTCGGCGACTCGCTCGTCGAGGCGCCGGCGCCGTTCGGCGGCGGAGAGGCGATCCGGCGCTATGGCGAACCGCTTCGAGCCGAAAATGGCGCCGAAACGCCGCAGATTCGCCCCCCCAAGGCGATGCCCGAGTGGCTCTCCGGCAAGGCTGCGCTCGAGATGGCCGCCGCTCCTCTCAGCCCCTCGCGGATCGGCGGCGCTGGCGAGGGCGACCGGCAACGGATCCGTGAGGGGCGCCTTGCCCACGCTCTCATAGAGATGCTGCCCGACGTCGCCCCGCAACGGCGGGCGAGCGCCGCAGGCGCCTACCTCGAACGGATGGGCGGCGGGCTCGCCGAACCGGCGCGCGCCGCGCTCGCCGCCAAGGTCCTGGCGGCGATCGACGCGCCAGAGCTCGCGCCCCTGTTTGGCCCAAAGTCCCGCGGTGAAGTGCCGCTGATGGGACTTCTGCCGCGCCGCGGGCGCCCGGACCTGCCCTACGGCGGCCGTTTAGACCGGCTGATCGCGAACGACGACGGGGTATCGATCGTCGACTTCAAGCTCGGCGCGAAGCCCGATCGCCCGGCTGCGGCCCATGTCGTCCAGCTCGCGCTCTATCGCGCCGCTTTGCAGCCGCTCTACCCCGGACTCATGATCCGCGCCGGACTGGTCTATCTCGACGGGCCGACGCTGGCCCCGATCGGCGAACAGGAGCTCGAGGCGGCGCTCGAAGCGCTCGCGCTCGCGCCCTGAGCAGGCCGTCAATCTTGTGCAGATCGCAGCTCTGGCCCGCAAATCCGCGGGGGAGCGATGGGTTGGTTGCCTTGATGAGGTCGCATTTGCTGGCCAAGGTCGCGTGTGATGGCGAGCGGAACGCGTCAGGGCGGGCGCCCAATAGTTTTGTCTGTGGGTCCGGGGAAGGTTGGGTGGAGGCCGCGAGGCGGGGCCATCCGCTCGGCCGTTGCGCTCGGCGTTGCAATGCTGCTCGCGGGCGAAGGTCTGGCGGCCGAATCAAAGAAATCGCCGTATGGCATGGTGCCCTACGACCATCCGGTCTTTCATAATGGCGTACGAGTTCTGTGGCATGGCGCTTGGCGCGGCAGCCAGGGCAAGGTAGTCCGGCAGTATGCCCGGGCGACCGCGCTGGCGCCAGCGACCACCGCGGCCATTCCAGCGGTGCAACCGCCTGCTGCAAAAGAGTTTTCCGTCCTCGCCGACCCCGGCGACGTCAGGGCGAGCCGGATGGCCAAGGACTTCGCGGCGGTCATGAGCGTGAGCGGCGCGCCAGGCCATGCGATCGTCGGTCCCACGTCGCCGGACGGTCTCGGCAAGGTCCTCAAGACCGACCTGGCTGACTTTGCCGTCGTCTCGCTCGACAGCTTGGTTTCCGGCGCCAAGGGCGACCCTGAATGGATCAAGCGGGTCCCCTATGTCGCGCGCCTCGCGCCTGAGGCCCTGGAGGTGATCGCACCGCGGGAGATCAAGTCGATCAATGGCTTACAGGGAAAGCTGGTCAGTTTCGGCGACCTCGACAGCGCGACATCGACCAGCGGCAGAATGTTGTTCTCCCGCCTGGGAGTGACGCCGAATCAGACCAATGCGCCGCTGCCGGAAGCGCTTGACGCGCTGGCGGCGGGCAAGGTCGACGCGGTCGTCGTCCTCGGGGCGGAAGGAGCCCCGGTGTTGGACGACTTTGGCGGCGACGGGCGCTTTCACATCGTCCCTATTCCCTGGTCAGCGACCTTGGAGCCGGTTTACGCCCCGGCTCATGTGACCGCCGCCGAACGGCCCAACCTCGTCGGCGCGACCACGCCGGTCGAAACTGTGGCTGAACCGATGGCGCTCGTCGCCCTCGACGCGCCGCCGGGATCGCAGCGGGCGGAGGCACTCGGCCGGCTGGCCCGGATTTTCCTCGACAATTACGACGGCTTCCTCGGCGACGACCGAGACGCTCATTGGCGCGACGTCAACCTCGCGGCCGAGGCCTCGTGGCCGGGCGAACCATGGCCGCGGCTGGCGGCGGCGCAAGACTGGCTGGACGCGAAGAAGACTTCGGCCGACGCGTCCCTCGACGCCTTCCGCGCCTCGGCCAAATCCGCCGCCGGTTCGCCGAGCTGGCCGAGCGCGGGTGATTCGGATCGCCTCTATGACGGACTGACCCGCTGGCGCGGGCTGATGCAGTAAGGGAGGACGGACGCTGGCCATTTCCTGGAAAGCACTTGCAAGCGTCCTCGCCGCCGCGTTCGCTAGCATCCTCGTATTCGCATGCTGGCCGCGCCTCGAGCCGTCGGCGCTCAACGTCAAGGCCGCCGTCGAGCAGCCTGTTTTCGTCAAACCGCCTGTCGTCGTCTCCGCGCTGAAGGCGCCTGGGACGACGGCTCAGCCGTTCGCCAAGGATGCGATCGGCAAGCTCGCAAGCGCATTGCGCGACCAGCCGTCGGCGCTGCGCGCCAAGGAAGCCGGCAGCCCCGGCGCGGCGCTGGCGATACCGATCGACGACGGTCGCCGGCTGTGCGCCGAAGGCTTGGTCGCCTTCGCCAAGGGCGACATCGCGACCGCCCGCGCCTTCTTCGTCAGCGCCGCCGAGGCCGGCGACGCGCGGGCGCTGGTCGCGCTCGGCGACACGTTCGATCCGACGACCCTGACCCGTCTCGGCGTCGTCGGGCTCAGGGGCGATGGCGCCAAATCGCGCGACTATTACGCCCGCGCCCTCGCCGCCGGCGCCACCGGAGCGCGCGAGCGGCTTGCGGCTTTGGCGGCGAAATAGCCACGCGGCCAAGACTGAGAGCCGACGGCTTTCGATCGCTTCGCTTGGCTCGGCATGACCGCTCGCGATGATTTCGTCCCGGAAAAGCTTCGCTTGCCGACCGGTTTGCGGTCCGCCGGATTCGCGCTACCGTTGCGGCGAAACGCGCGGACGACATCCAGGTCGATGAACGACAAGCCCGAGACCGAACTGGCCCCCCAGCCGGACCTCGCCGCCGCGATCCGGCAGGCGCGGGTCGAGAACGCCGAACGCGCCGAGGCGATTGCGGATTTGCGCGAGATTGAAATGGGCCGTCTGGCGCTGCTCGAAAGCGCCCTCAAGCCCGTGGTCGGACAGGCGCCGCCGGACGTCGACATGTTTGATCTGGCGCTGGCGCGGGGCGATCATCCGCGTCTGTTCGTCGACATGATCGCCTTCGTCGACATGGCGCACGACCGGCGCACCTATCGCTTCCATCAGGACACGCGCAACGGCCGGGTGCTGATCGCCGAAAGCCAGTCGGTCGACGCCATCGCAGCCGCGGTCGCCAATTACGTCGCCCGCCGTCTCATCGAGCGCGAGCGCGCGCTGGCCTCGGACTGGCGTGACGCCCAAGCGCCGCAGCAGCCTCACAAGACGGACCCGCAAGCCCACAAGGCGCCGCAGGACGAGGCCAAGGGGCCGCGCGCCTGGCCGCTGGCCGGTGGCGGCCGGTCGTCGGGGAGCGAGGCGATCGAGGCGGCCGCCGGCGACTGGGCGGCGCCCCCGCGGCGCGGGTTCGTCCGGCGGCTCGGCGATGTGCTGAGCGTGTTCCTGATGATGCTGGGGTCGATCACGCTCGCGCTCCTGATCGGCCTTGGCGGTTATCTGGCTTGGACGATGCGGCTGCGCGACCTGTGGGCGCAATGGACCGCCCCGCCGCCGTTTTGAGATTGGGCCGCGAGTCTCAACCGGTCGCGATCGTGATCAACCGTGATGGCGTTGGCGCGTTTTCATTCCGCGCGCGGGCTTGATTCCCTTCCGGCCCCGCACGACAATCGCTTCTCGCGAGACCGTTTGGGGCGCCGGCGCCAAGGCCGACGGAAGCCATGTCCAACGCCTTTTTTTACGATCTTCTGTCCTCGATCGCCGAGCGCGGCCGCTCGGTGCTCAAGATCAAGCCGTGGCCGAAGGACGGTGAAAACCGCGCCGAATCGCTGGTCGAAACTTGCCGGGCGCTGGTCGCCGGGCGGGGCGAGGCGTCGGGGGTCGCGCTCGCCGCCGAGATCCTGCGCCGCTACCGCGCGCTCGATCCGTCCGACCATGCGGCGTTCTTTCGCGCGCTTGCCGACGAGTTCGGGCCCGATCGCGAGCGGGTCATGACGGCAATCGCCAATTTCGGCGCCGACGCCGACGAGGCCGCGGCGAGCGATATCCACTACGCCTCCGAGCCGCGCCGCCATGACCTGTTCCGGCGGCTCAATCGCGCGCCGGGCGGCACCGCGGCGCTGGTCGAGATGCGCGCCGACCTGTTGGCGCTGATGAACCAGAACCCGTCGCTCGCGATCGTCGATCGCGATTTTCTGCATCTGTTCGGTTCGTGGTTCAATCGCGGCTTTCTGGTGTTGCGACGCATCGACTGGTCGTCGCCGGCGGCGCTGCTCGAGAAGATCATCCGCTACGAGGCGGTGCACGAGATCGGCGATTGGGACGAGCTCAGGCGGCGCATCGATCCCGCCGACCGGCGATGCTACGCTTTCTTCCACCCGCGGCTGGTCGACGAGCCGCTGATCTTCGTCGAGGTCGCGCTGACCCTGACGCCGCCGGCGGCGATTGCGCCGCTGCTGGCGGAAAAGCGCGCCCAGCTGTCGCCGAACAAGGCGCGCGCAGCGGCGTTCTATTCGATCTCCAATTGCCAGCAGGGTCTTGCCGGGGTCAATTTCGGCAACTTCCTCATCAAGCAGGTGGTCGAGGAGATCCGCCGCGAGCTGCCGGCGATCGAGACCTTCATCACTCTCTCGCCGGTTCCCGGATTTCGCGCCTGGCTCGAGACGACCGAGGACCCGTCGATCGCGCCGCTCAAGAACGCGGCGCTGTCCCTGGCGGCGGAGGACAATTGGCGGACCGCGCCCGAGGTCGCGGCGCGGCTGCGCGCCGCGCTCGAGCCGCTCGCCGCTCACTACTTCCTGAAAGCGCGCCGTCCCGACGGTCGGGTGATCGACCCGGTCGCCCGCTTTCATCTTGGCAACGGCGCGAGCCTGGAGCGCATCGACTGGCAAGGGGACCTGTCGCCCAAAGGGCTCGCCGAGTCCTACGGGATCATGGTCAATTATCTCTACGACCTCGACGAGATCGAGCGCAATCACGAGGCGTTCGTCAACCGCGGCCAGATCGCGGCGTCGAGCGCGGTGAAAAAGCTCTTGCCCGCTTCCCCCTCGCGGCTGCGCGCGGCCCTGCCGGGGGCTTTGACGTCAAACGCTTAAGAGGGACTTACACCCTCGGCGCGCTGGGGTTGGCGAGCGCCGCGGGGCTTGTTGCGACAATCGTTCCGTCCAGCCGCGATGCGCCATAAGATGGGGTCAAATGGGCAGCGACGCTCGCGCAAGGGGAGGACGCCATGTATGCCGCAATTCGCCAGTTCAAGGCCAAACCGGGCTCAGCCGACGCGCTCGCCGAGCGGATCAAGGGCGCGGTCCCGATCATCAGCGAGGTTTCGGGCTTCATGGGCTACTACGTCATCTATGCGCCCGACGACACGGTGACTGCGATCAGCGTCTTCAACACCGTGGCGGAAGCCCAGGAATCCAATCGGCGCGCGCTGGCCTGGATCGAGGACAATCTCGGCCCGCTGGTCGTGGGCGCGGCCAGCGCGACCGCGGGGCCGGTGATCGTGCACTCGCTGCCTTGAGGCCTCCGCTCGCGACTTCGTCAGAAAGTTCGGCCGGCTCCGCCTCGATGAATTTCGCCAGATTCCGCTGGCGTTCGTGGTAGTGTCCGGCGCTGGAGGCGATGCAATGAGCGAGACGCGAAAGCTCGCGGCGATCCTGGTCACCGATATCGTCGGCTACAGCCGCCTCGCCGGCGCAGACGAGGAGCGCACGCTGGCGCGTATCAGGGGACTGCGCAGCGATCTCGTCGAGCCAACGGTTGCGGCCCATCGCGGCCGCGTCGTCAAGCGCACCGGCGACGGCTCGATCATCGAGTTCCGGAGCGTCGTCGACGCCGTGCGCTGCGCGATCGAAGTGCAGAACGGCATGGCCGAGCGCAACGCCGGCGTGCCGCCGGAGCGCCGCATCGAATTCCGCGTCGGCGTTCACGTGGGCGACGTCGTCGAGGAGAGCGACGGCGACCTGATGGGGGATGGCGTCAACATCGCCGCGCGGCTGGAGAGCGTCGCCAAGCCGGGCGCGATTTGTCTCTCCGAGCAAGCCTACTGGCAGGTGAAGGGACGGCTCGATCTCAAGGTCACCGACCTCGGCGAAACTCAGTTGAAGAACATCGCCGAACCGATCCGCGTCTACTCGCTCGAAGTCGGCCAGCAGGCGCAAGCGGCGCCTGCGCCGTCGACGCCGTCAACGTTGACAGTCGATCATCATGCGGCGATCGAACGTATCGAGGCGAAGCGCGGCTTCGGGCGCCACGCGACGGCCTATGTCGCCGTCAATTTTCTGCTCATCGCCATCTGGGCGATTACCAGCCGAGGGTACTTCTGGCCGATCTGGGCGATGCTCGGCTGGGGCGTCGGGCTCGGCATGAACTATTGGAGCGTTTTCCTCCGCAAGCCGATCTCGGACGACGAGATTCGGCGTGAACTGGAGAAAGGGCGCTAGAGGCGTCGCGTTCGGAGCGAGTCCGCCGCCGTCATTGCGAGCGGAGCGAAGCAATCCAGAGGCCACCGCCGCTGCGCTACGATCACTGGATTGCTTCGTCGCCGTAGCCCGTCGAAAGACGGGCGTCTTCCGACGCCCTGTGGCTCCTCGCAATGACAGACCCCATCTGAACCCGGGCTGCTCTAAACCCTCAGCGCCTCCCTCTCGCCGATCGCCGCGCTTTCCGGCGCGAGGCCGCGGGCGCGGACGCTGACCCGCCACCGGTCGCCGTCGCGAACGAGGCTCACCAGATGATAGGCGGCGCGGTAGCGCGGGTCGCGGGCGCTCGCCGCGGCGGAGGGCGCGCCGATCACCGGAACCGCGCCGCCGACCGTGCGCGCGGCGCGCGAGGGAAGCGAGCGCACGGCCTGCTGATGGGTGTGGCCGTGCAGAATCGCCTCGGCGCCGCGGTCGCGCACGATCCGCCCGAACGCCGGGGCGTCCGAAAGGCCGCGCAGCAGCGGCGTGGCGCCGGCGATCGGCGGGTGGTGGATGAGCACGAGCCGCGCCAGCCCCTTGGCCCCGGTTTCGCCGAGCAATCCGGCGAACGCCTCAAGCTGCCTCTTGCCGAGCCTGCCGGTCGCCATCAGCGGGCCGGTCGGCACGGCCGAGGAGAGGCCGATGATCGCGATCTCGCCGCGAATGCGAAGATAAGGATAGGTCGCCTCGCCCGGCGGCGCGTCGCCAGCCGTCCAGGGCGCAAAGGTCGCCTCGAGCAGCGGCATGGACGCGCGCACATAGGCGTCGTGATTGCCGGGAACGAAGCTGACATTGGCCGGCTCGCCAAGCGTCTTCATCCATAACGCCGCACGGTGGAACTCGGCCGGCATGCCGATATTGACCAGATCCCCGGTGACCGCGACATGGTCAGGGCGCTGGGCGCGCAAATCCGCGACCAGGCGGGCGAGCATTCCCATGTCATTGAGCCGGGCGCGTCCCCGCTTCCAGTTGATGAACCCCATGACGCGCTTCAGCCGCAAATCGGCGAAGCCGGGCATGGGAGCGGGGCTCAGGTGCGGGTCGGTGATGTGCGCGACCGTAAAGCTCATTCCCCAACCGACCCCGTCGGGCGACGGCCGGGATGAAACAGGCCTCGCGCCGTCATTGACCGGGCGGCAATAAGATTGCTTGAACGGAAACGCAACCCGGGCGTCGGCCCGAGGCCGGAGCACCCGCGAGCCATGGCCGCCCCCATTCGAGAGAGGCTGAAGTTGCGCCTGCTGCACTGGAGCTTTCTCCTTGCGCGGCCAATGACGCTCGGGGTCAGGGCGATCGTGGCGGACGCCGATGAACGGGTTTTGCTGGTCAGGCACGGCTACGTCTCCGGCTGGCATTTTCCGGGCGGCGGCGTCGAGCCCGGCGAGACCTGCGCCGAGGCGATGGCGCGCGAGCTTGAGGAAGAGGCGATGGTCGCCATCGACGGGCCGCCGTTGCTGCACGGCCTGTTCCTCAACACCCAATCGTCGCGGCGCGACCATGTGGCGGTTTACCTGGTCCGGACGTTCCGGGTTCTCGGAGAGCGGGCGCCGGATTGGGAAATCAAGGAGGCGCGCTTTTTCCCGCGCTCGGCGTTGCCGGATGGCGCAACCAAAGCCACTCGGGCCCGGCTGGCCGAGATCTTCGATTCGGCGCCCCTGTCCGGCCGCTGGTGACCGGCGGGGCCGATCGGGCGCGGGCAAGGCCGCCGCAACCCCTTTGCTTTGATTCTCAGCCACAATATCGGCGGCGCGGTAAACCGTTTAACGGGTCGGTAAGGGTGCGGGCGTTTCAATTCGCCGCATGGACTTTTGTCGCCCGCGCAGCTAGAATTGGTTCGAATTCGGGGAGATCGATGAATTCAATCATCCGGCGCGGGGTCGCCGTTGGTCTGACCGTCGCGGCTTGCGCCTTGATCGCCGGCTGCGACGATTCCTATCTGGATCAGAGCTCGGGACGGTCGCAGCAGCCGATATCCTCCGCCACGCTTGCCGAGATGGACAAGCTCGACACCACGCCGTCGTCGCCGACGATCATCCGCACCTACAAGAAGGAAGCGGAGCTCGAAATCTGGAAGATGAAGTCGAACGGCGAGTACGCGCTGCTCAAGACCTATCCGATGTGCCGCTGGTCGGGGCAGCTCGGGCCGAAGAAGCGGGAAGGCGACATGCAGGTGCCGGAGGGCTTCTATACCATCGCGCCCGGCCAGATGAACCCAACATCCCATTATTATTTGTCGTTCAACGTCGGATATCCGAACGCCTACGATCGGGCCTACGGGCGCACCGGCGGCAATGTCATGGTGCACGGCGTCTGTTCGTCCGCCGGCTGTTTCTCGATGACCGACGAGCAGGTCGCCGATATCTACGCGATCGCCCGTGAATCGTTCGCCGGCGGCCAGCGCGAAATCCAGCTCCAGTCCTATCCGTTTCACATGACGGCGGAGAATCTGGCCAAGTTCCGGCTCGATCCCAACATCGGCTTCTGGAAAGACCTTAAGAACGGCTCCGACCATTTCGAGGTCACCAAGGCCGAACCGTCGGTGACGGTCTGCGGCAAGCGCTATGTGTTCGGCGCGACCGCGAAGGGCGAGGTTTCGGCGAGTGAGCCGTGTCCGGCGCTCACACGCGACCAAGACGTCGAGGCGCTGGTCGCGGACAAGGAGCAGAAGGACGACGCCAAGGTCGCCGACCTGGTTGCGTCCGGCGTCAAGCCAATCCGCCTCGTCTACGCCGACGGCGGCCAGAACGCGGTCTTCGCCGGCTACAAGGACGAGAGCGACCCGGATGCGCTCGCGACCGGTCCGCAGGAGATCGTCCTGGACGATCGCAAACCCGCGCCGGCCGCGGTCAAGATCGCGGTCGCCGACGCCGCCAAACGCAACGCCTCGAGCGTCGCGCCGGCGCCTGTCGAGGCCGCGGCGGCTCAGCCGGCCTCGCCGGCTGCGCCAACCCCGCCGCCGGTGGTCGCCCTCGCCGCGGCCCCAGGCCAAGTTTCTGGCGGCGTTCTCGGCGGGTTGAATGGCGGGGCGCAGAACGTCAAGAAGTGGCTGCATCTGGGCGGGCAGGAGCCCGCGGCGCCGCCGGTCGAGGCCAGCGCGCCCGATCAGCCGGCGCCCGCCGGCGCGCCGCTGCCGCCGCATCGCGATGACGCTGTTTCGGACGGCGAGAAGGCGGTGCGCATGGCGTCGCTGCATACGCCCCCGACCCCGCCGGCGAGGCCAAATCTCGCCGGACCAGCGTCGGACGACAGCGATTCGTCGAAGCCGGCGCCCGCCGCGGCGGCGCCGGCGCAATAGCGGCGCGTCATCGCCCGGAATCCGCGCCCCGAATTGCTCCGATCCGGCCCGTGAGGCGGGATATGAGGCGCGCCGCCTCCTCGGCGTCGGCGAGCGCGCGCGTCGGCACGACGATCGGGGCGCCGTCGCGCAGCCACACGTAAATGAGCCCCCCGGCGTCTTCGGCCTCGTCACAGTCGGTGTAGCAAAGCCGCTGCATGCGCCCGTCGACGTCCAGCGACAGCGCGTCGTTCTCGAACGTCGCCGTCACCGCGCCTGCCGACTGAAGCCGCGCGATCGCCGCGCGGCCCTCCAAACGGGCGCGGCGGACGCGCCAGTGGTTGGCCAGGCGTTGGATCATGAAGGCAGCGGCGGCGAGGATGAGCGTCGCCTCGCCGGCGCGGCGGCTGATAAGGCCGGTCAGCGCCAGCACCGAGGCGAAGACAATAATGAGTACGAAGGCGGCCAGCGGCGCCAGATGACGGGCCAATAATCCGCCCCTGAGAGCCAGGCGCAGTCCCGCCCGAGCCGCGGCGGCTTCGGCTTCGGCAGGGGTCAGGGTGAACGCGTAAGGCCCGAACGATTCGGAGCGGCAGTCCGCCGTCATGGCTCGCCCGGGGCCTTGGCGACGAGCGCGAGCGCGTGCAGGCCATCGGCGAATTCCGCCGCCAGGAGATCGTAGACCAAGCGATGCCGCTCGACCCGGCTCCGCCGCTCGAATCGCGCCGATACGATCCGGACCCGATAGTGCGTGCCGCCGCCCGGGCGCGCTCCCGCGTGTCCCGCATGGCGGTCGGACTCATCGACGACGTCGAGGGCGGTCGGGTCGAGCGCTCCCGTCAATCGAGCGAAAATCCTCTGCTCCATGGTCACATTGCGCACTCCCGTTAAGCCATTCGCGACCCTACATATCTTAGCAAAGGCAGCGGGCTCGGGGGCGAGGCTTTTGCTTGCGGCGATGGTTTGGGACTTGCCCGATAGCGGCGGCGGTCATAAAGGTCATGGCATGGATTTGAATTCTCGCCTGTTCGACCGGATCCGGGTGAAGCCGGTCGAGCGCGCGCCGGAAAAGGCGCCGAGGAGCCCGTGCTCTTTTCCCGGCTGCGCGGCCGAGGGCGTGTTCCGCGCCCCCAAGGGCCGCGAGCGCGAAGGCGAATACTTCAGTTTCTGCCGCGATCATGTGCGGGAATATAACGCCTCCTACGATTACTTCCGCGGCATGGATGACGCCTCGATGGCGAAATTTCGCCAGGCCGACGCGGTCGGCCACCGGCCGACCTGGAAACTCGGCGCCCGTGCGGCCGCGGCCGGCCATCAGGTCGACGAATCGGTTTTCGCCGAGGCCCGCGCGGCGCGGAGGCGCGGAGCGCGCGGCAAGCCGCCGCAGCACGAGCCGCCGCCGCAATACAACGCCTTGGCGATCAAGGCTCTGATGACGCTTGACCTCAGCGGCGACGCCACCCAGGCGAAGATCAAGGCGCGGTACAAGGATCTGGTCAAGCGGCATCATCCGGACGCCAACGGCGGCGATCGTTCGTCGGAAGATAAATTGCGCGAGATCATCCAGGCCTACAATTACCTGCGCGCCAACAAGCTCGTCTGATCGGGAAGCGGCTCGCCGACCGGGGATGAGGCAGGAACCATCGACACCGCGGCGAGTCGATGATGGCGTGAGGACGCTCAAGGGATGGCGGCGCCGGGCATTGGTCCGACGCAACGTCCGGCTTTTGCGCGCGCCGGGAATTCGAGTATGAGAATGACGCTCTTTTCCGCGCGCGGGAGAGCGTGGAGGACCAATGAATTCGATACAGACCCTGGTGGAATCCGAAGCTGCTCCCGGTCTGCCCGACACGCGGGTATCGGTGCGCAAGCTGTTCGGCATCGATTCCGATATGGAAGCGCCGGCTTATTCCCACGCCGAAGAACACGTGCCGGATCTCGATCCGGACTATCTGTTCGACCGCGATACGACGCTCGCGATCCTCGCCGGCTTCGCCTACAACCGCCGGGTGATGATCACCGGCTACCACGGCACCGGTAAGTCGACTCACATCGAGCAGACCGCCGCCCGCCTCAACTGGCCCTGCGTGCGCATCAACCTCGACAGCCACGTCTCCCGCATCGATCTGGTCGGCAAGGACGCGATCGTGCTCAAGGAGGGCAAGCAGGTCACGGAATTCCGCGACGGCATGCTGCCGTGGGCGATCCAGCACAATATCGCCCTTTGTTTCGACGAATATGACGCCGGCCGTCCGGACGTGATGTTCGTCATCCAGCGGGTGCTGGAAGTGTCGGGCCGTCTGACCCTGCTCGATCAGCGCCGGGTCATTCGCCCCCATCCCGCGTTCCGGCTGTTCGCTACCGCCAATACGGTCGGACTCGGGGACACGTCGGGGCTCTATCACGGCACCCAGCAGATCAATCAGGGCCAGATGGATCGCTGGTCGATCGTCGCCACGCTCAACTACCTGCCGCACGACAAGGAAGTCGACATCGTGCTCGCCAAGTCGCCGCCGCACCGGGCGCGCAAGGACGGACGCGACATCGTCAACAAGATGGTGCGGGTGGCGGATCTGACGCGCAACGCTTTCGTCAACGGCGATCTGTCGACCGTGATGAGCCCGCGCACCGTCATCACCTGGGCGGAGAACGCCGAAATCTTCAAGGATATCGGGTTCGCTTTCCGCCTGACCTTCCTCAACAAGTGCGACGAACTCGAGCGGACCCTGGTCGCCGAGTTCTACCAGCGCTGCTTCGGGCAGGAATTGCCGGAGAGCGCGCTCAACGTCGCGCTGAGCTGAGGCGCGAGGGAGGCGAGCGATGGGCCGAAGCGTCGCTGGCGAAAAGACGGCGGCGTCCATGACGAAGGAGGCCGATCTCTATTCCTGGGCCGTGCGGCAGGCGGAACTCCTGCGCGCCGGGCGGCTCTCAGAAATTGACCCCGCCGCCATCGCCGAGGAGATCGACGACGTGGGCGAGGAGGAATATCACCGGCTCGAGAGCGCGCTGCGCGTGCTCATGCTCCATCTCCTGAAGTGGGACCATCAGCCCGAGATGCGCAGTCGGTCTTGGACTCTTTCCATCCTCGACCATCGGAAGCGCGCCCAACGCCAGCTTCGGAAGAATCCAGGATTGCGGTCGCGGCTCGATGAAGCGCTCGAAGCGGCTTATGAGGATGCGCAGTTGGAAGCGTCGAGCGAAACAGGATTGCCTGTGAGGGCATTTCCTCCACGGCGTCCGTTCGACTACGCCGAGATCATGGAGCGGCCGGTCGTTTGGCCGGGCGACGAGGCTTAAGCGGCGTAGCGCCCGTTCGGCGGCAAGTCTTGCCGGGTTTGCGCCTCGAGCAAAGGTTTTCATGCGACTGCTGGCCATCTCTGGAAGCCTGCGCCGCGCCTCGACCAACACCGCGGCTCTAGAGGCGCTGGCGCGGCTTGCGCCCGAGGGCGTCAAAGTCCTTGTCTACCGCGAACTCGCCGATCTGCCGCCATTCAATCCCGACGACGATGTCGAAGACAGACCCAAGCCCGAACCGGTCGAGACGCTGCGCGCGCTCGTCGGCGCGAGCGACGCCCTCGTCATCGCCGCCCCCGAATACGCCCATGGGCTCCCCGGCGCGCTGAAGAACGCCCTCGATTGGCTGGTGGCGAGCGAGACCTTCGCCGGCAAACCGGTCGCGCTCGTCAATACGTCGCCGCGCGCCTTCCATGCGCAGGCGTCATTGCGCGAGATCCTATCCACGATGGCTGCGCGCCTGACGCCCGAGGCGTTCGCGGCCATCTCCCTCACCGGCAAAACAGTGACAGCGGAGGATATCCTCGCCGACCCTGTCTGCGCGAGGCGACTTACCGAATCGCTTGACGCGCTCATCGCCGCAACCAGATTAAGCTAGGCGGGTTTGGCAAGCTGTCTTGGTTCAAGTCATTACCCGATCGGAGGCCGACATGGGCGCATTGGATGGCAAGATCGCGGTTGTGACCGGAGGCACGAGCGGCATCGGCGAAGGGATCGCCAAGGCCTTCGTCTTGGAAGGGGCCAAAGTCGTGATCGCGGGACGCCGCGAGGAGGAAGGTCGCGCGCTCGAGAAACAGATCGGCGTCCGTTTCGTCCGNNGTCAGGGCGATGGTCGACAAGACCGTCGAATGGTTCGGGCGGGTGGATTGTCTGGTCAATAACGCCGGCATTCCATCGCCGATGACCAGCATCACCGAGATCGACGTCGCGACCATCGATCAGATCCTGGCGGTCAACGTGCGGGGCGTCGTGCTGGGCATCAAGCACGCGGCGCCTGTCATGATCTCCCAGAGGTCAGGAAGCGTCATCAATGTCGGCAGCGTGGCCGGTATTCGAGGAGGCATTTCCGCCCATATTTACAGCGCTTCGAAGGGCGCCGTGCAGGCATTGACGCGCTCGGCCGCCGCCGAGTTGGGCGAAAAGGGCATTCGCGTGAACTGTATCTCCCCCGGCGCGATCGTGACCGGAATTTTTGGCAAGAACGCCGGCCTCGAAGGCTCCAAGGCCGACCGGGTGACTGGCGTGGTCAAGGAGGGCTTCGCCACGATCCAGCCGATCCCGCGAGCGGGGCTTCCGGAAGATATCGCCCAAGCGGCGGTTTTTCTCGCCAGCGACGGGTCGGGGTTTGTCAACGGCCAGGACATTGTGGTCGACGGAGGGATGACGAGCTTCACCCGCGGCTGGTCGGCAATTGTGGCCGGGCGTGCGGAAATGGCGAGGCTCATCAAGGAGGCGGCTACGACATTGTGACTTCGCCGCCGCCGGAGCTTCGACGCCCTTGCGCGGCCCATCGAAGCGAAGTGAATTGCGGAACGGGAATTCTATCCGGCGCCATTGCGACTCGGCGCGCCTTCGGCCACATGAACCGGATGAGCCATGACCTCGTCCTCATCGTCGATTTCGGCTCGCAGGTCACGCAGCTGATCGCGCGGCGCGTGCGCGAGGCCGGCGTCTATTGCGAAATCCATCCGTTTTCCAGGGCCGGCGAAGCGTTCGCGCGGCTCGAGCCCAAGGCGGTGATCTTCTCCGGCGGCCCGGCGTCGGTTCCGGAACCGGGAAGCCCGCGCGCGCCGGCGGAGATCTACAAGAGCGGGGTCCCGATCCTCGCCATCTGCTACGGCCAGCAGACCTTGTGCGAGCAGCTCGGCGGCAAGGTCGAGGGCGGCCATGCAGCGGAATTCGGCCGGGCGGAAGTCGAAATTCTCGCGCCCTCCGCCCTGTTCGACGGCGTCTGGCAAGTGGGCGGGCGCTATCCGGTGTGGATGAGCCACGGCGACCGGGTGACGCGCCTACCGGAGGGCTTCCGCGTCTATGCGGTGTCGGAAAACGCGCCTTATGCGGTCGCCGCGGACGAGGCGCGCCGCTATTATACGACCATGTTCCACCCCGAGGTGGTTCATACGCCCGACGGCGCGAGGCTCATCGGCAATTTCCTGCACAAGATCTCTGGCCTCAAAGGCGACTGGACGATGGCCGCCTTCCGCAATGAGGAGATCGCCCGCATCCGCGCCAAGGTCGGCCGCTCGCGAGTCATCTGCGGCCTTTCGGGCGGGGTCGATTCGGCGGTCGCGGCGGTGCTGATCCACGAGGCGATCGGCGATCAGCTGACCTGCGTGTTCGTCGATCACGGCCTCCTGCGGCAAGGCGAAGCGGACGAGGTGGTGAGCCTCTTTCGCGGCCATTTCAACATTCCGCTCGCCCATGTCGACGCGGCCGACGAATTCTTGCAGGCGCTCGCGGGCGTCGAGGACCCCGAGGCCAAACGCAAGACGATCGGCAAGCTGTTCATCGACGTCTTCGACGCCGAAGCGCGCCGGATCGCCAGCGACGGCCGGGGGCCGGTCGAATTTCTCGCCCAGGGCACGCTCTATCCCGACGTGATCGAGAGCGTGTCGTTCTCCGGCGGGCCATCGGCGACGATCAAGAGCCACCACAACGTCGGCGGCCTGCCTCAGCGCATGCGCATGAAGCTCGTCGAGCCGTTGCGCGAATTGTTCAAGGACGAGGTGCGGGCGCTCGGCCGCGAGCTCGGCCTGCCGGAGGCGTTCGTCGGCCGCCATCCGTTTCCCGGACCCGGCCTCGCCGTCCGCTGCCCCGGCGCCGTCACCCGCGAGAAGCTCGACATCCTGCGCCAGGCCGATGCGATCTATCTCGACGAAATCCGCAAGGCCGGGCTCTACGACAAGATCTGGCAGGCTTTCGCCGTCCTGCTGCCGGTGCGGACCGTCGGCGTGATGGGCGACGGGCGCACCTACGACAGCGTCGTCGCGCTGCGCGCGGTGACCTCAGTCGACGGCATGACCGCCGACTTCTATCCGTTCGACATGGCCTTCCTCGGCCGCGCGGCAACCCGGATCATCAACGAGGTCAAGGGCGTCAACCGCGTGGTCTACGACGTGACCTCGAAGCCGCCGGGGACGATCGAGTGGGAATGACCGGGGACGTACAAAAGGGATAGCAGAGGATAGCGAAGAGCGCCTTTGGCGTCTGAGTCGTCCCAACAGGCATCGATGGCAGGCGTCATCAGATCTGCTCAAATTCGACCCGCCAGGCTCCTCGGCATACAGGGTGGTGTCGCCTGTCGGCGGCCGACAAACAAGGTCAATCGCATAGACGAAGAAATTGGAGAATCGCCAAAAGTCGATGGCTGGCCCCATTTGCGGTACAGTGCGAGTCCAGAGGCGGGACGCCGGGATGGACAACGCCGGGTTTGGGGAGAGGGTGTACTCCGCCGCCAAAATGGCGGCGGTGGTCGATGCGCTGCTCGAATGCGGCGTGCCGGCGGACGAAGCGCTGGATGGCTGCGACGTGAGCTTCGATCAGCTGCATTCGCCCAGGACGAAGATTTCTCGGAACCAGCTGATCAGGTGCTATCGCAACGCCATCGCCCTCTCACGCGATCCACACCTGCCATTCACCATTGGCTCAAGCGTTCATCTGTCGGCTTACGGCATGTACGGCTATGCAATGCTGTGCAGCACCGACTTCAGAAGGACGATGGACTTCGCCACCCGGTACCATCAACTGGCGACGCCGCTTGCCGGCATTTCGTTTGAGGAGCGGGATAGACTCGGAATCTGGACCATTGAGCCGGTGCTTCATCCGAAGATCGACTCTCAGCTTTATCGTTTCGTGACCGAGGTGCAGATCGCCACGCATATTTCCCTGCAGCGCGACATCATGGGCCAATCGTTTCGGCCACGCGAGATCGGTCTGACATATCCGCAATCTACCGATTTTCGAATCACGGAGGCGCTGGCCGGGTGTCCTATCAGGTTCGAACGAGCGATGAATGAAATCGCATTCGATTCGATTTTCCTCGACCAAGCGCCAAGGCTCGGCAATCGAACCACTTATCCCGCGATAGTCGCGCTCTGTGACGACCTTCTTCAAGAGCTGGCCTTGCGCACCGGGGCGGCCGGAAAGGTTCGCAAGGTTCTGCTGCGGGACGTCGCGAATCGACCGACGTTCGAGGACATCGCCAAACTGCTTAAGACGCCGTCGCGCACCCTGCGGCGTCAGCTGCGAAAGCAAGGCGCCTCGTTTCGGCAACTTTCGGACGAGTTGAGGCTCTATGTCGCCTTGCGCTATTTGCGCGATACCAGGATGACGAATGAGGATATTGCGTTCGCGCTCGGGTTCAGCGACGCGGCGAATTTCCGGCATGCGTTTCGGCGCTGGACGGGCAAAGCGCCTAACGATTTTCGCTGGGAGGCTATTGGTTCCCCTGATGGCGAACCGGAGAACGCGAGGCGGTAGCAGGCGGGCCGTTTTGGCCAATTCGGACCCTCGACTTGGCCGCTTTGAACCTTGACCCTCTTGGTCTTGGGCGCAAACTGATGAACGATTTTTAAGCCGACACGCGCCGCTTGGCGCGCGGGAGAGCGCCCATGAACGGCCGGATGATCTCCGTGACGCCGTCCGCGTACCGGTATCCTCTGCTGATCAAGCAATTGCTCCACGCGCCAATGATGCAGGCGCCGAAGCGGGAGATCGTCTACCGCGATCTCAGGCGTCTCACTTACGCCGAGCTTCGGGACCGCATTGGAAGGCTGGCGAGCGCGCTTGCCGCGATCGGCGTGCGGCCCGGCGACACCGTCGGCGTGCTTGACTGGGACAGCAACCGATATCTCGAAGCGTTTTTCGCCATCCCGATGATGGGAGCGGTGCTGCAGACGGTCAACGTCCGCCTCTCTCCGGAGCAAATCGCCTATACGATCGATCATGCCGGGTCGTCGACGCTGCTCGTCAACGACGAGTTTGTCGATCTCGTTCAATCGATCCTGCCGAAACTGTCGAAGGTCAGGACGCTTGTCGCGCTCAGCGACCGTCAGGCGCCGGCCGCGAGCCAGCTTCAGTTCGCCGGCGAGTACGAGGACCTCCTCGCGACCGCCTCGCCGGACTACGCCTTTCCCGATTTCGACGAGAACGTGCAGGCGACGACTTTCTACACGACAGGCACGACCGGCCTGCCGAAAGGCGTCTACTTCAGCCATCGTCAGCTTGTGTTGCACGCAATGGCCGAGCTCGCCCTGTTCGGACTCGCGGCGAAGCATGGGGGCTTCGATCGCGACGACGTCTATATGCCGATCACTCCGATGTTCCACGTTCACGCCTGGGGCTTCCCTTGGGCGGCGACGCTCGCCGGCGTCAAGCAGGTCTATCCGGGCCGCTACGATCCGACGCTGCTCGTCAAGCTGATCAAGACCGAACGGGTCACTTTCACCCATGGCGTGCCGACGATCCTGCAAATGTTGCTCGACGCCGCGACGAAGGCGGATGTCGATCTTGCCGGGCTCAAGATGGTGATCGGCGGGTCGGCGCTGCCAAAGACGCTTGCGAAGCAAGCCATGGCGCTCGGGGTCGACGTCTTCGCCGGCTACGGCATGTCGGAAACCGGGCCTCTGTTGACGGTGGCCCATCTTGAGTCGAGCGACGTGACCGGCGATCCCGACGACGAAGCGGAGATCCGAACCCGAGCAGGCCGGACCTGCCCGCTGGTCGAACTCCAGATCGTGGATCCAGAGATGAACCAACTGCCCCATGACGGCCAATCCGCGGGCGAGATCGTCGTCCGCGCGCCATGGCTGACGGCCGGCTACTTCGATAATCCCGACGCATCCGAGCAGCTCTGGGCAGGCGGCTATCTCCATACCAACGACATCGGGGTCATCACTCCCGATGGCTATTTGCGGGTCACGGATCGCCTGAAGGATGTCATCAAGACCGGCGGCGAATGGGTGTCCTCGCTTCAGCTCGAGGATATCATCATGCATTGCGCCGGGGTGGGCGAGTGCGCGGTGATCGGGATCAAGGACGCGCGGTGGGGAGAGCGGCCGCTCGCGCTCATCGTGCGCGATGGCAAGACCGATCCCCCGGTGAGCGTGGAGGATGTCAAGGCGCATATCATGGCCGTCGCCGACAAGGGGGTGATTTCGAAATTCGCCGTGCCGCAGAAGATTCTGTTCGTTGACGCGCTGGCCAGGACGAGCGTCGGCAAGTTCGACAAGAAGGCGCTCCGACTGCAGTACGGCGACGCCGCGTGATGATCTGGCCGGAGGCGCCCGAGAGCAATGGCTGAGCGATCGGAACGCGGAGAGGCGCAGTCGGACCCGCTGTCCGAGCAGGCGGCGGGCAACACGTTGGCTTTGAATCCGCTTGTCGGCCTGAGCGGTAGGGACTTGATGGAGAGCGCTTCGATCCTGCTGAAGGCGGCTGCCAACGAACCCGCCGTCTTCGCCGGCCAATGGCTCTCGTTCGTGGGCGAACTCGGCAGCATCGGCGCCGGCCGATCCGATCGCACGCAGGCGCCCGGCGACAAGCGCTTCGCCGATGGGACATGGAAGAGCAGCGCGCCCCACCGCGGATTGTTGCAGGCCTATCTCGCCTGGGGCGACGCGATCAACGGGTTCATCGAAAAGACCAGTCTCGGCGAGGTCGACAAGGCCCGCGCCCACCTGGTCGCGAACATCATCATCGACGCAGCCTCGCCGACGAACAACCCGTTCAGCAATCCGACCGCAGTGAGGCAGTTCCTCGATACCGGAGGCGACAGCCTCCTGCGCGGCGTCAAGAACTACCTTTCCGACCTTGCCGAGAACGGCGGAATGCCGGCGCAGGTCGACAAGTCGCCGTTCAAGGTCGGCGTCAATATCGCCGCGACGCCCGGCGCGGTCGTTTTCCGCAATGAACTGCTGGAGATCATTCAGTACAAGGCGGACACGCCCGAGGTTCGCAAGCGGCCCGTCGTCATCACGCCGCCTCAGATCAACAAGTTCTATTCCCTCGACTTGTCCCCCGATAAGAGCCTCGTTCAATATTTGCTGAAGAGCGGCATTCAAGTTTTCTGCGTTAGTTGGCGAAACCCGACCGTTCGGGAACGGGAGTGGGGTCTCGACACGTATGTCGCGGCGCTTGACGAAGGGACCGACGCCGTTCGGGAGATCGCCGGCGCCGACGATGTCACGATGATGGGGGCCTGCTCCGGCGGAATCACCTCGGCCGCCTACGCGGGATGGCTCGCGAGCAAGGGCGAGGCCAAGATCAAGAACATCGTCTCTCCGGTCTGCGTGCTCGACATCGCGAGCGCGAACGATAGCGCTTTCGGGTCGCTGGTGACGCCCGAGACGATGCGCGCCGCCCAGCAAGCGTCACGACTGCGCGGCGTCCTCGACGGCCAAGACCTGGCCCGCATGTTCGCCTGGATGCGGCCGAACGATCTCATTTGGAACTATTGGGTCAACAACTACCTGCTCGGCAAGCCGCCGCCGGCGTTCGATATCCTGTTCTGGAACGCCGACACCACCTCGCTTCCGGCGCGGCTCCATCACGACTACGTCGACATGTTCTTCACCAACCCGTTCGTGAGCCCCAACAACCTGACGCTGAACGGCGCTTCCATCGACATGGGTCGGGTCAGACTGGACGCCTATGTCGTGGCCGGAGTCACCGATCATATCACTCCATGGAAATCGGTTTATCGGACGGCCAAGATCTACGGCGATGAGACGACGTTCGTTTTGTCGAACAGCGGCCATCTCCAGAGCCTCCTCAATCCACCCACCAACGCCAAGGCGTCCTTTGTCGCCGGCGTGGCGAAAGCGCCCGACGGCGAGCGTTTTCTTGCCGCCGGCGAAAAGAGGAGCGGGAGCTGGTGGCCGCACTGGCGCGATTGGCTCTTTGAACGTTCGGGCGCTGAAGTCCCCGCGCCGTCGAGCCTTGGGAGCAATCGTCATCCGGCGACGAGCGCCGCGCCCGGAACCTATGTGTTCGACTGATGAGCGATGCTTCTCAAAACCTCGACCGAGCGATCATGACCGACGATGGTTCGGACTCGGATGAGTTCGAGGTGCGAACGATCGAGGTTGGGACTCAATCCCTGCGCGTCGCAATCCGGCGCGGCCCGAAAGGCCGCCCGCCGCTGCTGCTCTTCAATGGCATCGGAGCGAGATTGGAGCTCGCGAAGCCCTTCATGCGGGCGTTGAAGCGGACCGAGGCGATTATTTTCGACGTGCCTGGAGTGGGCGGATCGCCGGCGCCGCCCCGCCCCTATCGCCCATCGACGATCGCACGTTTGGCTGAACGCCTCATCAACCAATTGGGGCGCCGGCGGGTCGACGTGGCCGGCGTCTCCTGGGGCGGAGGAATGGCCCAGCAGTTTGCGCATCAACATTACTCGATGTGTCGAAAGCTTGTGCTTGCCGCAACGTCGCCCGGCGCGATCATGATTCCCGGCAGCCCGGGGGTGCTTTGGAAGATGGCGACGCCGCGCCGCTACCTCGACCGCGAGTTCATGCGGCGCGCCGCGCCGGAAATCTACGGCGGCAGGTTTCGACAGGCGCCGGAGCTCGTCGACGTGCTAGCGGAGGCCATGTCGGGAGCAAGCCATATTGGCTACGCCTACCAAATCCTCGCAATGGCGGGATGGACGAGCCTGCCCTGGCTTTGGACGTTGAAACAGCCGACCCTGATCCTCGCCGGTCGGGATGATCCCATTGTGCCGCTGGCCAATGGCAGGTTGATGGCCCGGCTGATCCCGAATTCCCGACTCGAGATTCTGGACGACGGCCATCTGTTCATGGTGACTCGCCCGGCCGAGACGGCGGCGATTGTCGAGACGTTTCTCGACGAATGACAGAATCCGGAATGCCTGGACCGGTCGGAGAATGATTTTGGTCGAGTTCACCCTTTCAGACGTTTCGCAATTCGTCGGCAAGGAGATCGGAGTCTCTGGCTGGATGACCGTCGATCAGTCCCGGATCGACCAATTCGCCGAGTGCAGCGGCGATCGACAATGGATCCATGTCGAAGTCGAACGCGCAAAGCGCGAGAGCCCTTATGGAGCGCCGATTGCGCATGGCTACCTGACGCTCGCGCTTGTTGCGCCGCTGCAGATGGAGATCGGAGCGGTGCCGACGGACGCCGGCGCCGCGTTCAACTACGGGCTCGACAAGGTGCGATTTCTGGCGCCGGTCAAGGCAGGCGCCCGCGTTCGGCTGCGCGTCGCGTTGATCGACGTCGAGCGCAAAAGTGGCGGGGTGGTCCTCAAGACGAACAACACTTTGGAGATCGAGGGTTCGGACAAGCCGGCGCTGGTCGCAGAATCGCTGGCGCTGATCATGCCCCGTAGGGCCGCCTGAGGAGGCGGAGTCAAAGGTGCGCAAAGGAGGAAATGATGACGACGACAGACTCGATTCTCGAACAGATGAAGGCCTTCGGCGCCCGCCTGGGCCTGCCCAAGGTCGACGTCGACAAGCTCGTCGACTTGAACCTGAAGAATCTTGATGCGCTCGGTCGCTCGGCGCAGGCCGCGGGCGAGGGCGCAAAAGCGCTCGCTGAAAAGCAACGCGAGATCGTCGAGACCGCGTTCCGCGAAACCTCGGCGATGGTCCGCGATTTCAAGCCGCCGGGAAATCCCCAGGAAATACTCGCCAAGCAAAGCGAATACGCCAAGAAGGCGTTCGAGATCACGATGCAGAACACCCGGGACGTCGCGGAGTTGACGAAGAAGACAACGAAGGAGGCGACCGGGATTTTGCGCGAAAGGTTGCACGAAAGCCTGGCCGAGTTGCGCGACAGCCTAGGCCGGGCGAAGTAGGCGCCGCCAGCAGACGTCGGCAGCCGGCGGCGGCGAGTCCGGCGCCGCCGTTCCGGCCCTGCGCGCCGAGAACCTTGATCAGATGGAGAGAAGACATGGCGCTAGCGGCGGCCTCTTCGGCGCGCGGGAAGGAGTCCGTTCCGCCCCCGATCAACGGCGACTTCTACCGGATCGCTGATCTGCTCGATCCCAAAGAGCGGGCGGTTGCGAAGCGCGTGCGCGAGTTCATGGAGAGCGAAGTCGCGCCGATCATCGAGGACTATTGGGGACGAGACCAGTTTCCGCACGAGATTATCCCAAAGCTGGCCGCTCTCGACGTTCACATCGCCGGCGTCGGTTACCAGGGCTATGGATCGGCGGGCGGAAGCTGGCTCCTGAACGGCGTTCTGGCGATGGAGTTGGCGCGGGTCGATTCATCGATCGCGACCTTCTGGGGCGTTCACACCGGCCTCTCGGCCGGGTCGATCTATTTATGCGGCGACGAGACCCAGAAAGCGCGCTGGCTGCCGCCGATGATGCGATGGGAGAAGATCGGCTCGTTTGGCCTTACCGAACCTCTGGTCGGCTCCGCTGCCTCGGGCGGGATGACGACGAGCTGTCGCCGCGAAGGCGACGCATGGATCCTCAATGGGCAGAAGAAGTGGATCGGAAATTCCACCTTCTCCGATATCAACGTCATCTGGGCGCGCGACGAAGCTTCCGGACAGGTCAAAGGCTTTGTCGTCGAAAAAGAGAACCCGGGGTTTTCGGTCGAGAAGATCAAGACCAAGATGGCGCTGCGGGTCGTGCAGAACGGCCTCATCACGCTGAAAGACTGTCAAGTGCCTGAGACGGATCGGCTGCAAAACGCCAATTCGTTCAAAGACTGCGGAAAGGTTCTGCGGATGACGCGAACGGGGGTCGCCTGGTTCGCGGTCGGCTGTGCGATGGGCGCGTACGAACACGCCTTGCGGTATGCGCGCGAACGCACGCAATTCGGCAGACCGATCGCCGGATTTCAACTTGTTCAGGACTTGCTCGTGCGCATGCTCGGCAACGTCACCGCCTGCCAGGCGATGATGCGGCGGCTCGCTCAGCTGCAGGACCAGGGCCTGATGGAGGACGAGCATGCTTCGCTCGCCAAGGCCTATGCCACGGTCAAGTGTCGCGAGACAGTCGGCTATGCGCGCGAACTCTTGGGCGGCAACGGCATCCTGCTCGAAAATCATGTCGCTCGTTTTGTCGCCGACGCGGAAGCCATCTATTCCTATGAAGGCACGCGCGAAATGAACACGCTCATCGTCGGCAAGGCCATCACCGGGCTCAGTGCTTTCGTTTAGCGGCGATGCTGCTCGGGATATGCGCCAGGAAACTGCCTCCGCACGAGGCGGGGGTCAAATTCAGGTTGCGCTTTTCCTGGCCGGTCGTCGCTTCTCCTGCACGGTGAATCCGAGCTGCCCGAGCACCCTTACGGCGCCGGTCTTCCCGCCCTCGAANNTGCTTTCGGCGGGTAACGGTGTTCTTCCCACGCCAGCTCATAAGTCGTTGTCGGGGCGAAGCCATGCTCAGAGAAGAACCGCTCCGGCCCCAGCCGGTCGTACTCTTTGATCGCGTGCAGCACGTCAGCGCGGGTCACGCGGTCCCAGGCCACCATCTGTTCCCTCCTATATCGGGCGGACCCGTCCCGGAACCCCAAGCGGGCATTCCAACGCGGCGCGGTCCCAGCCGCCGGTCTCGGCTGCGGCGACATAGGTCGTCGACAGGAAGTCGAGCAGCAAGGCGTCCGGCTGCCCCGCTTGCGCGACCGTGTCGTAAGGCAGGATGAACTCTCCGAGCGTCGTATCGAAATAGGAGCCGGGCGCGACCGGCCGGGCGCGAAAGCCAGCCGGTTCGGGATAGGCGTAGGAATAGAAGGCCGCGCGCGGAAAGGCCTCGGCGCCCGGCCAGAACCCGGCGCTGCTCACTTCGTGCGAATAGGCTTCGCGCACAACCGCGTCGGGCAGGCCAGGCACGCCGCCGGGATGGAGCGGCGCGCGGCGCCCGGAGAACCAGGTCACCGCGAGATCGAAGCTGCCCCAGAAGAAATGGACCGGGCTCGCCTTGCCGAGGAAGCCGCTGCGGAAGAGCTTGAAGATGCGATCCGCCTGCACGAGCGCGCGCCAGAAACGATGGGCGGCGGCCGCGTCGTAAGACGCGTGGATCCGGTCCTCAGAAAATCGGATCGGGTTCGGGACTTCGTTCGGCGTCTCTTTGATCGCCACCGCAACGCCCATGCTGGCGAGGAGATCGATTGTCGCGCGATAAAAATCGGCGACCGATTGCGGCCGGAGCGGCAGGGATCGTTGGGCGCCTCGGCTGGTTTGGACCGCGAGCCGCTGGCCGACAAAATCGAACTCGATCTCGAAAATCTCCGTGCCGATCGGGATCGGCGACGTGCCGAGTCCCCGGGCGGTCACATAGAGCGGCGCATGCCAGCTATGGTTGAGCCAGGGGGTCAGCGTCAGCCGGATCTTGCCGACGATCTGGGTCCAGAGATGCAAGGTCGCGAGCGTCTCGCTCCATGCCGAATAGGTGAGGTCCGGCCAGACTGGGTCAGCGCTGTTCATGGCCCTGATCCTGCTCCTCCTGGCTCGCCGGCGCTATCGCCGCTGCCCGGCGGGCGGGCAAGCTCGCGCAGGGTTGAACTTGCGGCGACAATTGGCGTCATTCAAAGTCCCTCCCCAAGTCACCATGTCATTGATATTCGATCNNCACCAGCCGACCCGGGGCGAGGTGGGCAGCGAATTGTCACGGAGCCAGCAGGAGGAGACGGATCGTTTATACAATGAGCTTATGTCAAACAGCTTCGGCGGCACGCGCCATACCGGAATCGCACGCATGCGCTAACGCGACCGGACGAGGAGCTTCCCGCCATGCCAACCTCGCCGTTCAGGTCCGCGGCGCCTCGACGCCGGAAATCTCCCGGCAGATGTCGAGGAGCCGGTCTTGTAGAGCAACGTCGCGGGTCTCGGGGTTCGGCTCGCGCCGCTTGAGATGATAGAAATAGCCGCCGGTGGTGCGCGCGGCAGGNNGAGGTGATAGAAATAGCCGCCGGTCGTCCGCGCGGCGGCTTCGTCGCTGGTCGCAAGCCAGGCTTGGGTGAGATGCGCCTGGTCGATGTCGTCGGGCGCGCCTGCCCCGCCCATCTTGGTCGCCACCCAGCCAGGCGTCAGCGCGTTTGACAGCACATCGGGCCAGAGGCGGGCGACGGCGAAAGCGAGCAGGACGTCGTGCAGCTTGCTCTCGGCGTAGGCCGACGATCCGTCCCAGCGCCGCTTGCGCCACAGGATGTCGTCGAGATGCGCGCTCGCGCGATCATGCATGCCCGAGCTCAGATAGACGAGGCGCTTCGGCCTTTGGACCAGCGCGGTGAGGACATAGGGCGCAAGCGTGTTGATGGCGAACACATGCGGCAAGCCGTCGGCGGTGACGCGATGGCCTTCCTGGAAGCCGACCGCGGCGTTGTGAATGACCGCGTCGAAAGCGCCGAGCGCGTTGACTTGGCTAGCGAGGTCCTTGGCGCCGGCGATCGTCGCCAGATCGCCAACGACAACGGCTTCGGCCTTGGGCGCGGCCTTCCTGGCGTCCGCCGCCCGGGCGTCGTTGCGCGCATGCAGGACGGCCTGATGGCCCTGATCGGCGAGATGGCGGCCAACCATCAAACCGAGGCCGTCGGACGAACCCGAGATGAAAATGCGCGCCATGCCATACTCCGAATGTTGCAGCTATAGATATAGGTCGCCTCGCGTCGGCTGGCCCGTCCGGCGTGAAGCCCGGATCGAGGGGTCGAGTTCCCGCGGCTTCTCGCTGCCTCCGCGTCGCCCTATAATCCTGGCACATCGTCCTCAAGACCGACATTTTCCGGAGCCGCCATGACCACCCATCAGCGCAATTTCCCCTCGATCGACCCGGCGAAGCTCGAGCGGCTGGGGGAGACGGCGGTCAAGGTTGGGCTGCGGTTGCAGCCTGGGCAGGACCTCTTCCTCACCGCGCCGGTTGCTGCGCTGCCGCTCGCGCGGGCGATTGTGGCCGAGGCGTACAAGGCGGGCGCGGGGCTGGTGACGCCGATCCTCGCCGACGAGGAGATCACGCTCGCGCGCTTCCGCTTCGGCCCGGACGCGAGCTTCGACCGCGCGCCCGGCTGGCTTTACGACGGCGTGGCCAAGGCTTTCGGCGCCAATACGGCGCGGCTAGCCATTGTCGGCGAGGACCCGATGCTGCTCGCGAACGAGGACCCGGCCAAGGTCGCGCGCGCCAGCAAGGCGAACTCGATCGCCTACCAGCCGGCGCTCGAGAAGATCGCCGGCTTCGACATCAACTGGAACCTTGTCGCCTATCCCACCGACTCGTGGGCGAAGCGGGTCTTTCCCGGCGAAACCGACGACGTCGCGGTCGGCAGGCTCGCCGAGGCGATCTTTTCCGCTTCGCGGGTCGATAACGACGATCCGGTCGCCGCCTGGACTTCGCATAACGCGGCGCTCGGCCGCCGGACCGAATGGCTGAACGCGAGGAAATTTCACGCCCTGCATTATTCCGGGCCGGGCACGGACCTGACGATCGGGCTCGCCGACGGCCACGAGTGGCAGGGGGGTGCGGCGACGGCGAAGAACGGGATTACCTGCAATCCGAACATCCCGACCGAGGAGGTGTTCACGACCCCGCACGCGCGCCGGGTCGATGGCCATGTCGTCAGCACCAAGCCGCTCTCCTATCAGGGCTCGCTGATCGACGGCATCGCGGTCAGGTTCGAGGCGGGACGGATCGTCGAGGCGAAGGCCGCGCGCGGCGAGGACGTGCTCAAAAAAGTGCTCGACAGCGACGACGGCGCGCGGCGGCTCGGCGAGGTCGCGCTGGTGCCGCACTCCTCGCCGATTGCGAGCAGTGGGCTGTTGTTTTTTAATACGCTGTTCGATGAGAACGCGGCCAGCCACATTGCCTTGGGGCAAGCCTACAGCACCTGCCTGAAGAATGGTGACCAGCTCACACCTGAAGAGCTTGCGGACAAAGGTGCAAACGAGAGCCTGATCCACGTGGATTGGATGATCGGGTCGAGCGAGATCGATCTGGACGGCATCACGGCCACCGGCAGCGTGGAGCCGCTGATGCGCAAAGGCGAGTGGGTCTGAAAAAAGAAAACCGCAGGTCCCTCCACTACGCTTTGCTCCGGTCGGGATGACAA
>PLUH01000420.1 GCA_003164825.1 Hyphomicrobiales bacterium
GCCGTTGCATCCTTCGCCTCCTGGATCGCTTCGCTTCGCTCGCGATGAAGGGGGCGTTTTCCGTTTAAGCGCGCCATGCTCTGACCAATTTGGATTCGTCGCAGCGGTCACTGTCGCCGGCGCGCAACACCTTGGCGAGAATTCGCTGCGTTCAACATTTTATGAGCTGACTTCGGCTGCCGAGTCGTGTATCTGCGGCGCTCTCGCGAGGATTATTGGGCCCGCGAGATCGGTGTGGCGCGAACTGAGGGAGCCGGAATGATTTCGATTCGACGCAATCTGGACTCCGTCGGCTACCGATGTGCGCTTGCGCCCCAAACGCCGTAAAGCATTCGCGGCGACCCTCTTCTTCTAGCGCGCGCTGCGTGACCTGACGCCGAGGCGTCCGCGGCTAAAGTCCGCACCCTTAGTTGTAGCTTTTCTCGCATTTCGTTGGCCGTTTCGCCGTTTTCGGCGTGGCGTCCGGCGGCGCTTCCGAATCCGGCTTTGGCCGCGATTCCCGGTGGAAACAAAGCCATGTTCCGTTTCTTCGAGACCCGCATCGATCCNNTATTGCCGGCAGGTCTGGCCCTATCTCGCCGCGTTGATGACGATCAGCCTCATCGTTTCGCTGATCGAAGTCACGATCCTGCGCTTCATCGGCGCGCTCGTCGATCTCTTGCGTTCGACCAGCCCCGATAAGGTGCTTCACGATCACGGCGGCGAGTTCCTGGCGATGGCGCTGTTGATCCTCATCGGCCGTCCGATGGCGAGCTTCACTCACGACCTCATCGTCCAGCAGGCGATCGCGCCGGGAATGACCAATCTCATCCGCTGGCAGACGCATCGCTATGTCTTGCGCCAGTCAGTGAGCTATTTCGCCAACGACTTCGCCGGACGGATCGCCTCCAACATCGTGACGGCGGCGGCGTCGCTGCGCGACTCGGTGGTGCAGATCATCGATGCGCTGTGGTTCGTTACGGTGTTCGCTTTCAGTGCGCTCTTCATCTTTGCAGAGACCGACTGGCGCCTCGCCGCTCCTTTGGGCTTGTGGATCGCCGTCTATATCTCGGCGCTGTCCTTTTTCGTGCCGCGCATCCGGCGCCGGTCGGAAGCGCTCGCCCACATGCGCGCGACGGTGACCGGCCGCGTCGTCGACAGCTACACCAACATCCAGACGGTCAAGCTGTTTGCTCACCTCGAGCGCGAGGACGAGCACGCTCGCCAGGCGCTCGTTGACCACACCGCGGCGTTTCATCGCCAGACCCGGCTGATCACGCTTCTGAACCTGACGGTTTCGGTCAGCAACAGCGTGCTCCTGGTCAGCGTTGGGACGATCGCCGTCTGGCTCTGGGCGCAGGGCGCCGTGTCGCTCGGCGACATCGCCGTCGCGACCGGGCTTGCGCTGCGCGTGGCGCTGATGTCGGGCTGGGTGATGTGGACCTCGATCGGCATCTTCGACAACGTCGGGCAGGTCCAGGAGGGGATGCGGACGATCGCGCGCCCGCGGGCGCTCACCGACCGCGCCGACGCGCGGACGCTCGCCGTGCCGAGGGGCGGCATCCGGTTCGAGAACGTGCGATTCCACTACGGCAAGGCCGGCGGGGTGATCGACGATCTTTCGTTCACGATCGCGCCCGGCGAAAAGGTCGGACTGGTCGGGCGGTCCGGCGCCGGCAAGTCGACGCTGGTCAATCTGCTCTTGCGTTTCTACGACGTCGAGAGCGGGCGCATCCTGATCGATGGGCAGGACATCGCCGCGGCGACTCAGGACAGCTTGCGCCGGCAAATCGGCATGGTGACGCAGGACACGTCCCTGCTGCACCGTTCGATCGGCGAGAACATCCTGTATGGCCGGCCTGACGCGACGACCGAGGCGGTGGTCGCGGCGGCGCGACAGGCGCACGCGCACGATTTCGTGATCGGCCTGACCGATCCCGACGGGCGCAAAGGCTACGACACGCTGGTCGGCGAGCGCGGGGTCAAACTGTCCGGAGGCCAGCGCCAACGGATCGCGATCGCGCGCGTCCTGCTGAAGAACGCGCCGATTCTCGTGCTCGACGAGGCGACCTCGGCATTGGATTCCGAAGTCGAGGCGGCGATCCAGGAGAATTTCCAGACGCTCATGCACGGCAAGACGGTGATCGCCATCGCCCATCGCCTCTCGACCATCGCGGCGATGGACCGGCTGATCGTGCTCGAGGACGGCGATATCGTGGAGACCGGAACGCATCAGGAGTTGCTGTCGCGCGGCGGAATCTACGCCGCGCTCTGGCGTCGCCAGTCCGGCGGGTTTTTGGACGCGCGCGCGGCGTGACGGCCGCGACGCGTCGCGCAAACGACAGCAGTCCGTCGGGCAGGCTCTGCCCTCCAGGCGGCGCAGGACTCCTCTGCGCCGCCGCGCGCCTAGCCTTGTTTACGAGCGGCCGACGCCGACCAGCACCGGGTCGGGGCGGTAGAGGGTCGGAAACACCTGCTTCAGATTGGCGATTTTCGGCAGATCGTTGAAGACGATGTAGGGATAACCAGGATTATGGGCCAGGAAGTCCTGATGATAGTCCTCGGCGCGATAGAAGGTCCGCCCCGGCTCGATCGTGGTGACGATCGGGGCGCTGAAGGCGTGGACCGAACCAAGTTGCGTGATGTAGGCTTTCGCCACCCGCGCCTGTTCGTCGTTCATGGGAAAGATCGCCGAGCGGTATTGCGTGCCCTCGTCCGGGCCCTGCCGGTTGAGCTCGGTTGGATCATGCGCGACCGAGAAATAGACCTGCAGGATCCGGCCGTAAGTGATCTTGCGCGGATCGAAGGTGATCTGAACCGATTCTGCGTGGCCGGTGTTGCCGCTCGAGGTCATTTCGTAATGCGCCGTCGCCTTCTCGCCGCCGGCATAGCCGGAAA
>PLUH01000264.1:0-13378 GCA_003164825.1 Hyphomicrobiales bacterium
CCCGGCATCTGGCGCACGTTCTTGGCGCGGGTCGCGAACAGGCCGAGATATGGCCCGCCGAAGTTGAGCGCGTTGCCAAGCCCCTGGCCCTCTCCGACCGCAATGTCGGCGTCCATCTCGCCGGGCGAGCGCAAGGCGCCGAGCGACACCGGATCGGTGAAGACTGCAATCAAGAGAGCGCCGCGCGCGTGCGCCGCGGCGGCGGCAGGCGCNNCTGGTTTCGTCGTCGATCGCCGGGGCGATGTCTTCGCTCGCCTTGAGGTCGGGAGGCAGACGGACGATCGTGTCGCCCGCCATATGCGCCAGCGTCGCGCAAACGTCGGCATATTGCGGATGCAGGCCGCCGGAGATGACCGCCCGGTTGCGCCGCGTCAGCCGGTGGGCCATCAGCATCGCCTCGCCGCACGCGGTCGAACCGTCGTACATCNNGCATTGGCGACCTCCATGCCGGTGAGGGCGGCGACTTGGGTCTGGAACTCGAACAAAACTTGAAGCGTCCCCTGGGCGATTTCCGGCTGGTAGGGGGTGTAGCTGGTCAGGAATTCGGAACGCTGGATGAGATGATCGACCGTGGCCGGGATGTGGCGTCTGTAGGCGCCGGCGCCGAGAAAGAACGGGGCGGAGCCGGCGGCGAGGCTGCGCCTGGCGATCGTCGTCATCGCCCGCTCGACCGCCATTTCGCTCTTCGCCAGCGGCATGTCGAGGAGACCCTGAATCCGCTTGTCGGCGGGAATGTCCGCGAACAGCGCCTCGATGTCCGGAACGCCGATGCGCGCCAGCATCGCCTCGCGTTCGGTTGCGTCGAGCGGCAGGTAGCGCATCGTTCAGCCCGACGTCCTGAGATAGTCGGAGTAGGCGGATTCATCCATCAATGCGCTCAATTCGGCCGGGTCGGCGAGCTTGAGGCGAAAGAGCCAGCCGCGCCCGAGCGCGTCCTCGTTGATGAGGCCCGGCGTCGACTCGACCTCCGAATTGACGGCGACGACTTCGCCGGAGACCGGCGCGAACACGTCGCTCGCCGCTTTGACGCTCTCGACCACGGCGGCCGGATCGCCCTTCTTCAGCGCCTTGCCGATCGGCGGCGCCTCGGCAAAGACGACGTCGCCGAGTTGTTGTTGCGCGTGCTCGCTGATGCCGACGACGCCTTCGCCGTCCTCGACGCGGACGTACTCATGGTCCTTGGTGTAGCGGATCTGCGACATCATCCATTCCTTGCTTGACTGCGATAATAGGCGTGGGGATAGAACGGCAGCGCGGCGACCCGCGCGCTCAACGGCTTGCCGCGGACCACAAGACCGATCGGCGTTCCGACCGCCGTATAGGCGCGCGCGACGTAGCCCATCGCAATCGGCGCGCCGACGCTCGGGCCAAAGCCGCCGGACGTGACGACGCCGATCGGCGCGCCGTCCGGCGAGACGATTTCCGCCGCGTCGCGCGCGGGCGCGCGGCCGTCGGGCCGAATGCCCACGCGCAGACGGGTCGGCCCATTGGCCAGCGCGCCCTGAATGCGCCCTGCGCCGGGGAATCCGCCTTCCATGCGCCGGCGCTTCTGAATCGACCAGGAGAGAGCGGCTTCGATCGGGTCGATGGTTTCGTCGAGCTCGTGGCCGTAAAGGCAGAGGCCGGCCTCAAGCCTCAGCGAATCCCGGGCGCCGAGACCGATCGGCGCAACATCGGGCTCGGCCAGGAGAATGCGGGCGAAGCTTTCCGCCTGGCTCGACGCGAGCGAGACTTCATAGCCGTCCTCGCCTGTGTACCCCGAGCGTGAGACGAAGGTTTCGAACCCCATGACCCGCGCCGGGCGAGCGCTCATGAACGGCATGGTCCAGAGCCCGTCGCCCGGCGCAAGGCGCGCCAATGTCGCGGCCGCCATAGGGCCCTGAAGCGCGATCAGCGCCGCCTCGGGGAGCGGCGTCAGACGAATGCTTGAGGGCAAGCGACGGCGGATGAGCGCGTAGTCGACGGCCTTTCGCGAGGCGTTGACGACGAGTCTCAAGGCGCCGTCCGCGCCGGGCGGGCGCGTGACCATCAGGTCGTCGACGATCCCGCCGTCGTCGTTGAGCAATTGGCTATATCGCTGGCGGCCCGGGGCGAGATTGAGAAAGTCGGCGGGGCAAAGCGTTTCGAGAAAGGCCGCGACAGTTGCGTGGTCCGCGCCCTCGATCAGCGCCTGGCCCATATGCGAAACATCGAACAGCCCGGCGAACTTGCGGGTGTGGAGGTGCTCGGCGAGGACCCCAGCCGGATAGTGGATGGGCATGTCGTAATCGGCGAACGCGGCCATCCGCGCGCCGAGCTCGATGTGCAGCGCGTGCAAGGGCGTCTTCTGATTCGCGGCTTCGATCATGGGCCCGCCGGTCGTGAACAAGCGCCCGCCCCACGCCAAGCCGCCTGACTGCGGCTCTAGCGCTCACGGACGCCCCCTCTGTCCGATGACCTGAGAGATTTCCCGCTTCCCGCGGTTGCCCCCGTCGGTGGGCGAACGCCTTAGGCGCGCGCCTCTTTCCAGAGCGTCATCACTTGCGCGGTCCCTACGGCCTGAGCGTTTCCGGGGCGGTTGCGCCTTCGGCGCCGGCGACGATACGCCGGACTCTTCCGCGAAGTGTCTTCGACTGACCTTGCGAGCTAGCCTGACCGCGCGAGGGTTGTCAACGCAAGATGGGTCCGGCTGTTGCCCATTCGCCTAGCCTGACGTTTTCTTCTTCTTGTGGCGCGTGGGCGGCGGGCCGCCAGTCCCGCCCTCGAAGCCGACGGTGATCGAATAGACGTCCGCCAGCTGGAGAGTCGACATCGGCAGCATGATTGGATCGGTCACGACGCGAAAGGCCCCGGCGGTGACGCCGTCCGTTGACGCCTCGACTTGATAGGTCTGCGCAAAGACGTCCGTCTTGTCGCTGTCGCGTGTCACCGTGATCTTCAGCGGCGCGCTGAAGGTCCCGGCCGAGCCGGCCGGCCCGATAACCACTGCGCCCTTAACACCGACCTTGAGGCCGGCTTGCGAGGGACCGGCGGGATCGCATTGGCGCGCCGTGTCGGCGATGTTGAACTGATAGCGCACCGAGGCGTTGTCCGGGCCGCCGACGCGCAGCGCCGCGCCACCATCGGCGATCGTGACTTCCGGGCAATTGATGTCTTGCGAAGCGACCGGCAGCACCTTCGGCTTGTCACTGGGGTTGGTCGCGGGTTGCCCGGCGACCGGCCGCGGATTCGCGCCCGCATTAAGGCTGGCGACGCTCGGATCCTGGTGGGAGAAAAAGCCGCCGACCGAGTCGCCGACTGAGCCGATCGTGCTGCAACCGGCGACGACGCCGAGGGCGGTCGAGAAAAGCGCGATTCGGACATGCGTTGCGCGAACGATCATTGCGTCAGACTTCGACAATTGAGCGGCTGGGGTCCGTTTGAAGGACAGGGCGGTGCTTACCCCGCTGACGCCTTCAAGGCAATTGCTCGTAAGCCTCCTTGAAACCGGCGAGCGGCGCCTGCATGCCGACGCCCTGCTCGGGCGTCTGAAAGATGCCGAGCGTCGCGGTCTTTCCATTTTTCAGCTTGTCGATCAGGGCGCTGTCCATGGCGAGCTGGGCGACGCAGCCATTGGGGAGGCACTGCAGGAAGCTCAAACGCCCGGCGTCCGCGTCGTCGATCCGCAAGCTCACGCCCGGAGGGAGCAGCACCCCGAGCGGCGCGATCACCCGCATGAGCCGCGCCTTGCGATCGGCGGTGTTGAGCACGATGACGACCAGGATCAGATTCGGCCGCTCCTGGTCGACGACGCTGAGCACGATCGCGCATTGCTCGTGTTCGGCGCCGGGCGGAGTCTCGCAGCGCGTCACCCAGTCGCCGTGCTTGTCCTTGATCGCTCCCTGCGAATCCGCCGCATCCGCCCGGCCGGCAGCGGCGAGAAGCGCCACTCCGACCACAAGGCTTAAGAGCGCCCGGCCGGCCTTCGATCGTTTCGCCTCGGTGAACGCCGTCGTCCGCAATGACAATGATGCAATCCGTCGATCGGTTGGGGCGGAGACGAGCGAGGGGCCGCCGTGACGCGCCTGTCGCCGAGAATCGGCGCCAAAATGAGGCGGCGAGGGGCCGGGGATGGTGGGCGCTAGAGGGATTGAACCTCTGACCCCTACCATGTCAAGGTAGTGCTCTACCGCTGAGCTAAGCGCCCATCTCCCATTTGTCCCGAGCAGGCGAGCCCGCTCAAGGGCCGGCGGGGTATAGACGCTCGCGCCGCGGGGCGCAATGGGGGCCGCGAACCTTAAGGCCTTCGGAAGAGTCGCCACCCTCGATGGATGCTCCCGCGCTGACGTTACGCCCGGCTGCGCCCGCCGATATCGGCGCGGTGATGGCGATCGAGCGCTCGCCGGAGTACGAGCTTTGCGTCGGCCGCTCCGAAGAGGCCGAGCATCGGGCGATGCTCGATTCGCCCTCTCACGCCTACCGGCTCGGGATCGACGCAGGGGGCGCGATCGAGGCCTTCGCGATCCTGCGCGGCCTCGGCGACGTCCACGCCAACCTCTATCTCAAGCGCGTCGCCGTCGCCCGCCCAGGACAAGGGCTGGGCACGGCCTTCCTGAGCCTGGTTCTCGACGAAGCGTTCCGGCGAATGGGCGCCGAGCGCTTCTATCTCGACTGCTTCGCCGACAACGCCCGCGCGCAAGCCGCCTACCGCAAGCTCGGCATGAGCCGCGACGGCGTCCTGCGCCAGGCCTACCGCCTCGGCGACGGGACGCGCGTCGACCTCGTGATGATGGCGATCCTCAAGAGCGAGTGGGAGGGGCGGCGGGAGTCTTAGACATGTTTGCCGCCCTCATACATTTTGAGCCAAGCGGCAGACTGCGCTTTGATCCACCTATGCGCTTCAGCTTCCGTCTTGAAGCCGTCGATCTGCGGTTGCCTTCCTCCGGGGAGCGTGAGACGCACATACCACTCGCCGTTCTTACTTTCGACGGCGTGGAATCGAGCCTTTGGTTTACGGATCGCCATTTTCTCATTATGGGGACGCACCGCCAATTCGGCCAGGGTGAAATTCGACCGTCACAATCAAACTGGCCGACTACCGTCGCTCGCCTCGCATTGACAACCCCCTCGCGCCATGATTTGCGAAACTGCGACGAGCGCGGGTCTTGCGCCTCGTCTGGATAAGGCCCATGCCTCGCCCTTGGTTGAAAACGACGACCAAAGCGCGTCCCGCCCCGAAAGGCGGGACGAACGGCTGACTCGCGCCCACCGCTTCTCCCCGGCGGGGCGCCGGGGCTCAGAGGTCCGATTCCAACATCGGATCGCAAGCGGGGAGGCGGGGCAAAAAGGATTCTTCACCCATGTCAGGCTTCAAGGTTGCGGTCGCCGGCGCAACCGGCAATGTCGGCCACGAGATGCTCGCGATCCTCGCCGAGCGCCGCTTCCCCGTCTCGGAAGTGGTCGCGCTCGCGTCCCCCGCCTCGATCGGCCGCGAGGTCTCGTTCGGCGACAAGACGCTGAAGTGCAAGGCGCTCGAGCACTACGACTTTTCCGATACCGACATTTGCCTCATGTCGGCCGGGGGCGCCGTGTCGAAGGAATATTCGCCCAAGATCGGCGCGAGCGGCTGCGTCGTCATCGACAATTCGTCGGCCTGGCGGATGGACCCTGACGTGCCGCTGATCGTGCCCGAGGTCAACGCGGCGGCGGCCAAGGGCTTCGGCAAGAAGAACATCATCGCCAACCCGAACTGCTCGACCGCGCAGCTCGTCGTGGCGCTGAAGCCGCTGCACGACCGCGCGACCATCAGGCGGGTGGTCGTTGCGACCTACCAGTCGGTCTCGGGCGCCGGCAAGGACGCCATGGACGAACTGTTCGCGCAGACGCGCGCCGTATTCGTGTCCGACCCGGTCGAGCCGAAGAAGTTCCCCAAGCGCATCGCCTTCAACGTCATTCCCGAGATCGACGTCTTCATGGAGGACGGCTCGACCAAGGAAGAGTGGAAGATGATGATGGAGACCAAGAAGATCCTCGATCCCAAGATCAAGCTGACGGCGACTTGTGTCCGCGTCCCGGTGTTCATCGGCCATTCGGAAGCAGTCAACGTCGAGTTCGTCGAGCCGATCAGCGCCGACGAAGCGCGCGAGATCCTGCGCAAGGCGCCCGGCTGCCTGGTCATCGACCGGCGCGAGCCCGGCGGTTACGTCACCCCCCACGAAGCGGCGGGCGAAGACGCGACCTACATTTCCCGCATCCGCGAGGATCCGACGATCGACAACGGCCTCAACCTTTGGATCGTGGCCGACAATCTGCGCAAAGGGGCGGCGCTGAATGCGGTGCAGATCGCCGAAGTTCTGGTCAATCGCCGCTGGCTGAAGCCCAAATTGAAGGTTGCATGACGATCCGTCGAGCGTGCAATACGGGGCGGCAGGTGTTGTCCCCATCTGTCGCCGCATTACCGACTAATCTATTATGGTGACGCGGCGCGACGTTCCGCGTTATTTTTGAGGTTCGATTCGGCGATCCATGGCGCAAGATCCGGATATCCGTCTGCTCACCTCGCCGCGCATTTTCCTGGTCGGCATGGCGGCGTTCCTCGCGCTGGTCGGTTTTGTCGTTCTCATTCTTTACCAGCAGATCGCGCTCGCCTTCAGCGCCAATCCCGGCCTGAACGGCCTCATCCTCGGCGTTCTCGCGATCGGGGCCCTATTCACGTTCCGGCAGGTGATCCGGCTCTTCCGCGAAATCCGCTGGGTGAATTCGCTGACCGGCGCCCAGACCGGCGCCGCCCCCACGCCCATGCTGCTCGCGCCGATGGCGGCGATGCTCAACGCCGGGGCGGGCGCGCGGGGCTTGTCGACCATCACCACCCGCGCCATCCTCGATTCCATCGCCACCCGGCTCGACGAGGGACGCGAGCTCAGCCGCTATCTGGTCGGGCTTCTGGTGTTTCTCGGCCTCCTCGGCACCTTCTGGGGTCTCCTGGAGACGGTGCACTCGATCGCCGGCGTCATCGACAGCATGAAGACCGGGGTCGATACGGCGAGCATGTTCGACGCGCTCAAGACCGGCCTCTCGGCGCCGATCTCCGGCATGAGCGTCTCGTTCACCTCCTCGCTGTTCGGCCTCGCGAGTTCGCTCGTGCTCGGCTTTCTCGACCTCCAGGCGGGGCAGGCGCAGAATCGGTTCTATTCCGAATTCGAGGAGTTTCTCGCCAGCCACGTTCAGACAGCTCCGCTCGCCGAGGCGATGCCGGAGGGGCCGATCATCGCGCAGGGCGCGCAACCGGCGATCGAAAGTCAGCGCGACGCCAAGGCGATCGCGACGCTTGCTGAAGGCATTCAGGCGCTGGTCAGCCACATGCGCACCGAGCAGCAGCAAATTCGCGACTGGGTCGACGCGCAGGCGGTGCAGCAGGAGGATATCGGCAAGCTCCTCCGCCGCCTGCTGGACGAGCTGGGAACCCGGTAGTCCGCGCTAGTTCCTTCTCCCCGTGCGGGGAGAAGGAGAACAGGGAGTTGAAGCATGGCGCTGTCGCGCTCGCGCCGCTACGAGGCGGTGAACTATTGGCCGGGCTTCGTCGACGCTTTATCGACGATGCTCCTGGTCATCATTTTTCTGCTGTCGGTGTTCATGCTGGCGCAATTCTTCCTGTCGCAGGAGGTCACGGGCAAGGACGAGGCGCTCGTCAAGCTCAATCGGCAAATCGAGGAGCTCACCAACCTCTTGGCGCTGGAGCGCACCCAGAAGGGCGCGGACGAAACCAAGATCTCGACCCTGAGCGCAACGCTCGACGCGGCCGAACAGGAGCAGAAGCGGCTCAAGGACGCGGCGTCTGAGGGCGCGGTCGATGCCGACGCCGCCAGCGGCAAGGCTTCGGCGGCGGCCATGGCGCTCGATCAGCAGAAGCAGATCTCGGCTCAGGCGCTGGCCCAGGTCGACGTGCTCAACCAGCAGATCGCCGCGCTGCGCCGGCAGCTGGCGGCGATCGAGGACGCGCTCGCCGCCTCGGAGACCGCCAACAAGGAATCGCAATCGAAGATCTCCGACCTCGGCCAGCGGCTCAACGTCGCGCTGGCGCAGAAGGTTCAGGAGCTGAACCGTTACCGCTCCGACTTTTTCGGCCGCCTGCGCCAGATCCTCGGCTCGCGGCCCGACATCCGCGTCGTCGGCGACCGGTTCGTGTTCGAATCCTCGGTGCTGTTTGACGTGGGGAAGGCCGACATCAGCCCGGCCGGGAAGCAGTCGCTCGACAGCCTCGCTTCCGCCGTCCTCGACCTCGAGCGCGAGATTCCGCCCGACCTGCCCTGGATCCTGCGCGTCGACGGCCATACCGACAACCGCCCGATCGGCGGGGGCGGCCAGTACAAGTCGAACTGGGAACTGTCGGCCGCGCGCGCCGTCTCGGTGGTGCAATATTTGATCAGCAAGGGGGTCGAGCCGGACCGCCTGGCCGCGGCCGGCTTCGGCGAATTCCAGCCGCTCGACCAGGGAACGGACGATGAGTCGCTCGCCCGCAACCGGCGCATTGAGCTCAAGCTGACGGAGCGGTGAGCGCCTCGACCCGCGCCTTACGGGACTTCGCCGGGGGNNGGGGTGAGCCCGCATTCGGGACTGCCGACGCTCAAGATGCGGTGGCGCGCAAAGGATGGCGGAGGGGCGCTTTTCGCTGCGCCGGTTTGCCATCGCCGCCGTTCCCGGGTATCGCCATGGGCGTCGATCGGCCTTGGGAAGCCGTTGCGGGAGGGAGCGCTCGACCATGCGCACAACAATCATTCTGTCGCTGACGGGTTTCGGCCTCTTGGCGTTATCGGCGCCGGTTCTGGCCGACGACATCACGATCGCGGTCGCCGGGCCGATGACCGGGCCGGTCGCGAGCATCGGCGAGCAGATGAAGCGCGGCGCCGAGGCCGCGGCCGCTGCGATCAACGACGGCGGCGGCGTCGACGGGCGCAAGATCAAGATTGTCATCGAGGACGACGCCTGCGACCCGAAGCAGGCGGTGACCGTCGCCAATCTCATCGTCGGGCAACAGATCAAATATGTCGACGGCCACGCCTGCTCCGGCTCGTCGATCCCCGCTTCCGACGTCTATGCCGAGAACAACGTCCTGATGATGAGCCCGGCGTCGTCGAACCCGGCGCTGACCGAGAAGGGGCATGCGACGATCATGCGCCTTTACCCGCGGGACGACCGGCAGGGTGAGTTCATCGCCCCGTGGATCGCCGANNGTGACCGAGGTCATGTTCGAGGGCATCAATCCGGGCGAGAAGGACTATACCGCGGTCGTCACCAAGCTGAAGGGCGCAGGCGCGGACTTCGTCTATTTCGGCGGCTATCACGCCGAGGCCGGCCTCATTCTGCGCCAGGCGGCCGACCAGGGCGCCAAGTTCCAGCTCATGACCGGCGACAGCATCGCGACGTCCGAGTTCTGGGCCATGTCCGGGCCAGCGGGCGAGGGCACGCTGTTCACCTTCCCGACCGATCCCCGCCGTTCGCCGAGCGCGGCCAAGGCGCTGGAGCAATTCAAGGCCCAGGGATACGACCCCGAGGGCTTTACCCTGTTCAGCTACGGCGTCGTTCAGGCGATCGCCGATGGCATCAAGCGGTCGGGGTCGGACGATCCGGCGAAGATCGCCGCCGCGCTCGAGGATGGCAAACCGGTCGACACCGTGATGGGCCCGGTCAAATTCGACGGCAAGGGCGACATCCTCGACCCGCGCTACGACATCAACATGTGGAGCGCCGGCAAATACGGGCCGATCGCGAAGTGAACCGACCGGGCTTTGCGATCGCCCGTCAAGGCGATGCGCTCACGCGGCTGCGAGCGCCCGGCGCAGACCCTCGGGATCGGCTTTGATGGCGCGCAATAGCGTGCGAGCCGGGCCGCTTGGGCGCTTCGCCCCGCGCTCCCATTGCTGCACCGTCCTGATGCTGAACTGATAGGCGGCCGCGAACTCGGCCTGGGTCATTCCGACCGCGCGGCGAATGGCGCGTACGTCGATCTCGTGCGCCATGTCGGGCGCGGCGTCCGGGTTGGCGGCGATCTGGCGCGCGATGTCTGCGTCGGACATCGCGTCGATCCTATTCCAGTCCGTCGCGGCCAAAGCTTCAGCCGCGGCCTTGCTCGGCTTTTTTCCCATTCGAAATCCACAAACGCGAAACTACGCCTAGGGCGTAGTTCAGGCAAGAATATGGCTGGCCCGCCTCACACCATCTCGGCGATGAACGCCTCGATGAGCGCGTCGAAGGCCTCGGGCGTCTCCCATTGCGGCGTGTGGCCGGCGGCGGGGATCGTCTGCACCGCGCCGCGCCACAGCGTCGGCATGACCAGCGAGGCGAAATAGTGGCCGTTGACCAACTGTTCGTCGGCGCCCTGCAGCACCGCGAGCGGGACCTTGAGATCGCGCACGACCGCGATTTCGTCGTGGTAGCCGCCGGTCGCGGCGTTGGCGGCAAGGCCGGAGCGCGCCCGCCCGTCGGTGCGCAGAATGTCGTCGAGAAAGAACGGCGGAATGTCGGCGAAGCCGGGCCTGAAGAACGCGGCGAGGTAGGTGGACGCTTCGCCACGGTCGATGCTCTCCTGGAAGGCGAATCTCATCGCCGGATTGCGCAGGAACGCCTCGCCCATCCCCTCCCGGGACGTGAGCGGCGGCGTGCCGAAAATCACGAACCCACGCGCGCTTTTAACATCAGGCGCGATTTCGAGCGCCACGTGGCCGCCCAGGCTCCAGCCGACGAACAGCGCTTGCTCGAGGCCAAGCGCGTCCACGACCGCCCGGATGGCNNGGGAGATCGACCGCGACCAGCCGAAGACGCTTCCCCACTGGTCCGTCGAGCTGGCGTGAAAATGCCCGCGACGACGAGGAATTGCCGTGGATGAGTACGACTGCGGGCCCCGGCCCCTCGGACTCGCAGATCGCTATCGCGCCGTTGGACGCGTCGAGCTTGTGCCTTTTCAATGGCGCGCCCTCCCAGCCGAACGGCTCGCGGAACTCCGTCCTAATCGTCCTCCCCGCGCGCCTACATCAATCCGAGTTGCAGTCGATCTCAAGGCCGTCGCAGCCGGGTTGCCGGTCGAAGCCCAGTTCGGCGAAGCGGTTGAATGTCTCCTTGATCGCCGGCCCGCCGTTGATGTGATTCATATTGTGGTAGACGACGAAGTAATGCTGCTGTTGCGGCTGGCCCGGCGCCGGCGGCAGCGGCAGTTTCAAAACAAGGCAAATCTTGCTGAAAAACCCGGTGGGCGACGGGCTCAAGCAGGGGTCGCCGGTGTCCATCTGGTTGAACGCGATCGGGCAGGATACGGTCGCGGGCGGGTTGTTCGCGTCGGGGAACGGAGCTCCTACGGCGCCGGCGACGCAAGGCTCGCTCGTCGGCGGCGCGACGGCGCCCCCGGGGCCGACGAAAATGTTGGTCGCCCCAATGTCGGCGGCGATCTCGGCGGCCTCGTCGAGAAACACCGGATTGAGCGCCTCTTGTCCATTGGCGCTGGTTTTGTCGACATCGCCGTGAAAGATGAGGATCGGCATCGTCTTGAACTTCTGAATGCTCAAGTCGCCGCGCGACGCGAAATAGTGGGCTGAGCGCCAATTATAGCCCATCACCCCGTTCGCGTCCGGATAGTAGAAGCCGCCGCTAAAATTGGCCGCGCTGGGCTTGCCTGCGCCCGACCCCGCGGCGGCGGTCTGCTCCAAGGTCAGCCCCGCCGCGGCGACGCCGTTGTTCCATATGTTCATGTAGGCCAGCCGGAAGTCGGTGAAGCCCTCGATGACCGAGAACGCCGTCACAGGCGCTCCCTGTTCGACTGCGCGGTAGGTGATGCAGCCGCCGTGTGAATAGCCGTACATGAGCAGCTTGCCGTTCGGGGCGATCTTCACCTTCTCGGCTGTGCTGCCGAGTTCGATGGAACTGGCGTGATTGGCCAGAAGATCGGCAAGCGCCATCGCGTCCGTCACCTCGCCCATGCAGAGTTCGGGAACGCCGTCGGAGGTCCAGGTGGACGAAGCAGGAAACTCGGGGCTCGCCGAGGTGATATGCACCTGCTCGCCACGATAGGACGAGGTCGCGAATATCCAGCCTCGCTTGGCCCAGTCCAGGCACTGGCCAAGGCTGTCGGGGAAGATTTGGACGCCGCCGGGCGCGAGCGGAGTCGCGACGAAGGGCTGGCTGGTCCAACCCGCCGCGGTCACGACTCCGGTGAGGCCGCCGCCGTTGCCGAGATCCGTCCCGCCGAGATCGACATCGCCCCTGTCGGTTCCTCCGTGGTTGTAGACGACCACCGGGTAAGGGCCGCCCTCCGTCGGCGAGCAAATGAGGCCATAGATCTTTTTGCCGCCTTCCACCGTGTAGTAGCCGACGCTCCAGGCGACGGGAGAATAGTAGGGCGAGTGGGAGCTTGAGATCATGCCCGCGACCGTCACCCACGGCGTCTCGGGGCCGTTGCCGACCCCGTCCTGATCGAACAGCACGGTCGACGTCCCGTCCGAATATTCAGGCGTGGAGGCGACAAGGTCTTTGCCTGACGCCAGCCAGGAATCCCGCGCGGCCTGGCTGAACGTGTAGAGGTTTTGACCGCCGGCCGAGGCGAAGATCTCGAGATGGCCTTGAGCGGTCTTGAGATCGGCGACGATCTCTTGCGGCGACCACAGGTTGGCCGCCAGCACGCCGGCGTTGAATGACCAATGGTAGAGCTTGTAGCTCGTGCCTGACGGCGCCGTGTATGGCGTGGCGGAAGGCGAAGAAGTGGCCGTCCCCAAAGTGACGAGGCTGCCGCTGTTCTGGTCGACCGCCTGGATCGTGATGTCCTGACCGGGAGAACCCACGAATCCGGCGAGGGTCGTGGGCTGCGAAGACTCCTGGCTCGTTCTGCTCGGAGGGTCGATCACGCAAGCGGCAAGCGACACGCAGGCGACGAGGACAAAGGCGAGGCGAAAATTGAACATCGCGATTCCCTTTCCCGCTGGAGGCTTTGGCGCGATTTCGAACCTATTCGTTTTCAATCTCTGTGGTCAGACCAATCCGCCAAAGCGGTTGTAGTTCGCGGCCGACGCTGAAACCCGGCGCTTCTCTCTCGCTCCAGCATATCGGGTTCCGAGCGGCCGCCGTTCCAATCCTGTTTGCTGCGCAATAAGCATCGGCTTCGGCAAATGGGTTTGCCCGCCAGTTCTGGACCGAAGCGTAGCACTCTGACCCGCGTTTGCAATTGGGCTAAATCCAGCCCCGCGCCGCCCTTCCCTTCCGCCGCCGTTTCGTGTATTGCGCCGCACAAATCGATGGTCGAGCGGCGAGTCATTGAAGCCGCGCCGTCGACACCCCGTCATATTCTGTTGCGAGGGAACGGGCCCGCCGGACCCTCGCTCTTGATTCGCCGCCGAAAGCCGTCTGTTGTCCATGAAGCTTCGCAACATCGCCATCATCG
>PLUH01000264.1:13422-30023 GCA_003164825.1 Hyphomicrobiales bacterium
TTCGGCGGCGAGGTCGAGCGCATCCTGTCGATGGTCGACGGCGCGATCGTGCTCGTCGACGCGGCTGAAGGACCGATGCCGCAGACCAAGTTCGTGGTCGGCAAGGCCTTGAAGATCGGCCTCAAGCCGATCGTCTGCGTCAACAAGGTCGACAAGTCGGACGCGCGGCCGAGCGAGGTCGTCAACGAGATCTTCGATCTCTTCGCCGCGCTCGACGCCACCGACGAGCAGCTTGACTTTCCGATCCTCTACGGGTCGGCAAAGCAGGGCTGGATGGCGCTTTCGGCCGACGGGCCGAAGGAAAACATGGCGCCGCTGTTCGACCTCGTGCTGAAGCACGTCGAGCCGCCCAAGGTCGGCGCCGGCGGCTTCCGCATGCTCGGCACGCTGCTCGAGGCCAATCCCTATCTCGGCCGCATCATCACGGGGCGGGTGTTCTCCGGCTCGATCCGGACCAACGCGCCGGTGAAGGTCATCGACCGCCAGGGCGACACGCTCGAGCAGGGCCGGGTGTCGCGAATCCTCGCCTTCCGCGGCATCGAGCGGGCCCCGATCGAGGAGGCGGTCGCCGGCGACATCGTCGCCGTCGCGGGGCTGGAAAAGTTCAACGTCGCCGACACCCTGTGCGGTCCGGAGGAGGTTGAGCCGCTGACTGCGCAACCGATCGACCCGCCGACGCTGTCGATGACCTTTTCCGTCAACGACAGCCCGCTCGCGGGCACGGAAGGCGACAAGGTGACGAGCCGGGTCATCCGCGACCGACTGATGAGGGAGGCTGAGGGCAATGTGGCCCTGCGTGTCGAGCAGGCCCCCAATTCCGACGCCTATGTCGTCTCGGGGCGCGGCGAGTTGCAGCTCGCGATCCTGATCGAGACCATGCGCCGCGAGGGCTTCGAAGTCAGCGTCTCACGGCCGAAGGTGCTCTACCGCCGCAGCGACGACGGCGAGATTCTCGAGCCGATCGAGGAGGTGGTGATCGACGTCGACGAGGAGCATTCGGGCGTCGTGGTGCAGAAGATGAGCGAGCGCAAAGGGGAAATGATCGAAATGCGCCCCTCGGGCGGCGGGCGGCTGCGCCTCGTCTTTCTCGCGCCGACCCGCGGCCTGATCGGTTACCTCGGCGAATTGATGACCGACACCCGCGGCACGGCGGTGATGAACCGCCTGTTCCACAATTGGGGCCATTGGAAGGGCGAGATCGCGGGTCGGCGCAACGGCGTCCTGATCTCGAACGAAGCGGGCGAAGCGGTCGCCTATGCGATGTGGAACCTCGAGGATCGCGGCCCGATGATGATCGATCCGGGCGCCAAGGTCTATCAGGGCATGATCGTCGGCCAGCACACGCGCGACAACGACCTCGAAGTCAATGTGCTCAAGGGCAAGAAGCTCACCAACATCCGCACCCATTCCAAGGACGAGGCGGTGCGCCTGACCCCGCCGATCCAGATGACGCTCGAAAAGGCGCTCGCCTATATCGAGGACGACGAACTGGTCGAGGTGACGCCGAAGTCGATCCGCCTGCGGAAGAGCCTGCTGGACCCCAACGACCGCAAGCGCGCCGAGCGCGCGCGGGCGGCGGAAGGCGCGGCGTAAGCCAATTTCCAGGAGGGCGCCGCGCAGCGGACTCCCGCGGCGCCAGAGGTCAAGTCTTTGCTTCTATTGCGGGATGGCGCGCCGCCCTGTGGTTCAGAGAGCTGCTTCCGTGCCTCCTCGCGGGAGATTCGATCACGCCTTTCTAGCGCTCTGGCTCGATCTCAGGTGAGCGCCATCCCCTGACAGGGACTCCAGGCGAGGTCGATTCACGGCATAGCCACAAGGCGCCTAGGTTTTATTATAACACATTCGTGATTCCATTGTTTTTTACCATATACGATCGTCAAAACTGATTGCCTGTTGACTATTCGTTGTATTTGAATTGGCGCCTTGCGTTTAAGGCTCCCTTAAGGAAAGATGAGCGATACAGGATTTCCTGGTCTGGCCGTCGACGAGTTCCGGAAGAGCGACGAGTTGCGTTAATGAATCATCAATTCACTGTACAATCTCGCTTCTGCCGTAGATGGACGCCGCCGCCCGGTTTGTGACAGGCTGAGACAATCCAGCCGGTCGGAGGATCGGACGCGTGCGAATTCATCATCTCAACTGTGGGTCGCTATGTCCGCCTGGCGGGAGACTTTTCAGTGGCGCTGGCGGGCTGCTGTCGCCGGCGCCGCTGTGCTGCCACTGCCTCCTGATCGAGGGCGATGACCGGCTGATCCTCGTCGACACCGGGCTCGGCGTCGAGGACGTCAACGAGCCGCGGCGGCTCGGACATCTGTTCAACGTCATAATGCGGCCGCGGCTCGAGGTCGCCGAGACCGCGTTGAGGCAGGTCGTGGATCTGGGCTACCGCCCAAGCGACGTGCGCCACATCGTGCCGACCCATCTCGGCCTCGACCATGCGGGAGGCATCAGCGATTTCCCTGGCGCGGCAGTCCACATTTACGCCGACGAGCTTCGCGCCGCCTCGAGCCGGTCGAGCCTCCTCGAGCGCAGCCGCTATCGCGCCGTGCAGATCTCCATGGTCAAGAAATGGGCGGTGGTCGAGGAGGAAGAGGGAGAGTCCTGGTTCGGCTTCTCGGCGGTGCGCGCGATTCCGGCGACAAACGACGAGGTTCTCCTGGTCCCGCTGCCAGGCCACACGCGCGGCCATTGCGGCGTCGCGGTGCGGAGGTCGGAGGATTGGCTCCTCCATTGCGGCGACGCCTATTTCCACCGTTCCGAGGTCGAACCGGGCGGCAGGGCGGCGCCGCCGGGCTTGCGGGCGTTCGAAAGCTTCCTCAGCGTCGACGGCGCGGCGCGGCGCGCCAATCTGGTCCGGCTGCGCGAGCTCGCGCGGCTGACGATGGGCGACGTCAAGCTGTTCTGCTCGCACGATCCGGTCGAGTTTGCGGCCCTGAAGGGTGAAGAACCCGAACCTGAGACCGCTTCGCCGCCGGTCAGCGCGCCGGCGCCTCGACCCCGGCAAGCCGAGCTTCGCGCGCCGCGGCGATAGTGCGTCCCGCGACGCCTGCCGCATTGGCAAGCTTCAGAAAGTGCGATCGGAGCTGGGGCTCACCCCGCGAAGCGGGCGCCGAGGCCGCCGTCCACGCGCCAGTTGGCGCCGGTGACGAACGAGGCTTCATCCGACAGCAGAAAAATGGCGCAATTGGCGATTTCCGCCGGGCTGCCCATGCGCCGCATCGGATGAGCCGCAAGCACCTTCTCCCGCAGGTTCGCATCGTTGCGGGCGAAGAACTCAGCGACCAGCGCCGTCTCGACGTAGCCCGGCGACAGCGCGTTGACGCGAATCTGCCATTGGCCCACCTCGAGCGCGAGCGACCGGCTGAGCCCGACGAGGCCCGATTTCGCCGCCGCATAGGGGAACATTCCGGGATAGGTCATGTCGGCGTGCAGCGAGGCGATGTTGACGATCGCGCCCTTTTTCGCCGCCTTCATCGCCGGCAGAACGGCGCGGGCCGCGAGCCAGGCCGACTTGAGATCGACGGAGAACACGTCCTCCCACTCCTGTTCGGTCATCGTCACCGGATCGGCGTAGACGTTGCGTCCGGCGTTGTTGACGAGACCGTTGACCGGCCCGAACATTTTGGCGGCCGCCTCGAGCGCCCGGGCGATGTCGGACGCGCGCCGCACGTCGCCGGCGGTGAATGAAGCGCGCTTTCCGGCGCCGAGCGCGAGGAGGAGCTCGCGCCCCGCGGCTTCGTCGAGATCGATGATCGAAACGAGCGCGCCTTCGGCGAGCGCCTTGGCGGCGATCGCGGCGCCGATGCCGCGCGCGCCCCCGGTCACCAGGACATGCTGCCCCTCGATCCGTCCGGCCATCGGCGCCTCTCACCAATCGGCGATCGCGCCGTCGTGGTGGCGCCATTGGATCGGCGGCGCCTCCTGAAACGGATGCTTCGCGGCCGCCTTGAAATCGATCTCGACGCCGACGCCGGGGGCGAGGCTCGGCTCGACGTAGCCGCCGCGGATCGGCGTCACGCCGGCGACGATTTCGTCGCGCCACGGCACGTCAGCGCGCATCACTTCCTGAATAAGGAAGTTCGGCAGCGCGAAGCCGAGATGGATATTGACCATGGTTGCAATCGGCCCGAGCGGATTATGGGGCGCCATGCTGACGCCGAACGTGTCGCACAGCGCCGCGATGCGCCTGACCTCGGTCAGGCCGCCGGCATGGCAGACGTCCGGCTGGGCGACCGCGATCGCCTGCGACTGCAGGAGCGGCAGGAACTCGCGCCGATGGGTCAGCCGTTCGCCGGCGGCGATCGGAATCGGGGTCGAGCGCGCGACGCGGGCGATGCCTTCGGAATCCTCCGGCTGGCAGGGCTCTTCGAGAAAGAACGGGCGGAAGGGCTCAAGGACCTTTGCGTATTGGATCGCCATCGCCGCGCTCGTGCGCCCATGCAGATCGACCATGATGTCCATGTCGTCGCCGGCGCCTTCGCGCGCCGCCGCCATCAGCCGCTCGGCGCCTTTGAGCGCCGCGAGGCCGTCGAGCGGCGCGGTCTTGCCGACGGCAAGAATCTTGACCGCCGAAAACCCGTCGGCGCGCGAGCGCGCAGCCTTCTCGGCGAACGATTCCGCCGCCGGGTCGTCATAAACCGCGGAGGAGTCGCCGCCGCCGAGATGATCGTACATGCGCAGCCGGTCGCGCGAGAGCCCGCCGAGCAACTGCCACAGCGGAACGCCAAGGTCCTTCGCCTTCAAATCGTGCAGCGCCTGGTCGATGCCCGACACCGCCGACATGGTCACCACCCCGCCCTTGAAGAACGGATAGCGGTACATCGCCTGCCAGAGGTGCTCGATGCGGCGTGGATCTTCGCCGATGACCAACGGCGCGAGGTCCTCGATCGCGCCAACGACGGCGCGGGTCTGGAATTCGAGCGTCGCCTCGCCGAGCCCGACGAGCCCCGGAACGTCGGTCTCGACGCGAACGAAAATCCAGTTGCGCAGCTTCGCATTGACGACAACGGTCTTGACCGCGGTGATCTTCATCTGGGCCACGCGCCTTCAGTCACCGTCCGGTCAGCGACTGGCGGCGGATGCGCCGTTCGATGAGCGTCTGCAGGACGACCGAGATCACGATGACGAGCCCAAAAGCGAGTTGGGTATAGAAGGCGTTAATGCCCGCCGAGACGATCCCGGCGTTGATTGCGCCGATGATATAGGAGGCGACGAAAGTGCCGACGACCGAGCCAGTGCCGCCGAACACCGACGTGCCGCCGAGGAAGACCGAGGCGATGGTGTTGAGCAGAAAACCGTCGCCGGTGGTCGGCCAGAAATAATAGCCGTAGATCGAGGTCAGGAGCCCCGAGAAGACGGCCGTCACGCCGACGAGCACGAAAGCGCGCGCCTTCACCGACACGGCGTTGACGCCCATCAGCCGGGCGCTGGTCGGATTATCGCCGACCAGGAACACATGGGCGCCGAAGCGGGTCCGGTTGAGCAGGATCCAGAAGACGATGAGAATGGCGATCATCCACAGGGTCTGAACCGGGACGCCGAACACCGAGGCGCGCAGCAGGGCGTGCATCGCCGGGTATTTGTCGGCGGTCAGCGGCACGCCGGTGCCGTTCATCAGCACCAGCTCGAGGCCGCGATAGAGGAACGAGGTGCCGATGGTGATGACGAGCGAGGGAATATTGAGCTTGGCGACCAGGAGTCCGTTCAGCAGTCCGCATGCCGCGCCGGTCGCCAGCGCGCAAACGATGCCGATCCACCACGGCGCACCGCCATAGGCGGTGGTCAGACAGAACGCGGCCGTGCCGAGCGCCATGATCGAGGGAAACGAGAGGTCGATCTCGCCGGTGATGACGACAAAGGTCAAGGCCAGCGCAATGATGCCGAATTGCGGCGTCGTCTGCGCGAAGGCGCGGTAGATGTCGAGATTGGTGAATACGGCCGGCGCCGCGACGACGAAGGCGAGCCACATCGCCAGCCCGACGCCGATGATGCCGAGCTGGCTGCCGTGCCGGCGCAAGGCCGAGGGCGGCGCGATGCGGTTGTCGACGGGACGGTTCGGAATCGCGCCGGTCGCCATTTTGCGTCAATCCATCGAACCGGAGCGCGCGACGCGATAGAGGCGGTCGATTAGCTCGTCCATCGTGATCTCGCTCTTGGCGTAGACGCCCGCGACCTTGCCGCGATCGAGCACATAGAGCCGGTCGACGACCGGGTAAACATGAAAAATGTTGTGATCGATGAAGATCGCCGATTTGCCCGCCTTCTTGATGCCGCTGACGAAATCAAGCGTCTTCTTGGTTTCGCTCAGCGAGAGCCCCATGGTCGGCTCGTCGAGGATGACCAGCTCGGCGTCGAAATAAAGCGCCCGCGTGATCGCCACGCCCTGCTTCTCGCCGCCCGACATGGTGGTCACGACATTGTCGGGATGCACCGCGGCGGAAGTGAACCCCATATGCTCGCTCATCAGCCGGGCCGATTCCGAGCGCATCCGCTTGACGTCGATGAGGCCCCAGCGGGTCCGCGGCTCGCGCCCCATGAACATGTTGCGCCAGATCGGCTGCTTCTCGCTCAGCGCCCGCTCCTGATAGACGGTCTCGATGCCGAGGCTGCGGGCCCTGGCGACCGACCAGTCGTCGATCCGCCGCCCGTGAAAATGGATTTCTCCGCCGGAATCCGGCCGATAAAAGCCCATCACGATCTTCACCAGCGTCGACTTGCCGGCGCCNNCTTTCTCTGAAGGGGGGCCGAGGCGCGGCGGGTCCCGCGCCTCGAGGAACGGTTCAATCAGCGGATTTCCTTGGCCGCCAGCGGGGCGACGGCGTCGACGTTGGAGGAGTCGACGAACGCGCCGGCGGTATTCACATCGAGACCCGAGAAGCCAAACTTCTTGGTCAGGCAGATGTTGAGGATCGGGAGATAGCCCTGAAGGTAGGGCTGCTGATCGATGACCAGATTCTGGTAGCCCTCTTTGACCGCCTGGGCCGTGTTCGGCGACATGTCGAAGCCGGCGAAGAACACCTGCCCCGGCTTCAGCGATGCGGCGCGCGCGTAGACGCCGACGTTCGAGGTCAGGCCGCCATGGTCGGTGACGACGATCTTGATCCCCGGATTGGCGCCCATCACGCCGACGAACGTCGCGGTGCCGGCGTTCGGATCGGCGTTGGTCGCCGAATCGATCTCCTGGTAGATCACCTTCGCCCCGGCCTTGGTGAAAGCGTCGATGACGCCCACGGTGCGCTGGCCGCGGTCGCCGCCCTGGCCCTTCAGGCCCCAGACGAACACCTTGTCGCCGGCCTTGAGGTCGGCGCGCTTCGCGGCTTCGGCTCCGAGCGCGAAACCGGCGGCATAGTTGGGCGCGCCCACGTAGCCGAACCCTTTGGCCGAATATTTCTTCTGGCTCTCCGGGAGCGACGTATTGAGGGTGGTGAAGATCGTTCCCTGCGCAAAGGCCTGATCGACCATCGGCGCCGTCGCAGCCTCGCCGCCGAAGCCATAGGTGGCGATGCCGTCGACCTTGGTCGCCAACGCCTGCTGGATCTGGGTCAGCATCTTGTTGGGGTCCCAGTCGGAGAAATAATAGGTCACGCTCGGCCCGAGATCGAGCTCGGCCTGCTTGAAGCCGTTGTAGACGTTATTGGCGAACACGCCGCCCTGCGGGCCGCCCGGGAAGGCGGCGATCTTGACCCCCTGGCACCATTTCGGCGTCGGGTCGGTCGCGTAAGCCGACGTGGCCGCCACACTGACGATCAGCGCGACGCCGACGGCAAACCCGGCGTCCCTGGCGCGGTGAATCAACATTGCATCCTCCCTTTCGGTCATTTGGTGTCGAAGGCGTTATCGGCGCGTGTCCAGCCCACGGGGTGCAGCTATAGGCGAAGATGGCGGCGAGCGGCAACCGCAAAGACGGCGGCGCCGGAAGAGCGCAAAGCGGATCGCTCAAACCGCGAATGGCGCACGCGCGGCGGGAAACGGGGTATCGGCGAGGCCCGTGACGCCGGCGTCGATGACGAACAGCGCGCCCGCATGCGGCTCGCGGGCGAGCGCCGCCGCGTCCAGGCCGATCCGCGCCGTGGTGACGTAAAGCCGGTCGAGCCTGGCGCCGCCGAACGCGCAGCAGGTGACCTGCGAGCACGGCAAGGCGACGGCGCGATCGACGCGCCCGTCGGGCGTATAGCGCACGACGCGGCCCCCGCCCCATTCGGCGTTCCACAGGCAGCCGTCCGCGTCGACGGTCGATCCGTCCGGNNTCGAGGTCATAGTCGTAGCAGCGGATGATTTTGGTCGGCGTGTCGGCGAAATACATGCGCCGGCCGTCGGGCGAGAACGCGATCGAGTTCGCGATGCGCACGCCGGAAACGAGCGCGCGCGGACTGGTTCCGCCTTCGTAAGCATAGACCTGGCCGATCGGTCGGGCGCCGCTGGGGGCCTCGTCCATGGTCCCGAACACCAGCCGGCCGCGGCGGTCGAGTTTGCCGTCGTTGACGCGCGTCGTCGGACGGTCCGGTTCGATGGCGGCGATCGGCCGGCGCGCCCCACTCTTCAGGTCGAAGACCTCAAGCCCGCCGGCGAAGCCCGCCAGCAGCGAAGTCCCGCCAAGCGGCGCGAAGCACGCCAGCCGGTCGGGCAGCGCGACCGACCGCGTGGCGCCGTCCGAGGGGCTGTAGGTCCAGAAGCGGCGGCCGAGAATGTCGGTCCACTGGACTTCGCCGTGCGCCGACGACCAAACGACGCCCTCTCCGAGCTCGTTCTTCCCGTCGACGACGATTTCCGCCTGCGACGACATCGCTCAGTCGGCTCCCGTCGTCGTCCGCCTCAGCGCCTTGACCGCGCCGCGGCGGGTCTTCTCGTCGAGGCGGCGCGCTCTCGAGGCGAGCGTCGGGCGGGTCGCGCGCCGGGGCTTCGGCCGCTCCTGCGCCTTCGTGAGCAACGCCGCGAGTCGCGCCCGGGCATCCTGCCGGTTGCGCGGCTGGCTGGCGAATTTCTGCGCGAAGATAATGATCACACCATCCTGGGTGGCGCGCGCGCCGGCAAGCTTGATCAGCCGGACCGCGACGTCGTTGGGCAGGCTCGGCGAGCCGCGGGCGTCGAACCTGAGCTCGACCGCGCTCGCCACCTTGTTGACATTCTGCCCGCCCGGACCAGACGCACGGACGAAACTTTCGACGATCTCGCTCTCGTCAATGAGCAGATCGCCGATTTTCATGCCTCTACCGCCAGTCCCTCACGTCGACAAACCGGCCGGCGATCGCGGCTGCGGCGGCCATCGCGGGCGATACGAGGTGGGTGCGGCCCTTGTAGCCCTGCCGGCCCTCGAAATTGCGGTTCGAGGTCGAGGCGCAGCGCTCGCCGGGGCTAAGCTTGTCGGGGTTCATCGCCAGGCACATCGAGCAGCCGGGCTCGCGCCATTCGAAACCGGCGGCGAGGAAAATCCTGTCCAGGCCCTCGGCCTCGGCCTGCGCCTTGACCAGGCCCGAGCCCGGCACGACCATCGCGTTGACGCGCTCCGACACTTTGTGGCCCTTGGCGATCGCCGCGGCGGCGCGCAAGTCCTCGATTCGCCCGTTGGTGCACGAGCCGATGAAGACGCGATCGATTTCGATGTCGGCGATCTTCTCGCCGCCCTTGAGCCCCATATAGTCGAGCGCGCGTCTGATCGAGGCGCGCTTCTGCTCGGTCTCGCCGTCCTCGATCCGCGGCACGGCGCCGAAGATCGGCGCAACGTCCTGCGGGCTCGTGCCCCAGGAGACGATCGGCGGCAGGTCGGCGGCGTTGAGCCGGACATCGCGGTCGAACTCGGCGCCCTCGTCGCTGCGCAGCGTCTCCCAATGGCGCATCGCGTGATCCCAAAGGGCGCCCTTCGGCGTCTTCGGCCGGTCTTTGAGATAGGCGTAGGTCTTGTCGTCGGGCGCGATCATGCCGGCCCGCGCGCCGCCCTCGATCGACATGTTGCAGACCGTCATCCGCCCTTCCATCGAAAGCGCCTCGATCGCCGAGCCGCAATATTCGATCACGTGGCCGGTGCCGCCCGCCGTACCGATCTCGCCGATGATGGCGAGGATGATGTCCTTGGCGGTGACGCCGGGCGGAAGCGCGCCGTCGACCTTGACCCGCATGTTTTTGGCCTTGGTCTGGATCAGCGTCTGGGTCGCCAGCACATGCTCGACCTCGGAAGTGCCGATGCCGTGGGCGAGCGCGCCGAAGGCGCCGTGGGTCGAAGTGTGGCTGTCGCCGCAGACGATCGTCGTCCCCGGCAGGGTGAAGCCCTGCTCCGGCCCGATGATGTGGACGATGCCCTGATTCGGGTGGAACTCGTCATAATATTCGATGCCGAACTCGCGCGCGTTCCTGGCCAGCTCCTCGACCTGCTGGCGGCTCTCGGGATCGGCGATACCGCCCCTGCGATCGGTGGTCTGGATGTTGTGGTCGACGACGGCGAGCGTCTTGTGCGGCGCGCGCACCTTGCGGCCGGACATCCTGAGCCCCTCGAACGCCTGCGGACTCGTCACCTCGTGGACGAGATGTCGGTCGATGTAGATGAGGCTCAGGTCGCCCTTGGTGTCGAGGACGTGGTCGTCCCAGATCTTATCGTACAACGTACGCGGCTTGGACATAACGCTCTCCCGCGCCCATGCGGGCGCGAATTCAAGGGGGATTGGCCGCTATCTATGCCCAATAGGGCGGGGATGGAAGAGGAGCCCTCGACCGACGACGGCGCTTCAGGCGGCTCGAGTGGCCTTGATCGGCAACGCGACGGTTTCGATCGTGGTAAGATCGAGATTCTTCGAGGCGCCGTCGATATCGAGGCCGACGACCGGGCCTTCGACGTCGAAGTCCACATTCAAGCCATCCGCGATCTCGCGCGTTTCTGCGCCCGGCCGACTGGAGAGTTCGATGTAGAGACTGTCGGTCTCGGGGTAGTAGTGCAGCTTCATGGCTCCGGCCTTAGCGAAAGTTTCGATCGAAGAAGGCGTTATGGATCGTTTCCCCGTCGTCCAAGGTCACGACCCGCAATATACGAGATTTTCCGTCCGGGGTGTCGAAAATCCGTCGCCAATGGCGAATTCGGCCATCCGATTGTCTCTCGCGCCGCAACGGCGCCGATATCGCGGCTTCGCACCATTCGCTTGATGTACGGTCGCTTGTGTAAAACCTGCTCGTCGAAATAGCGCGTCGTTTTCATGCCGGCTCAAGCGACTCGTCATTGCGTTGACGGCCATCGGCCAGAGATGACAGATCTCGCTTAACGCAAATGCAAATCCAAGGGTCATGCGAACAAAAGTCCGCCCCCATGCGCACCTCCAAACTCATCCACATTGTCTCCTGCCACGCCGAGGGCGAGGTGGGCGATGTGATCGTCGGCGGAGTCCCTGCCCCGCCGGGCGACACGTTGTGGGAGCAGTCGCGGTTCATCGCCAGGGACGGAGCGCTGCGCGCCTTCGTGCTCAACGAGCCGCGAGGGGGCGTCTTTCGCCACGTCAACCTGCTCGTCCCGGCCAAGGACCCGCGGGCGCAGATGGGGTTCATCATCATGGAGCCCGAGGATACGCCGCCGATGTCCGGCTCGAACGCCATCTGCGTCGCGACGGTGCTGCTCGACGCCGGCATCCTGCCGATGCAGGAGCCCAAGACCCATCTCACGCTCGAGGCGCCGGGCGGCCTGATCGCGGTCGTCGCCGATTGCCGCAACGGCAAGGCCGAGCGCGTCAGCATCGAGAACGTGCCCTCGTTCGCCGACCGGCTCGGCGAGCCGCTCGAGGTCAAAGGCTTGGGCACGCTTACGGTCGACATCGCCTATGGCGGCGACAGCTTCGTCATCGTCGACGCGGCGGCGGCCGGCTTCGTCATTGCGCCCGACGAAGCGCGCGACCTCGCCGAGACCGGCATCCGGATCACGGCGGCGGCCAACGAGCAGTTCGGCTTCTCCCATCCCGAGNNCCCGGCAAGATCGACCGCTCGCCGACCGGAACCGGCTGCAGCGCCCGCATGGCGACGCTGAGCGCGCGCGGGCTGATGACGGAAAGCGACGTCTATCGCGCCCGCTCCATCATCGGCTCGGAATTCGTCTGCGGCATCGCGCGCCTTACCAAGATCGCCGGCCGGCCGGCCATTGTCCCGATCATTTCCGGCCGCGGATGGATTACCGGCGTGAGTCAGTATATGCTGGACCCCGCCGATCCATGGCCTTCGGGCTATCGGATCACAGACACCTGGCCGCGCGTTAAGGATTAGATCTCCGCATTTGCGGGTCAGAGCGGTCTTGCTTGACGGGGAATTGACGATGAATTACCCACTTCACGACCTTTTGTCATTTCCCTGAGCGATTTTAGAAGTTTTGCCCGAAGGCTGGCGTAAGAATGGATTCGGACGAGTACGCATCCCGGGGACGGGCAGAAGGGCAAAAGGTCGTGAAGCCGACGGACGTCGCCGACCCCGAGTACTTTCATAAAGTCGTTGATTGCCAATGGGCGTGCCCCGCCCACACGCCGGTCCCGGAATATATCCGCAAGATCGCCGCGGGCGACTATAACGCCGCCTATATGATCAACTGGGAGTCGAATGTCTTCCCGGGCATTCTGGGGCGCACCTGCGACCGTCCATGCGAACCCGCATGCCGCAGAGGACGGCTCGAGGAGCAGCCGGTCGCCATCTGCCGGCTCAAGCGCGTCGCCGCCGATCACAAGCAGGATATCGCCGCGCTGTTGCCGCCGGCGCCCGCCCAACGCAACGGCAGGCGCGTCGCCTGCGTCGGCGCAGGCCCGGCGTCGCTGACGGTGGCGCGCGATCTCGCCGCGATCGGTTACGAGGTCGTGGTGTTCGATTCCGATTCGCGCGCCGGCGGCATGATGCGCAGCCAGATTCCCAAGTTTCGCCTCCCCGACGAGGTGATCGACGAGGAGGTCGGCTACGCCCTCTCGACCGGCGGCCAGTTCGTGGCCGAACGGCGCATCGACAGTCTCAAGGGCCTCGCCGGCGAAGGCTACGATGCGATTTTCGTCGGCTGCGGCGCGCCGCGCGGACGCAACCTGGAGATTCCCGGACGCCGGGAAGCCCCGGGCCACATCCACATCGGCATCGACTGGCTGGCGAGCGTTTCGTTCGGCCATGTCTCGTCGATCGGCCGGCGGGTGGTGGTGCTCGGCGGCGGCAACACCGCCATGGATTGCTGCCGAACCGCGCGGCGTCTCGGCGGGGCCGAGGTCAAGGTCGTCGTGCGTTCCGGCTTCGCCGAGATGAAGGCCTCGCCGTGGGAGAAGGAAGACGCGATGCGCGAGGGCGTCGCGATTCTCAACTTCCATGCGCCCAAGGCGTTCATGCATGAAGGGGGCCGCCTGACCGGCGTCGTGTTCGAGACGATGACGGCGAAAAAGGATGAACGCGGGCGCCGCCTGCTCGTTCCGACCGGCGGACCGGACGTCTTGATCGAATGCGACGACGTCCTGATTGCGGTGGGCCAGGAAAACGCCTTTCCCTGGATCGAAAGCGACGCGGGCGTCGCGTTCGACCGCGACGGTCTGCCCGCCGTCGACGCCGTCACCTTCCAGTCGAGCCTGCCGAACGTCTTCTTCGGCGGCGACGCCGCGTTCGGGCCGAAGAACATCATCACCGCGGTCGCCCACGGCCACGAGGCCGCGATCTCGATCGACGCCTTCTGCCAGGGCCAGGATCCGCGCCTGCGCCCCGATCCGTTGACCAATCTCGTCAGCCAGAAAATGGGCATCCACGAGTGGTCCTACGACAATGACATCACCCTCGATCGCCGGTTTCAGGTGCCCCATGTCGAGAACGCGGTGGCGCTGAAGAACATTGAGACCGAAGTCGAACTCGGCTTCGATCTCATTCAGGCGGTCGGCGAAGCGCAGCGCTGCCTCAACTGCGACGTCCAGACCGTGTTCTCCGCCCCCTTATGCATCGAGTGCGACGCCTGCGTCGACGTTTGCCCGATCGACTGCATCTCGTTCGTGGCCAACGCGCCCGAGGACGAGTTGCGGCATTCGCTGAACGCGCCCGCGCTCAATCTTTCCCAGGCGATCTATGTCTCGGAGCCGGTGAAGACCCGCCGGGTCATGGTCAAGGACGAGGATCTATGCCTGCACTGCGGGCTCTGCGCCGAGCGCTGCCCGACCGGCGCCTGGGATATGATGAAGTTCACCTTCGAGATGGCCCAAGCCGGACACCCATGCCGATCGACGCCGTAAACGACTTCGTCATTCGCTTCGCCAACGTCAACGGCTCGGGATCGGCAAGCGCCAATCTCCTGTTCGCGCGTTCGATCCTGCGGATGGGCGTCCCGATCGCTCCGCGCAACATCTTTCCCTCGAATATCCAGGGACTGCCGACCTGGTACGAGGTCAGGGTGAGCGAAGCCGGGCGCCTGGGCGCGCGCGGCGGCGCCGATATTCTCGTCGCCATGAATCCCCAGACCTTCGCCCAGGATTTCGCGGCGATCGAGTCCGGCGGGTACCTCTTCTATGATTCGACCAGACCGATCTCGCAGCTTCTGACCCGCGACGATATCGAGGTTCTCGGCATGCCGCTGACCGAGATCTGCGCCGCCGAATATTCCGATCCCAGGCAGCGCCAGCTTTACAAGAACATCGTCTATGTCGGCGCGCTCGCGGCGCTGCTCGACATTGACCTCAAGGCGATCGAGACGCTGATCGCCGAGCGGTTCAAGGGCAAGGACAAGCTGATCGCCGCCAACCTGCACGCGCTCAAGATCGGCTATGACGACGCCAAGTCCCGCTTCCGATGCCCGATCGGCGTTCGCGTCCGGCGCAGCGACGCGGTCGGCGACCGTATTCTCGCCGAGGGCAATTTCGCCGCCGGGCTCGGCGCGGTCTATGGCGGGGCCACCGTTTGCGCCTGGTACCCGATCACCCCCTCGACCTCGCTCGCCGAGGCGTTCGAGCGCAATTGCGCCAGCTTCCGCACCGACCCCGAAACCGGCAAGAAGAACTATGCCATCGTCCAGGCGGAGGATGAGATCGCCGCCATCGGCGTCGCAATCGGGGGGGGCTGGAACGGCGCCCGCGCGTTCACCACGACGTCAGGCCCGGGCATTTCGCTGATGCAGGAGTTCTTCGGCCTCGCCTATTTCGCTGAGATTCCGGTGGTGGTGTTCGACGTCCAGCGCGGCGGCCCGTCGACCGGCATGCCGACGCGCACCCAGCAATCGGACCTGCTCGTCTCAGCCTTTGCCTCGCACGGCGACACCAAGCATGTGCTCCTGATCCCCGACGGCCCGGGGGAGGCGTTCGAATTCGCCGCGAGCGCGTTTGATTTCGCCGAGCGGCTGCAGACGCTCGTGTTTGTCATGCTCGACCTCGAGATCGGCATGAATTCGCATCTATGCGCCCCGTTCCGGTGGGACGATTCGCGACGCTTCGACCGCGGCAAGGTGCTCAACGGCGAGGAACTCGAGCACGCCGTGGAGTTCGGCCGCTACGACGATGTCGATGGCGACGGCATTCCCTACCGCACCCTTCCTGGCGCCCATCCGACCCTCGGCGCCTATTTCACCCGCGGCACCAGCCGCGACCGGTTCGCCCGCTATACCGAAGACGCCGCGCCCTATGTCGACAACATGGAGCGCCTGCTGCGCAAATTCGAAACCGCGCGCGGCCTGCTGCCGCGTCCGGTTCTGAAACCGGCGGCAAGGTCGACGCGGGTCGGCGTCCTCCACTACGGATCGACCGCGGCCGCGATGGACGAAGCGCAGGCGCTGCTGGCGGAAGAAGGTCTGCATGTCGACACGTTGCGCATCCGCGCTTTCCCCCTTGCGCCGGAGGTCGCTGAATTCGTCCGCAATCACGATCAGACGTTCGTCGTCGAGCAGAACCGCGACGCCCAGATGAAAGTGCTCATGACGACCGACCTCGGAATCGCGCCGGCGCGGCTCGGGTCGATCCTTCATTTCAGCGGCATGCCGATCACCGCCCGGTTCATTGTCCGGGAGATCGCCGCCCGGCTGCGGCGCCCGGCTGCGGCGCAAACCCTGGAGCGCGTCTCGTGACCTATCTCGGCAAGCCCAAGTTCCACCACCCCTCGATCGCGGTGAATGCGCTCGGCTTCACCCACCGCGACTACGAAGGCTCGATGTCGACGCTATGCGCCGGCTGCGGGCACGATGCGATCAGCGCCGCGATCATCCACGCCTGCTTCGAACTGAGCCTGCCGCCGCACCGGGTCGCCAAGCTCAGCGGCATCGGCTGCTCCTCGAAGACCCCGACCTACATGCTCGGCCAGAGCCACGGCTTCAATTCGGTGCACGGACGCATGCCGTCGGTGCTGACCGGCGCCAACCTCGCCAATCGCGATCTCATCTACCTCGGCGTCTCCGGCGACGGCGACACCGCCTCGATCGGGCTCGGCCAGTTCGCCCATGCGATGCGGCGCGGCGTCAACATGGTCTATATCGTCGAGAACAACGGCGTCTACGGGCTGACCAAGGGCCAGTACTCGCNNCAGTTCTCGGCCACCGCCGACCGCGGCTCGAAGAGCAAGAAGGGGGCCGGCGCGCTCGACCAGCCGATCGATCTCGTCGGGATGGCGATCGGGCTCGGCGCCTCGTTCGTCGGCCGCAGCTTTTCCGGCGACAAGGC
>PLUH01000006.1 GCA_003164825.1 Hyphomicrobiales bacterium
TGAAGGCGAGCGGGAATGTGCAGCCTGAGCCCCCGCAGGCCGTTTTCGCCGGCGCTCCCGTCCTCCTCTTCGGAGAAGAGCGGAGGCTGAACGAATCCGATCGCATTGCTGTTGGCCCTGAGGGCTGCGTCGGACAGGCGATCGGCGGGGACCTGCCGCGGGTCTCGCTTGTCGGCGTAAATCAGGGTCTTGGGATCGACGATGCGCAGTTCGATTGTCTGTTCCATGGTCTTTGCTCCTGGTCTTTCTGGTTCGGCAGGTGTCTGCGAAACCGCGGACCCCCAGAACGCGGGCGCGGGACCGGGGCAAAGGCGGCGCAACGCGCCGGGATTCGGTCCGGACCAGCGAAGCGGCCGGCCGAACCCACCCTTTGCGGCGGACGCGCGGCCGTGCTCGTTGGCCCTTCTCGCTTCTTGATTTCTGATTCCCGTTCGGCTCACCCGCCGGGCTTCGCGGCGGCCCACGCGAGGGATCAGCCGAACAGGTCCGGGATCTCAGCGGNNGCCGCGGCGATCGGCTCGTAGCGAGCCTTGAGCTCCGACAGCAGCGCGAGCTCCCGTCGCGTGCGCACAACCCATGATTTGCGAACTGAGGATCGCGACGATCTGGCTTTGCGTGAGACGCGCAACGACGGCGCGCTCGACGTCGGAATAGGTGGTGGTCGGATCGCCGTGGCAGGGCCATGTCACGCACTGCTCAAGGAATTCGAGCTTGTCCTCGGCAGTCCGAAAGAAGCGCTCGTAAAATCCGGCTGAATTGCAGTTGGCTATGTGCCCAAACGTGTTCGAGAGTCGTCGATAGAAGCCCTCATGAAACTTCGACCGCGGAAAGTCCTGGGCTACGAACGTCAAGAGCGCCTTCGCGAATTTGGCCTTCTGTTCGGCGGTGTCCCATTGGGTCGGGACGAAGTCGGCGGCGACGAAGGCAGGCGCGGTCAAGACGCGCGTGAGCGCTGCGGAGAGCATAGCGATTTCCTTTTGGATTGATGGAGGAAGGGATCAGGCCGCTTCGGCGACCGGATCGGGGTCTGCGTCCGCGGTCGTGGCCGCGAGAGACGCGTTGATCGCGGCAAGCTCGGCGAGCTTGTCGTCGAGCTCGCCCTGAAGCGCGAAGGGAACGCCGAGGCGCGATCGGAGCGACGGCGCCCATGTCTCCGCCTGCGCGATCACGCTTCTCATCTCGGCAAGGTTCGCTTCGAAGCGTGTGAGCGCGTACTCGAGCCGGGAGATGAGCCCGAGCGGGGTCAGGTCGGTCCCGCACCTGACGGCTTCGTCGCGCCCGGTCAGCGCGATGAGGAGCGCCGGCCAGCCGAACATGTCCCGGCCGAGACGCAGATCGAACCCGCCGACGGCGCCGATCCTTCGCGGCTTGAACGGCTTCTCGGTCTCGGCCTTGCGGACATGCATGAGGAGCAACGCGCCGGCGTCCTTCCGTTCTCGGAACGCTTTGCCGTCGACCGTCATCTCGAACNNCCGCTTTTCGATGTCGGCCTCGATCTGAGAGATGCGCATCCGCGCCTCGTCCGCCTCGCGGCCAAGGCGGTCGATCTTGCGGCGGATCGCGATCTGCTCGTCGAAATGATTGTCCCGCTGGCGCTCGAGGCGGGCGATCTCGGCCTCGAGGCCCGCCTTCTGGATCAGGCGCTGGTCGCCGGATGCGATCGCCTTGGCGAGACCGAACTGATTGGCTTGCGCTCCGACGTCTTCGATCCGCCGGATCGACGGATCGCCGGACATGGCCATGTCGATGAAGCGCGCCTTGCGCTCGAGCGTCTGCCAGCCGGTCGCGTCGACGCTTCCCTTGGTCGCATAGGCGCAGAGCGCGATCTCGTCGTTCTGGTTGCCCTGGCGCTCGATCCGGCCTTCGCGCTGGGCGACCTGGGACGGGAGCCACGGCACATCGAGATGGTGGAGCGCGACGAGCCGTCTTTGGGCGTTGACGCCGGTGCCCATGGTCTCGGACGAGCCGATGAGAATCCGCTTCTTGCCGGCGTTCATGTCGTTGAACAGGCGCTGCTTGGCGGCCGAGCGCTTGTGGTCTTGCATGAAGGCGATCTCGGACGCGGGTACGCCGAGCGCGATCAGCTTCTCCCTCGCCCAGAGATAGGCGGAAAAGCCGCGAGCCTCGGCGACGGACGGCGTTCCGAGGTCGGAGAAGACCATTTGCGTCGCGCCGGGGATCGGGTCCGGTACGCCGTCCGAACGGAAGTAGCGGCGATCGGACGTCTTGCGCCAGATTTCGAAGACTTTGGCGATCATCGTATTCAGTTTGTTCTCGGGCTCGTCCGGTTGCTCGGGGTTGACGAACCTGAGGTCGATTGCGGCGTGGCGGCCGTCGGTGATGACCGAAAGCAGGATGTCGTCGCCCTTCTGCGGTTTGCGCTGGCGCTGTTCGATCGCCTTGATCCGCTGCGCCAGAACCCTCTGGTAGGCCTTGAAGGCGGGGCTCGCGGGAACGGCGATGACCTGGCGCTGGCCGCCAGCGATCTTCGGGAGCTTGAGACTCTGTCGAAGCTCCGATTGCAGGACGACGTCGGCAAAGTCGCAGAACATCGCGATGAGCTCAGGGATGTTGACGAACTCGGCGAACCGGGTGACCGGCTTGTAGAGGCCCGAGGGCTGCAATTCGAGGTCCGTGGTCGTCTCGCCGAAGGCGGCGGCCCAGGCGTCGAATTCCTGAATGCCGCGCTCGGCGAGCATCTCGGGCTGGAAGAACCGCTGGATGGTGAACATCTCGCCGAGCGTATTGGTGATCGGCGTGCCGGAGGAGGCAATCAGCGCCCGCATGGGCGCGCGCTTCGAGCCGAGGAACCGCACTTTGACGAAGAGGTCCCAGGCGCGTTGCGACCCGTCCGGATCGACGCCCTTCAGCGTACTTTGGTTGGTGGTGAAGGTGAGCTTACGGAACTCCTGCATCTCGTCGACGATGACCTGGTCGACGCCGATCTCGGCGATCGTCAAGAGGTTGTCCTTGCGGGCTTTCAGCGCCTCGAGCCTCGCCTCCATGCCTTCCTTCATCCGCTCGATGCGCTTCCGCGAGACGCGGTCGTCGGCGTCGACCCGGTGGAGAAGATCGACGTAGGAGCCGATCACGTCCGAGATGAGGGCGCGTTCGAAATCGGCGGGCGCGGAGATGAACTTGAACGCCGAATGGGTGATGATGATGCAGTCCCAGTTCGCGGTCGCGGCTCGCGCGAGGAAGCGCTGACGCTTGTCCTTCACGAAATTGGTCTCGTCGGCGACGAGGATATTGGCGGTCGGGTAGAGTTGCAGGAACTCNNGCACGGTCATCATCGGCTTCGTGATGAGCCCGAGCCGTTTCTGCTCCATGACCGCAGCGGTGAGCGTGAAGGTTTTTCCGGCGCCGACGGCGTGAGCGACATAGGTCGAGCCTGCCGAGAGAATGCGCCAGATGGCGCGCTTCTGGTGCTCGTAGAATTTTATGGCGCTGGATGCGCCGGCGATCGTGAGATGCGATCCGTCGAAGCGCCGCGGCACGAGGTTGTTGAACCGCTCGTTGTAGATCTTGGCGAGCCGATCGGCCCGCTCCGTGTCGGTCCAGATCCAGGCCTCGAAAGCCTGTTTGATCTTGGCGAGCTTGTCCTTCGCCGCCTCGGTGTCGGCGGCGTTGAGGACGCGATTCTCGACGCCGTCCTCGATAAGGGTGTCGTAGATCTGCGGCAGGGTGGAATTGAGCGCGTCCGAGACGAGTTCGCCGGCGTGACTGCGCGGCGTGCCCCAGTCCGTGGTCGAGGCGGGGTTTCTGAGGAAAGCGCTGACCTCGATCGTCCACGAGGCGATCTCGACCGTGTGATAGACGCGGGTCGTGACGCCGAGGATCTCTTCGCAGAACGCGGCGATGGCGTCGGATGGTATCCAGGGCGCACCGAGCCGGGCCGTGATCTCCGAGGGTTTCAGGTCCTCGGGCAGAGCGTCCTTGAGCGCCTCGACGTTACGCTCAAATCGTGGATCCTCGAACGCGGCGTCGATGGCGATCTGGAGCTTCCTGCGGACCGGGCCGGAGAGATAGGCGTCTGCCGTCCGCCAGGCCTCGAAGCCCGAGCGGGCCGCCTGCGGGTCGAGGAATATGCGGTTCCCGAGCTCCGCGATCGCCGCCTCGCGCGTGACGCCGNNAGGCGACGCGTTCGAGATCGACGATTCCGGTCTCGTGCAGCCCGACCGCGAGCGCGTCGGCGGCGTTCGTTACCTCCGGCGTGACGGGAGGATGGAGCACCCGCTCGGTGAAGATCGGGCCCGATCTCGCGACGCCGGTCTCGACGTCGTAGTCTTCGATCGAGGCGACGAGCCAGACGTCGGGATCGTCGAGGAAGGGCTGAAGGTTCGGGCGACGGACGGTCTCGCGGACCTCGCCGTCTGCGCTCGTGGTCTCGCTGATCGTCGTCAGGTTGATCGGGCCGAACTCCCGCTTGAAATGCGCGTGAAATCCGCGCAGCCGGACCTGCGCTCCGCCCCAGGGAAGGTCGGCTTCCTGGGCGCGCAGGACGGCGCGAACGGCGTCGCGAATCTGGACGAGGCCCCGGATGATGCGCGCATGCCTCGCCGGTATGCCGTCCGAGCCCTTGCCGTTGCGGATCGGAACGGCGACGGCCATGCCGTCGACGATCTGGGCGAGCCTGTCCTTGACGACGAGGTAGCTGCCCTCCTTGATCGTCGCGCCTTCGGCCGCGGTGCCGACGCAGATGGTCTNNCTCGGCCTGTTTTTTTGCCTCGGCGATCTTTCGCGCGACCTGCTCCGCAACGAGGTTGACGAACGCGTCCAAGCGCTAGAGCCCGGGCTTCGCCGGCGGCGGGGTCACATAGATGTCGGCGGGAAGCGTGTGGAGCGCCGCGAGCAGGTCCTGAATCAGGGACTCCTGTCCGCCGGGAAGGGGCTCGCAGGTGTAGGTCGGACCATAGGCGCTCGAGGTCCGCGCGTGCGATCCGAGGACCACGTCCGGATGTTCGACGAAGTGGCGATTGATCGAGATCGCTTCGTCCCCGTCTTGCGCGGCGATGACTTCGGCGAGGTCGATCCAGCCGGTGGGCTTCGCGGGCTCATCCGGTCCGCGCTTCTGGAAGAACAGGATGTCGACGACGACGTCGGTTCCGGCCGTCGCGCGCATGGCGCCTTCTGGCAGGCGGACGGCGNNCGCATGGCGCCTTCGGGCAGGCGGACCGCGCCGACGAGATCGGCCATGGAGGCGAGAAACGTGCGGGCCGTCGGATCGGCCTTGTCCATGGTCCAGCGGCTTGTGACGAAGGCCGCGAGTCCGCCCGGCCGTAGCCGCTCGATCGAGCGCGCGATGAAGTAGTCGTGGAGCGACAGGCTGAGGTGGCCGGCCGGATCGTCGGCGCGGACGGTGCGGCTGCTGAACGGCGGGTTGCCGATGACGAGGTCGTAAGTCTCGGCGATGCGCGCCTTGGTGAAGTCCTCGGNNGATAGAGGAGTTTTGTAATCCGCGCCGTGATGGGATCCATTTCGACGCCGGTCAGCGTCGTCTTGGCCTCCAGCGCTTCCGGCATGAGGGCGAAGAAGAGGCCGGTCCCGCAACCAGGCTCGAGCACGCGACCGCCGAAGAAGCCCAGGCGGCTCAATGCGCGCCAGATGAAGCGGACAATGAATTCAGGCGTGAAATGCGCATATTGAGTGACGCGGGCGAGGCTTGTGAGTTCGGCCGGCGAGACGAGCTCTTCGAGCTCCCCCCCAAGGGTTTCCCAGCCCTTCGGGAAGACCTCGTCGGGCGACCGGCGGAAGAGATTGTTGGCGAGGTC
>PLUH01000294.1 GCA_003164825.1 Hyphomicrobiales bacterium
TCGAGGCGCGCGCCGATGGACTCGAGATCGGTCGCCCCGTTGGTCTTGGGGACCAGAATCGCGTCGAGGCCGGGCTTGACGACCGCCGCGAGGTCGTCGAGCGTGAACCCGGTATCAAGGGCGTTGACGCGCACGAAGCAGGACCAGGCGCGGTCCGGCTTGTCGTCAATCAGGCTCGCGACCAGGGCGCGGGCGGCGCTTTTACGCGGCGGCGCGACGGAATCTTCGAGGTCGAGGATGAGCGCGTCGGCGCCACAGTCCCTGGCGCGGGCGAACTTGCGCTCGGAGTCGCCCGGAACGAAGAGAAGCGAGCGCAGTCTCATGTCAGGGTCCGCAATGGCTTTCGCTCACGCCGCGCTATCCGCGAGCAGTCGCCGCATGCCTTCGGGGTCCCGCTCNNCGCGCTGCTCCCGATCATCGAGGTCCGGGCGCTGCTCCCGCTCATGCATCGTTGTGATAGCGGAGGTGGCCCCGCGGCAGGGCGCCGCCAGGTTTCACGCTCGCGCGCGTAGTATCACCGTGCTTGCGAAGATCCGCCGCGGCTTTGCGATTGTCCCACTCGTATCGCACGCCAAATATAGTACCGGATGCCGGTAGTCTGGGCAAGTTGGGGCGATTGAGTATCGGTGAGCGGGGTATCGCCGGTTTCGAGGGCGGACGATCTTCGCGGGGCCTGCGGAATTGCCGTGACCCGCAGCCTACGGATGCGCCGCCGCAACGCCGTTCCAGACTGAACTCCGCGGCACGTCGGTTCGCGACGAGTCGCAACTCTTGGCGTCAGCCGAGCGCGAGCATTGGCCTTCGGGTCGGAATCGCATCGAGGCCCGGGTTGACGACCGCCGCCAAGTCGCCGAGCCTCAGTCCAGCCGAGCCCGAAACCAGGGGAACGCCATGGCCAAGCGAAAAGTGATCATCAGTTGCGCCATCACCGGCTCGATCCACACGCCGTCGATGTCGCCCTATCTGCCGGTGACGGCGGAGGAGATCGCCGCCTCGGCCCTGGGGGCGGCGGAGGCGGGCGCGGCGATCGTGCATCTGCACGCCCGCAATCCGAACGACGGCCGGCCCGACCAGAGCCCGGAGGCGTTCGAGCCGTTCCTCAAGGTGATCAAGCAATCCTCGAGCGTCGTCGTCAATCTGACGACCGGCGGCGCGCCTGGCATGACCATCGAGGAGCGCGTCAGGCCGGCCGAGCGGTGGCGGCCCGAAGTCGCTTCGCTCAACATGGGCTCGATGAACTTCGGCCTCTACCCGATGCTCAAGCGCTACAAGACCTTCAAGCACGACTGGGAGCCGAAGGCGCTCGAGGCGTCACGCGACCTCGTGTTCCGCAACAGTTTCAAAGATATCCGCTTCGCTCTTGAGACCCTAGATGCGACCGGAGCGCGCTACGAATTCGAGTGCTACGACACGAGCCACCTCTATAACCTGCACCATTTTCTGAGCGAAGGCCTGGTGAAGCCGCCGCTCTTCATCCAGACGGTGTTTGGCCTGCTCGGCGGCATCGGCGCCCATCCCGAGGACGTGATGCACATGAAGCGGACCGCCGACCGGCTGTTCGGCGACCTCTATCGCTGGTCGGTGCTGGGCGCCGGGCGCAACCAGATGCCGATCGCGGCGATGGCGGCGGCGATGGGCGGCAACGTCCGGGTTGGCCTCGAGGACAGCCTATGGATCGGCGCCGGCGAACTCGCTCCCTCGAACGCCAGCCAGGTGACGCAGGTGCGCCGGATCATCGAAGGTCTCGGCCTCGACGCGGCGACGCCGGACGAGGCGCGCGAAATCCTGGCGCTCAAGGGCGGCGACCGGGTCGGGTTTTGATCGCCGGCCTCGCTCGGTCTGCCCCGACCTTGGCGCGCGGACGGTCAACGACCTTGCCTTTGGGCCAGGACCTAGCAAGGCGAGGCCCGGCGCGAGAAGGCGGGATTGCCGCACGCTAGCCTCCAGCCGGAACCTTCCGGCTCTCCGCTCAATTGCGCAGATTATCGGGCGCGAGGCGGGTTGGCGCGGCCAAACAGAATGGTCTCGACGGGATGATCGCAGCTCGGGCGTCCCACTCACTCCCACCGTTCCCGCCCAACAATCGAAACCAATTCATCCCGCCCAAATGGGGTTGTCCGGAGTTGCGGAACGCCTATCTAAACCCGGCAATGAATATTGTGACGCGCCGCAAGGTTCAACTCCGGTCGACGAGTGGCCCGGACGATCTATTCGGCTCCCCGAAGCCATCGCCGGAGGGCTTTCGCTATTCTGCGAACCTGCTGACGCTAGGGCAGGAGGAGAGCTTGGCGCGCGAACTCGCCGCTCTGCCGTTCAAGCCGTTTGATTTTCACGGCTATCAGGCCAATCGCCAGGTTGTCGGGTTTGGCTTTCGCTACGACTATGGCAGCCGGCAGGTGGTCGAGGCGCCGCCGCTGCCGTCGTTTCTCGAACCCTTGCGGCAGAAGATCGCCGAGGCTTTTGGCCGCCCGGCGGAAGCCTTCGAGCAGGTGCTCATCAACGAATACCGCCCCGGCGCGGGCATCGGGTGGCATCGGGATAAGGCCCAGTTCGACGAGGTGGTCGGGGTGTCGCTGCTCGCCCCCTGCACATTCCGCTTCCGGCGGAAAAGAGGGGACGGCTGGGATCGCGTTTCGCTGACTGTCGAACCGCGCTCGGCCTATCTGCTCTCCGGACCGTCGCGGACGGTTTGGGAGCACAGCATTCCGCCACTTGACCACCATCGTTATTCCATCACCTTTCGGACGATCGGTTCCAGCGGAGGTTGATTCTCGCTAACGTAGGCGAGGCGCGGGGGAGAGTTGCAATGGCCTTGTCTGACGTCGTCTCACGAATGGCCGAACTGGTCGGCGAGACGGCAATCTGGTTCCGGCGGTCGCAGGGAGCGCCCCAGCCAACCTTCGGCGGCAGGCCGACGATCCCGCCGGCGAGACCCCAGGGCGCCATTCCCACCCTCAAAATGCCGACCGCGAAAGGGTGGCCGCAGGGGCGGATGCCGGTCGCCGCTCCCGGGCTCAAGGTCAATGCGTTTGCGAGCGGCCTCAAGCACCCGCGCTGGATCCACGTCCTGCCCGGCGGCGAAGTGCTGGTCGCCGAGGCGTTGATGGAATCCGTGCCGGTCAAGTCATTTTTCGACTACGCGATGTTCAGCACCCTCAAGCGCGCCGCCGCCGTCGGCCCGAGCCCGAACCGGATCACTCTTTTCAGCGACAAGGACGGCGATGGCGTCGCCGAGATCCGCGGCGTGTTCCTGGACGGGCTCAACCAGCCGTTCGGGATGGCGCTTGTGGGCGACACGTTCTACGTCGGCAACACCGACGGCGTGGTCGCGTTTCCTTATGCCGCCGGCTCGAGCCGCATCGCGGCGCCGGGGCGCAAGCTGATCACGTTCAAGACCGACGGGCATTGGACGCGGAGCCTGCTCGCGAACGCGGACGGGACGAAGCTCTACGCCGGGGTCGGATCGCTCACCAACATCGCCGACGACGGCATGGCCGCCGAAGCGGGGAGGGCGGCCATTTACGAGCTCGATCTCAAGAGCGGCGCAAGCCGCATCTTCGCCAGCGGCCTGCGCAATCCGGTCGGCCTCGCCTGGGAGCCTCGGACCGGCGCGCTGTGGACGGCGGTCAACGAGCGCGACGGCCTCGGCGACGAGACGCCTCCCGACTACCTGACCTCGGTTCGCGACGGCGGCTTCTATGGCTGGCCCTACTCCTACTGGGGGCGGACGGTTGACGACCGCGTGCCCCAGGATGCGGATATGGTCGCCAAGGCGATCACGCCCGACTATGCGCTCGGCGGCCATACTGCCTCGCTCGGTCTCTGCTGGCTGCCGGCCGGCGCGCTGCCCGGATTTCCCGAGGGCATGGCGGTCGGCCAGCACGGCTCCTGGAACCGCAGCACGCTCGCCGGCTACAAGGTCGTGTTCGTGCCGTTCGCCGATGGCCGTCCGGCCGGACCGCCGCGCGATATCCTGACCGGCTTCCTCTCGGCCGACGAGCGATCGTCCTACGGCCGGCCAGTCGGAGTGGCTCTCGGCCCCGACGGATCGCTCCTGGTGGCGGATGATGTCGGCGACGTGATCTGGCGGGTGACGGGAGAGGGACGGGTCTGACGAAATTATGCGGGGCGCCCGCTCAGCGACGCGGGCGTCTTCAGGCAGTGATCGCTCGCGCGGATCGTTCCGGCCGTCGCAGGGACCGGCATCGCGTTCACGAGTGGCGGGCAGGCGGGAGTGCGGCTAAGGAAGGCATGGCGACAGCACGGGCAGGAGGGCCAAGGGCATGAAATCGATCGTTGTTGCGGTGGCAGTCATTGTCGGGCTGGCGTTCATCGGTTTGGCTGCGCTTTACTGGCTGACCCCCGCGGGCGAGCTCCCTGCTTTTGTGCCTGGCTTCGCACCGGGCTCCGCCAAGCCCCACTTCAACCACGGACTCGGCGCGCTTGTTATTGGATTGGCAGTGCTCGTCTTCGCCTGGTTCCGCAGCCGGGCGCGATAGGCGCGCTGGCGCGGCCATGTGGTCCCGCTTGCTCGCCCTCGCTTTGCTCGCGCTACCCACCCCCGCCCTGGCCGGCGTCAAGGAGAAAGTCGCGGCGCTCGCTCCGTCGGCGGTGGTGCTCGTCGTGGACGCCGCAGGCAAGGAGTTGGTGGCCCAGAATGCGGATGAGCCCTTCGTCCCGGCGTCGGTGGCCAAAATTGTCACCGCCTGGCTCGCGATGGAGGTCCTGGGCGCGGACTACCGCTTCGAGACCCGCTTCTACCTCGACGACAAGCGGGTGCTCTACGTGCGCGGAGGCGGCGATCCGTTCCTGATCTCGGAGGAGCTCGCGCCGCTGGCGAAAGATCTCGTCGCCAAGATCGGCAAGGCGCCGCTCACCGGCATCGTGGTTGACGGCAGCTATTATCCTGCGAACCTCCGCATCCCGGGCATCGAGGATGATGTCATAGCCTACGACGCGCTGAACTCGGCGCTGGCGGTGAATTTCAACACCGTCTACGCCGTGCGCAGCGGCGCCAAAGTGCGCTCCGCCGAGGCCCAGACGCCGATCACGCCGCTCGCGATCGCTCTCTTCCGCGCCAAGGGGCCGGACGGAGAGGGCCGCATAAGCCTCGGCCAGGACCCCGCAGTCGGCCTCCAATACGCCGGCGAGCTGATCGGCGCCTTCATCGAGCGAGCCGGCGGCGCCGTCCATGGCAAAGTCTCAGTCGGAACCGTGCCTGAAGGACTGGAGCCGATCTATGTTCACCGGCAGTCGCGCCCGCTCTCGGAAATCCTCGCCCAGCTGCTTCTCGATTCGAACAACTTCACCGCCAACCAGATCTTCCTGGAGATCGGCGGCCGGCGCCTCGGCGGGCCGGTCAGCCTCGAGAAGTCGCTCAAAGTCGCCAATGAGACGTTCGCCGCGCACGGCCTCGCTGACGCCTTCCATCTCGAGGAGGGCTCGGGCATCAGCCGCGACGACCGCTTCACCGCCCGCGGTCTCGCCAAAGTGCTTGAGCTGTTCGCGCCCCACGCCGACCTTCTCCACGGCCATGACGGCGGCTTGAACAAGACCGGCACCATGGACGGGGTCCGCACGCTCGCCGGTTACGCGGACACCTCAGGTCACGGGCGCGTGCATTTCGTGATCTCGCTTGCGGGCGATGACAGCGAGATGCGCTACCGGGTGCTGGGGGCCATCGAGTCCGAGCTTTAGCGGGCGGCGCGTCCGCTGGCTCGCATGGAACTACGCGTTGGTGCCGCCATCAATCGTCAGGCTGGCGCCAGTGATATAAGACGATTCCGGACCGGCGACGAACGCCACCAAGGCCGCGATATCGTCGACGCTGCCGTAGCGATTAAGCGCCGTGAGCGCCTTCTGGGGGACCGCCCACTCGCCGGCGGCGGGATTGAGATCGGTATCGATCGGGCCCGGCTGGATGTTGTTGACCGTGATGCTCCTGTCCCCGACCTCTCTGGCCAACCCTTGGGTAAACATCTTGATGGCTCCCTTGGTGGCCGCGTAGGACACGAGACCGGGAGTCATCATCCGCTCGCCGACGCATGAGCCGATCGAGATGATGCGGCCTCCATTGTTCATGTGCTTCAGCGCCGCCTGTGTCGACATGAAAGTTCCACGGATGTTGATGTCGATCACGCGATCCAATTCCTCGAGCGTCGTCTCCTCGAACTTCTTGGGAATGGCCGTGCCGGAGTTATTCACCAGCACGTCCAACCCGCCAAATGTGGCGACTGTTTTCTTGATCGCTGCCTCGACCGCGCCGGGGGTGGTCGAATCCGCCGCAATTGCGATCGCCTTCCCGCCGGCGTCCTGGATCGTCTTGACGACCGACGCCGCGGCGTCTGCGCCCTTGGCGTAAGTGATCGCCACCTTGGCTCCTTCGGCTGCCAGACGCTTGGCGATCGCGGCGCCGATGCCCCGCGAACCGCCGGTGACGAACGCAATCTTGCCTTCGAGTTTCTTCGACACTGTGGTTATCCTTCTGAGTTTTCGTGAATGTTCTTGGCGTTCTGGTCGGCCGCCGAGGCCCAGGAAGAACGCCGTATGCTCAAAAAGTTGAGCACGACCCCGAACCTTGACGGCCTGTGTCTCAGTCAGTTTGGGGCTCGGCTTCTCGCAGAAACCCCTTTCGAGCCGCGATTCTAAATAGCGGTGGCTCTGATGAAAACGACTTTGTAAGCTGAGCGCTATGCTTGGAAGATATAGGAGGCGCAATGGAGCTGCGGCACCTTCGCTATTTCGTCGCGGTCGCCGAGGCTGGAAGCCTGAAGCTCGCCGCCGAGAAGCGGCTGCACACGGCGCAACCGTCGCTCAGCCGCCAAATTCGCGACCTCGAGCGCGAGGTCGGCGTCCCGCTCATGAGCCGGAGCGTGCGTGGAGTCGAATTAACCCCGGCTGGACGCGCGTTCCTTGACCATGCGCGGCTGTCGCTCACGCAGGCGGCGGCGGCCGCGGAGGCCGCGCGCCGCGCCGCGCAGCCGACGAAGCCGATCTTTGCCGTCGGCTTCCTGACCGGGCAGGAGGTTGCGTGGCTGCCGCGCGCGACCCGCATCCTGAGCGACGAATTGACCAATATCGAAATCAGGGTTTCGAGCGGGTTTTCGACCACGCTCGCCGCCGATCTGGCGCGCGGAAAGATCGATATCGCTTTTCTTCGTCCGGAACCTGATCCCGACCTCGTATATAAGTTGGTGGCGAAAGAGCCGCTCGTCGCGATCCTGCCGAGCGATCATCGGCTTGCGGCGCGCAAGGCCCTCGATCCGCGTCATCTTGTCGGTGAAACCTTCATCGGGATCTCCGAGATCCCCCGCGTGTTGCGCGGCGCCGTCAACGGGTATCTCAAGCGATCGGGCGTCGAGATCGCGCCTCGTTTCGAGATCGACAATTTCGCCATGGCGATTTCGCTGGTGACGTCGGAGCGGGGCGTGGCGCTGCTGCCGATATCCATCGAGGACTACCTGCCCTCGTCCATCGTCAGTCGCCGTCTGGAGGGTGATCAACCGGCCGTGGATCTGGTGATCGGCTATCACCGGGCGAACGCCTCGCCGATCTTGAAGATGTTCCTGTCGAGAATTGACGACTTGAGCGCGCAGGGGTCGCGCAGGCGCGCCAGACGACAATAAAGCGCGCCCCAGGCCGGGGCCGATCAAGATCACGAGCGGGGCGCCAGCGTTATATTCCCCGCCGGGCGAACTCACGACGCGACGATCGAGGCGAAGGTGTCGCCGGCTCACAAGGCGATCGCGAGCCGGCGACGTGCCCTCAGCGGAGGGCCGGCGGCGGGGGGATGCCACGGGCCTTCGCCCGGTGCGGGTGGCGCCGCTGAGGGCTGTTCGGGGCCAGCGCAGCGCGTTGCTCGTCGATATAGGCGCTGAACGCGGGACTTCCAGGCGCGAGGCGCGGCGACGATAGACTGGGATCGGGGACGCCCGCTCATTGCCCGAGCCCGACGACGACCTGACGCCTGTCCGCGCCGAAGACCTCCGCGCGTGCATTGGCTTGGCTCTGACGAGCGACGGCCGTCTGGCGAAAACGCAGTCGGCCGAGTTGATGGCCTCGATCGTCGGGGAACGCCTCCGGCCAGGCTCGATGCTCTTTCGACAAGCTTGATCGGGCTTGCCAAGAGCAGCGACGGGATTATCGGAGGCCGTGGCGCCTCGCCGTCATCCAATCCGATCTCTCAATCCTGCGTCGCCGAAGTGGGCGGCCGGGAGTAAGTAGTTTCCGAGGCTGCCGGCTGTCAAACCTCTCCCCTAATGTCCTAATTCCAGACGCGAATGGCCCGGATGCAAGCACCGTCGTGCGTCTGGGCGATACACAAGGAGAGCCCCGCCATGGATGAGAACAGAGCCGCCGGTTCGATTGAGGAAGTCGAAGGCGCCGCGACAGACGCCATTGGGTGGGCTGTGAGCGACACCACGTTGCGGAGCGACGGCGAGGCCGGCAAGGCCGGCGGCAAGATTCAGAACTATGGCAGCGGCTTGAACGCCGCGGTGCGCGACGCGGAAGCCATGAAGTCCGCGGGCCTCCTCGTAGCGAGCTGAATCGGGTGGGACGGCGGGCCATGAGCGCGCTTCTCCCCATCATATTGTTGGCTATTCTCCTGGGCGGCGGCTACCACGCGCATAGTCCGCGATCCTGATCCGAGGCGACGCGCGGTTTCCGCCATAGAGGATGGCAAGTGCCTGACACGGACGCTGCATCATCGATCCTTCCGCTCCATATTGAGGAGACTATCCAGTCTATTGCCGAGCTCAACGCCGAGCACCGCGCCAACGCCACACACCATCAGCGCACCGTCGATCGCATCACATCGCTACTGGGCCGCGCCAGCTTCATCGCAACGCTGACCGCCTTCGTCGTCGGCTGGATGAGCCTGAACTGCTTCGCCCTCGCGCTTGGCTATCGCGCGCCCGACCCGCCTCCCTTCGCATGGTTGGCGGGAGCATCGTCGCTAACCTCCCTCTATTTGGTCATACTGATCCTCACCACGCAGAGAGGCGACGATCGCCTTACCCAGCGCCGCGAGCTGCTCAATCTGGAGCTGACGATCTTGAGCGAGCAAAAGATCGCCAAGGTGGTCGCGCTACTTGAGGAGCTTCGCCACGATAGCCCCGACCTCCACAATCGGATCGATGAACTGGCCGAAGCGATGGCTCGACCGGCGGACCCTCAATCGGTGATCGACGCAATCAAGGAGAGCCATTCGAGTAGATTGCCGTGAACGCGCCGTCTGACCTGGGCGTCAAACAATCGAAATGGCCGACGTTTCGCGACGTCTTGGGACCCGATTGGCCCAACGCCCTGGCCGCGCGCGAGCATTTTACGGCACGATCGCGTTAGCCACCTCAATCGGCGCAATTCTGAACTTTACGCCGCTCGATCCGATCAGGGCCTTGTTCTGGAGCGCGGCCATAAACGGAGTCGCTGCGGTTCCAATCATGATCGTAATCATGCTGATGGCTTCGTGCAAACAGATCATGGGCGAGTTCGCCCTGCAGCCCTTGCTCAAGGCTCTTGGCTGGCTAGCCGCCGCGGCAATGGCGGTTGCAGCGATTGGCATGTTCGCGACGTGGGGAAGTTGATCGGTCCGCCAGTAAGTACTTTCCGAGGCTGCCCTCGCTCGAATTTCTCCCCTACCGTCTCAATGCCAGACGCGAATGGCTCACCACCAAAGCCGTCACGCGTCTTCGCAGCGCGCTACGGAGAGCAGTCATGGACAAGAACAGAGTCGCCGGTTCGATCAAGGAAGTCAAAGGCGCCGGCGAAGAGGCCGTCGGCAAGGCTATTGGCGACGCCAAGCTGCAGAGCGACGGCAAGACCGACAAGGCCGTCGGCAAGATTCAAAACGCCGTCGGCGGTCTGAGCGACGCGATGCGCGACGCAGCGAAGAAACCGTAAAGCCCGTCGCTCCAGACGACTCTCACCTGCCCACAGGCCGAAATATGAGCACAATTCTCCTTGTCATAATCCTGATCCTCGTCTTCGGCGGCGGCGGGGGATATTATGCTCACGGCCGATACGGGGGCGCCGGTCTCGGCGGCGTCCTCGGCATCGTCCTGATTGTGCTTGTCGTGTGGTGGCTCCTGGGCCGGTAGGTAAATCGGGCGCGCGGGGTCACTCCTCGCGCCGCGCGCGACTTCCTTCCAGGGCGGTAAGCGGGGCGAGATCATATGGGACGCCAACCCGGATGGATTGGGGCGACTGCGAGACGATGATCGTGGGGTCCCCGCCAAAGCTGTGTGGCGTCGATCTGGAGTTTCGCCATGTCGGATTCAGATCAACAGCTTGAGATTGAAGCGCCCGAGGAATTATTAGCGGATATGCCGCTGCCGTCCGACGCGAAGACGTTCTTTCTCGGCGGCATTTTTGTTTTCTTGATGTTGACGGCGGCCTATGTGGCCAGTGACATCGTCTTGCCGATGATCTTCGCGGTCATGCTCAATCTGCTGATGCAGCCGGCCTTGCGCGCACTCGAGCGATTGCGGGCGCCCAGGGCGCTGGGGGCTCTTCTGCTCATACTTGTCGTGATCGCGACGATTGTCGGACTTGGCGCCGCCGTGTCCGGACCCGCCGAAGCGTGGATAGCCAAGCTGCCTGAGAGCATTCCTCGCATTCAGGAGCGGCTGAGCTTTCTCGATGCTCCTATCAATACACTTCGAACATTTCTAGCGGCGGCCAATAATTTCGGCGTCGCGGGCCCGCAGCGAAGCTCGGCCGGGCCTTTGGATGGCGGAGCGATTCTGTCGAGCGTCTTTGCCGGGACGCGAAGCTTCGCGAGCGGGCTGTTCACCACGCTAATATTTCTCTATTTCCTGCTTGTTTCGGGGGACAGTTTCCTCCGGCGGCTGGTCGAAGTCTTGCCCAGGTTTGCCAGCAAGCGGCAGGCGGTCGACATCTCGCAGCAAATCGGATGCGATATTTCCGCCTATCTTCTCACGATCACCCTGATGAACGCGCTGGTCGGCGCCGCGACCGCCCTTGTCATGTGGGCGACCGGAGTCGGCGATCCTGTTCTATGGGGGACGGTCGCCTTCACTCTCAATTATGTGCCGATTCTAGGGCCCGCCGCAGCCATTTTCATTTTCCTGTTCGCCGGCTCGCTCACCATCACTTCGACCTGGCAAGCCCTGTTGCCGGCGGCGCTCTATGGCGCCATCCATGTGATCGAAGGTGAGACGGTGACGCCTATGCTTCTTGCCAGACGTTTCACGCTCAATCCGTTTCTCGTGGTCTTCTCTTTCGTGTTCTGGTTTTGGCTGTGGGGCGTCCCTGGCGCGATCCTGTCAGCGCCAATTTTGGCGACGACCAAAATCGTCTGTGATCGCATTCGTCCGCTCGCGGCCCTTGGCCATATCCTCGCGAGTTGACGGCGCGAACGCGCCGCTTTTTGAAGCGCGATCGACGGCTATTATGCTCAGCCCGCCGCCAGAAGCGCCAACCTGGCCAGCGCGGGCAGCGACTTCGATCCGGTTCTCTTCATGATGCCGGCGCGATGGTTCTCGACGGTGCGCTGGCTGATGCCGAGATCGGCGGCAATGTTCTTGCTCGGCTGGCCCGCGAGCACCCTTTCCATCACTTCGCGTTGTCGGATCGTGAGACCCGCGAGGTGCGCTGACGCTGACTCTCGCAATTCCAGCAACTTTCCCGAGTCGCGCGACAGTTCGAGCGCCCGCTCTATGCCTGCGATGAGTTCCTCGCGGCCGATTGGCTTTTCGATGAAGTCGAGCGCGCCCGATTTCATGGCGTGAACCGCCATGGACACATCGGCGTTGCCGGTGATCATGATCGCCGGCAAGCTATGACCGTCATTGCGGAGCCTCTCGAGCAATTCGATCCCGCTCATTCCGGGCAGATAGGCGTCGATCAGCAGGCACGCGGATTTGTCGGGATGAAAGCCCTCGAGGAACGCCTCGCAGCTCGAATAGGTTTCGACGACCCGGCCATCGTCTTCCAGCACGGCGCGTATCGCCTCACGAACCAGGTCGTCGTCGTCGACGACGATGATTCTGGCGCTGTCCGAAACGCTCAGCGCCGCAGCAGCGTGGCGAGGAGGCGCGACGTGCGGGTCGGACGTTTTGGCCAGGAGTTTCTCGATCGTCCGCGTCAACTCGCCGAGCTTGACCGGCTTATTAAGATGAACGCAGTCGTGAAGGGCGATATTGCGCAGGGTCTCAGTCGAAATATCGCCGGTGAGAATGATGAATGGAATTCGCCCATCGAGCACCTGGCTCAGTTTCTGCGCGACTTGAACGCCATTCAGGCCGTTTGGCAGATTGTAGTCCGCAAGGACAAGATCTGGTCGCATCGTGCCGCGCGCTACCGCTTCCAAAGCAGCGGGACCGTCGACGGCCGTCGAGATGGCATATCCCTCTTCGTGGAGGAACAGCTTGAGATGCTCTCGAACTTCCGGGTCGTCTTCAATGATCAGGATCGCTCCGGTGCGCGGCGCCGTTTGCGACGGTGCGTCGTCAGAGACGTGCGGGCGACGATCAGCCGCTGAAGAATGGCCATTTGGCTGGAGCGGGACCTCGATCGAGAATACCGACCCCTTTCCTTGCAGCGACCGCACCCGAATCGGATGACCGAGCAGTTCCCCCAGGCTTTTGACGATCGAGAGCCCGAGGCCCAGACCTTGGCTCCGCTGGCGGGCGGCGTTGTCCACCTGATGGTATTCGTCGAAGATCGACTTCAACTCGGACTCGGGGATGCCGATCCCGGTGTCCCAGATCTCGATGCGCAATTTGCCCTGGCGCCGGCGGCACCCGACGAGCACCCTGCCGCGCTGGGTATATTTCAGCGCGTTCGAGATCAGATTGCGGATCATTTGCTCGAGCAGACGCCGATCGCTCCGAACTGACAGTGCGCACGGAACCATGTGTAGCGCGAGGCCGGCCGCCTGGGCGTGATAAGTCAATTCCTCCCTCAGGCGGTCGAACACCTCATTCACGGGGACGTCGGCGATTTCGGGCTTAACGGCGCCCACTTCAATCTGGTTGATGTCGAGCAGCGTATTCAGCATTCCCGTCATGGCGCCTAAGGCTTCGTCGATGCCCCCGACCAGTTTCTGGGCCTTCTCCCCAACCACCTTCTTGGCCAACAAGCCTTGAAGCAGGGCAAGCGTTTGCAGTGGCTGTCGCAGATCATGGCTGGCCGCCGCGAGAAAGCGCGACTTGGCGATGCTCGCCAGTTCCGCCTGTCGCTTGGCGGCGGTGAGCGCATCCGCCGTGCGCCGCCGTTCGGTTACGTCCTCGTAGGTGATCACGACGCCTTCGGCCTTCTCGCCGTTGGCGCGGTAGGGCATGATCCGGCGCACGAACCAGTGACCGTCCTGCCCCTGGATTTCGCGCTCAAGGGGCGTCTGACTCCTGACGACGGTTTGGGCGTCGTCCAGGAGAGCGTCGTCGGCCGCGAGCGACTTGAGATCCGCGAGCGGGCGGCCCAGATCGCTCGAAATCACATTGAAGAGCGCTCTCGTCGCCGGGGTGAAGAACCGGATGTTGAAGCGCGTATCGAGGAAAATCGTTGCGACTTTGGTGCTGTAAAGCACGTTCTGCAGATCGTCAGCGGTCGTCCGCTGTCGCTCGAGCGTTTCCTGCAACTGGCTATTGAGGGCGTTCAGTTCCTCATTGAGCGATTGAAGCTCCTCCTTGGACGCAAGCAGCTCCTCGTTCGTCGATTGATATTCCTCGTTGACGGACAGCGCCTCCTCGTTGATCGCCATCTGCTCTTCGCTCGAGATCTCGAGGTTGCGGACAGCGGTCTGCAATTCGGTTTTTGCCGCCTCGAGCTCCCGTTCGAGTTCGACGACCCGAGGAACGTCAGCGGGCGCCATGCTGCTGCTTCGGCCGACTTGCGGCTCCGGCTCCTCGGCGAAGCAGACCAGCAACAGCTCTTCGCGGCCGCGCGGCGCCGGAATGACGACAACGCTGAATGACGAGAAGCCTGCTCCCCCCTTTGTCCGGCCGCCGGGCATGACGATTCGCGCATTCTCGTGAAGTGCGCGCTGAACGGCGGATCTCAGCTTCGTACGCACGCCTTCGCGCGCCATTGCGATAATATCATTGACGGGTCGGCCCGGCATGACCTTGAGATAACGATCCACGGGCCCCTGGAAGTAGAGACATTCGAATTTGCGGTTGATCAGAACCGCAGCCGGGCCATAGGCCTCCAGCACCATCTGTCGACAAAGCTCGGCAAGCTCGATCTGGGGCGAAGGCGTGGCCGCCGGGCCGGGACGCGCGCGCAGGCGGGCGCTGTCGCCGGCGCTCGAGGACGGACTGAAATCGCCCGGTCGAGCGCCGCCGACGCGGCGGTAAATGCGCTGCGGTTTCGAAATGACGGCGAACCGACCGTCGGCCACCCCGACCGTCTCGGCGTCGCCGACCAGCAGAAGGCCGCCTCCGCGCAACGCGAAGTGGATGATGGAGATGACCTTGGCCTGCGCCTCCGGCAGAAGGTAGATCAGAAGGTTCCGGCAGGAAACGAAATCGAGACGCGCGAATGGCGGATCGGCGAGCACGTCATGCACCGTGAACACGACGCTCGAGCGCAGCTCGGCCGAGATCCGGTAGAAGCGATCCTCCTTGGAGAAAAACCGGGCCAGTCGTTCTGGCGGGACATCGGCCTCGATCGAGTCGGGATAGAGACCCTCACGAGCGGTCGCCACCGCGTCCGGGTCGACGTCGCTGGCGAAGATTTGCAGTTTGACGTCGCGCTTCGAGGCGTCGATCTGCTCGCGAAAAAGCATGGCGAGCGAATAAGTCTCTTCACCGGAACTGCAACCGGCGACCCAGATTCGCAGCGGCCGGTCGAGTGGGTGATCGCGCACAAGGTCGGGAATAACGCTCTGGCCCAGAAACTCGAAAACGGCGGCATCCCGAAAGAAGCTCGTGACATTGATCAGCAAATCCCTGGACAGCTGATCGCGTTCGTTGGCGTCGCGAAGCAAGAGGTCGAGATACCTGGCGGCGGTTTTGACCCCCGCCAACGCCATCCGCCGCTCGACGCGCCGCTCGAGAGTGCCGTGCTTGTAAAGACCAAAATCGTGAACCGTCTTCGAGCGCAGGAGAGCGATAATGTCCGGCAGCAAATCCTCCACCGACCTTTGCGCGGACGATTTCTTCCGTTCGGGCACGAAGACGCGGCCTCGTTCGCGCGCGACCAGCGCCTCAGCGATCTTTGCGGTGCGGAGCACGAGATCCACGGCGCCCGTCGCGATGGCGCTTCGGGGCATGCCGTCATAGTCAGCTTCACTGACGTCCTGAGCGATGACGAGACCGCCGCTTTCCTTGACCGCTCTCAAGCCAAGACTGCCGTCCGCCCCGGTTCCGGAAAGGACCACGCACACGGTGCGCGCGCCATGCTCGCGAGCCAGGGAATTCAACAGGAAGTCGAAAGGAAGCCGGGCGCCGTGCCGGGCTTGCGGTTTCGAAAGCCGCAACGCCGCCTTTTCGTCGGCCGCGAGATAGACGCCGGGAGGAATGACATAGACGCGCTCGCATTCGATTTTCATGCCGTCAATCGCCAGCAGGACCGGCATCGCAGTATGGCCCGCCAGCAGATCCACCATCATGCTGTCGTGGCTCGGGTCGAGGTGCTGCACGATAATGAAGGCCATGCCGTTGGGCGTCGGAAGCGCGTCCAAAAGCTTCCTGCAGGCGTCAAGCCCGCCAGCCGAAGCGCCGATTGCGACGATCGGAAAATCCGCGCGCCCGCTGGCGGAGAGCGGCCTCTGAAGCCAACGCGGTCGATCCGCCTTAGCATGATGCCGATGACTTCCAGGCATTCTGTAAGTTTTCTCGAGGGGCGCCGCTCCACAGGAGCGCACAACGACCAGTATCAGAATTCGAGGTCAATTGCGAACTGTTTCGAAGAAGACAGATTTCGCCCGACGCGGATAGCGGCATGAGTACTTTCCGAATCTTCCCCGACCGTGACGCTTCGATCATAGTCGTCTCTGCATCGTCGCGGCTGAACGGTTTCGCGAGGGTGAAAGAGAACGCCCATGAGCGCATCGACGAACGCAGATTCCGATATCGCCCTGTTTCGTCAGGATCTCGTCGCGTTGAAGCGCGATGTCGCGAGCTTGACCGAGCACATGAAAGGTGGAGAGACAACCACAGTTCAGACCGCCGCCGGCGAAATTGAACCGCCCGTGCGGAGCCTACGCCGGCAAGCGGGAGCGGAAGGTGGCCAGTCGAACAAGGCGGTCAGTCTTTTCATTGAGAAGCAGGCCTTTCTTGTGCTGAGCTTGGCGGTCGCCATCGGCTATATCGGCGCTCGCGTGTTTCGGCGGTGAGCCAATCCTCTTCAGCAAGCGATCTGATCAGGTTGGCTCTCGCATCGTTTCAGGCCGGCGCGCCGCGACCCGGCGGGATACTTCGTACGCATCTCAGTCTTGCAACTGCTACAGGGCCGATCGCGACCAAGAGCGTTGCTGTTAGGTCGGGAGCTGATGCGGTCGGATCGAGGTCGCTCGACAGTGTCGCTGTCTGGGTGAACGAGGACGGCGCGGGTGGGGGAGGTTGTTCGATGAATGCGCTACGCACTCTGGTCGTAGAAGACGACGCAATCATCGGCGGATTGCTTGCGGAAACGCTCGAGGGTCTCGGCCACACGGTCTGCGCTGTGGAAAGCAATGTCGCCAATGCGGCGGCCGCCGCTTCCCATTGGCGCCCGGATCTGATGATCGTTGACGTCGGACAGGGCGAAGCAACCGGCATCGCGGCGGTCAAAGAGATCGTTCGAAGCAGATTCGTGCCGCATGTCTTGGTCACGGGCGAGGCGGTGAGAGGGATGCCGTCAGGTCCTGACGCTGTCTTCATTCAAAAGCCCTTCCGTGTGCCGGATCTGGAGCAAGCGATTCAAAGGGCGCTCGCAACGCCGCCGGCTTGTGACCGCTTCGCGGAGCAAAGCGAAAAGGCAGAGGTAGTGATATGACCCATGCCGCGCTGTCGCCACTCATCGAGCCGGAATTCGACAAATTCCTCGCCGCGTCGATTGGCGAAGATCGAAACGGAACGGGGCTCAGCGTCCTTTCCGCGTTCTCGCGCCTCAATGTCGATCCCTGGCAAGAAGCAACGAGCCTTGCCCGAATGCCGAGGGATGCGGCTGCCGCGCGGTTGACCGAGCTGATTGAAGCGCTGCCGGGCGCGACGGCGGACGCCATCCCCTCAAGGAGGATCGCGGATCTCGTTGCGTTGTTGCCAAAGGGCAAGGCTCTCGACGTTCGGTCTTTGGACAGCGCGTTTACGGCAGGGGGCTTACGCGAGACGCAGGTTCTCATGGCATTGAGCGCATTCGCCGTGATGATGCTCATGATTTGCGCGATCTCAGCCCATTTTTCGCTTGGGCCCGGGAACGACGCGAATCCGCCGCCGCCTCGCGGCGACGACGCCTCAACGATTATGCCGCGCCGATAGAGGCACCTCATTGACCCCACCACCACGCGCACCGGCCGGGTGGCTCATAGGGGTTGTGGCAGTCGGTCGAAGATGCTGGGCTCGGCCTCTGCGGGACCGACCGAGATCGCCATACCGATCCCGCTGTTCCCGCCAGCGACGATCGCGACCCCGCCCTTAAGCGACATAGCGTTTCTCCCTTGGCCTTGCCCCGTCCTTCCAGTCGAACAGTCTGATCGACCGAGCGGCTATTCGGAGCCAGCCCGTCGGACCTCCATTTCAGCCGCCTCATCAAATCGCTTGTACGCTTGCGCTGCGAGCATTATCGCCTCGGATTGCGCCGGGTAAGTGTGCACGACAGCGGCCAGGGCTTTCATGCCGATGCCAGCGTTCATGACGACCGCCATTTCATTGATAAGTTCGCTCGCCCGCGAGGCGACGATGGTCGCGCCCAAAATTCTGTCAGATCCCTCCGCGGTGTGGATCTTGACGAAGCCGGTGTTCTGACCATCCGTGATTGAGCGATCGACATCGTGCATCATCACCGTGAAACTCTTAATCGGAATCGATTGCTGGCGCGCTTCCCAAACGTGCAAGCCGATATGCGCGATCTCAGGATCGCAATAAGTACACCAGGGTACGGTCGCTCCGCTTTTCCGTTGTTGCATTTTCATCAAGGCATTTTGAACTGCCATGCAGGCCGAGGACTGCGCAGCGTTGGTGAATCTCAACTCCAGGCAGACGTCGCCGGCGGCGTAAACGTTTGGATTTGTGCTGCATAGAAAGTCGTCGACCCTGATGCCTTGGTCAGTGTCGAAATCCACACCTGCGGATTCAAGGCCAAGCTCCTCAACATTTGGAACTCGGCCGATACTCAACAGGACTTCGTCGGCCTGAATTTCGCTTTCGTTCCCGCTATTGACGATATGCAGAGTCTTGGCGCCCCCGTCTCGCCGCGCCCCGACGACTGTGGTGTTAAGGCGAATCTCCACGCCGTCGCGCGCGAGGGAGCGGGACAAAATCTCGGCTGCGTCGCGTTCCTCGCGGGGAAGGAATTTCGCATCGTTCTGCACGATCGTGACATGCGAACCCAGCCTGCAAAAGGCTTGCGCCAGTTCGCAGCCCAGCGGCCCCCCGCCGATGACGGCGAGGCGCTTCGGCAGGGCGGTCAGCTCGAAGATCGTCGCGCTCGTGCGATAGCCGGTCTCATCGAGACCCGAAATGTCGGGCGCCCTGGGTCGAGCGCCAGTGGCGATCAGCGCCTTCTTGAAATGCAGTCGCGTGTCGCCGACGAGGAGCGCGTCCGTACTGTCAAATCGGGCAGAACCGAAAAAAATGTCGATCCCAAGCTCGGCCAGTCCGTGAACCGAATGGTGTTCCGAAATTCGCATCCGGATTCGGCGCATGCGAGCCATCACCTTACCAAATTCGAGAGCCGGTTCGTTCGCCACAGGCGCGCCAAACTCTTCGGCATCCCGCATGGTCCCGTACACGCGCGCGGAGCGGATGATTGCCTTGGACGGCACCGACCCGACATTCAGCGAGTTTCCGCCCAGGCGATTGCGCTCGATGAGGACGACGGAGAATCCGAGCCGCGCGGCGGATTCCGCCGCCGCGAGTCCGGCTGGCCCCGCTCCCACGATCGCGAAATCATAGCCGCTCCGGGGCTCGGGGTTCTCCCAGTCTTCGGGACGTACACGGCTGAGGAAGGTTTGCTCCTCGTCAGGCTTCGCTCTTGACGTGGCATTTTGCATGGCTAGAGCCACCCGCCTTCAAAGCCAGCGCGTTTGAGCCCATCGCGCACGTAGCTGCAATGCCGCACGATCTCCCAAATCAATCCGGTGCGATGATTTTCGATCATCATCGCCACTAGGCCTTGGTCGAGTCCGTACCATCCTTCGGAAAGCCAGCCGCCCGCATTGCCCCGCAGCGTCGGATTGAAGCCGCTTGAAAATCTGTCCTGGCGGCAGACTTGCGGATAGATTTCGAGAAGACGGCGCGTGCCCGCAACCGCTGCCTCGGGGGCAAACGGCAGTGTTGCAAGCATCGCCCAAGGTGCGATCGTGCCGTCGTCAGGGCCGTAGGGCACGCCGCGCGACATATAGCCGAAGAAGCGGCGGTCTCTCCGGTGCAAGGGCATTGGACCGTCTCCCGCCGTCACGCCCCAGAAATCGCGGCTATAGGCTTTGAACCCATAGGGATTGCGTTCGCCGTATTCGCGATGGATGGCAATGGCGCTCTTCGTATTTTCGAAATAGTCGCTGCCCTTTTCGCGCATGAATGCGTCGCGAATGCCACGAAAGTCGATCCACGCGTGGGAGAACAGGTGCGTGAAAAGCGGACCGGAATAGAGGACATCCCGGCCCAGCAGGTTTTCCCACTGATAGGTCAGCTGCCATGTTCTGTATGCAACTGGCGTGAGCGGAAAGGTCGGCGAGCCAAGACCTAGGACATAGAGAAGCGCCGCTTCGTTGTATCCCTCCCAGCGATAGTGGAGAAAGCCGGACTCGGGCTTCCATCCCTGTGAAAGCCCTCGGGCGCCGTTCTGGGCCCAGCGCCAGTCGACACGGCGATACAACGCGTCGGCCAATTCACGAATTTCCCCCTCGCCGGCGGCGTCGAAATAGCATCCGGCCACCAGGACGCCCGCGATCAGAAGCGCCGTATCGATCAGCGAGAGCTCGCATCGCCATACGCGCCGGCCCGTCCGCATGTCGAGGAAGTGATAGTAGAAGCCCTTATACCCGGTCGCATCGGACGCATCGCTCTGGGTGCTTTGCGAGAAGAATCTGAGAATTTTGAGTGTCCGAGCGGCGGCGTCCGCACGCGATAACCAACCGTTTCGGACCGCGACAGGATAACAGGACAGCGCAAAACCAACCACGGCGATGCTGCATGGCGACCCTTGGCGCGAAGTATCCGCGACAAGGCCGGTATCGTCATTGGCGTATTCGGACAAATAGGAAAAGGCGGCGCGTTGCAGGCGGACGAGCAGCGCCTCGTCCCAAACCCGCGCCAAATCGCCCACCTCGCTCAATTTACGAAATTTACTGTGGCAAACGATCGCGGCGGTATGGGGACTTCAGTGTTCAGTTTGCTAGCCCTATCTTCGACGGCGCCACAGAGAAGCGATGCGCCCATCGATTCTAGGTTGACTTCGTCAAGCTGCCAAGTGGCGTGCGGCTTCGCCGTCAACGCCGAGGAAAAGGGCGAGGTGCTCGACGTCCTTCTCCAATCCACGCGGAACGCAATTACTCGCCGCTTCGCTGATGATCACCCAGAACTGGGACTATCTTCGAGCAGCGTGGGGGAAGATAAGCCTTGCTCGTGGGCTCGCGGGATCAACGAGCGAACGGGTTTCGCCCCGGCGCGGCGCCAATCTGCGCACCGAGGCGATCAGCCTAATTTTACGAGGATGCGATGCACCGCGCCGTCATCGACAATGCGCAGTCGCAAGGGTCGCTCCGCGATTTCAACCCCGTCCATCTCGGCGAAGCAAATACCCCGACTGACCCCGGCCGGATTGTGGACCGTAATCTCGTATTGCACGGATTGACGGCGAACCGTCATCTCGAAAGTCGCCCAGCTTTTCGGAATACAGGGGTCAAAATGCAAGTAAGCGCCGTGGACGCGCAGCCCGAGGATGCTCTCGACCCCGGCGCGCTGCATCCAACCCGCCGAGCCGGTGTACCACGTCCAACCGCCGCGTCCAATATGGGGCGCGCTCGAATAGATGTCGGCCGCGACAACATAGGGCTCCACCTTGTAGCGATGCACGTCCGAGCGGGTTCGCGCATGATTGATGGGGTTGAGTAACGAGAACAGGTCAGCCGCCTTGTCGCCTTCGCCGAGCGCGGCGAAGGCCATCACCGACCATAAGGCCGCGTGGGTATATTGGCCGCCGTTCTCCCGAATTCCCGGCGGATAGGCCTTGATGTAACCGGGATCCAGGGCGGTCTTGTCAAATGGCGGCGCGAACAACAATGCGACGCCCTCGTCGCGTCGGATCAGCTCCCGCTCGACTGCGTTCATCGCCCGCGCCGCCCGCTCGCGGGCGGCCGCGCCGGACAGCGCCGCCCATGATTGGGCGATCGAATCGATGCGGCACTCGTCGTCCGGCGCCGAACCCAGAGGCTCGCCGCTGTCGAAGAAGGCCCGCCGATACCAGCCTCCGTCCCACGCTTCGTCTTCGAGCGAGGCCGCCAGAGCGGCGGCGTGGGCGCTCCATGTCGCGGCTCTGCGTGTTTCCCGGCGCGTCTCGGCGATCGGAATGAAGGCCATCAACGCCGCGTGGAGGAACCAGCCGAGCCAAACGCTTTCACCGTGGCCTTTTTCGCCCACGCGGTTCATGCCGTCGTTCCAGTNNGTCTCCAGTGGCGTCGACGTAATGGGCGACCGCATAGGCGAGCCACGGACGATCGTCCGAGATGCGGGTTCGCACGCCCTGACCCGAATGCGGCAGCCACCAATGCTGGACATCGCCTTCGACGAACTGTCGCGCAGCGGACCGCAGCAGATGATCGTGGGTCAACATGGGCCGTGTCATGGCGAGCGCCATGCCATCCTGCAACTGA